>NZ_DATFZD010000225.1:0-9910 GCF_035314665.1 Mycobacterium sp. | reverse complement strand
GTTATCGGCTTCATTGCCGCCGCGTTGTGCGCACACGGGACGGCCAGGGCCGCTGACCCGGCGAGGTGTCTGTTGCCAAGCGCCTCTTGACAACTCCGGCCCGCACGCGCGACCACTAGCTGGTGCGCAAATCAGCTTGCGGTCTTTTCCCGCAGGAACGCGATGTCGTCCTTGCGGCCCTCGTCGGCGGTTTCGCAGATGACCGGAGCGTCGGCCGCGTTGACCACCGCAGCGAGCAGCTCCGGGTCGATCTGGCCGGTGCCGAAATTTGCATGCCGGTCGGCGCCGGAGCCCGCCGCATCTCGCGAGTCGTTGCAGTGAACCAGGTCGATGCGACCGGTGAGGGCCTTTATCCGGTCGACCGCGTCGATCAGCGCTTCGCCTGCGGCCCAGGCATGGCAGGTGTCGAGGCAGAAGCCAATGCCCTTGTCGCCAATGTGATCCCAGAGCCTGCCGATGGTGTCGAAATAGCGGGCCATCGCATGATCGCCGCCGGCGGTGTTCTCTAGATACACCTGCACATCGGTTTCGAGATAGTCCAGCGCTTTGACCCACCGCTCGAAGCCGGCCTCCATGTCGTTGTCGTCAGCGTGACCACCGTGCACAATCACCGCGGTCGCGTTGATCTCCGCGGCCGCGTCACAGGTCTCCTGCAGGATCTTGCGCGACGGAATGCGGATGCGGTTGTTGGCCGACGCCACATTGATGAGATACGGCGCGTGGACGTACAGCGGGATTATCGATGCTTTCAGCGTCTCGGCGTCGTCACGCGGCTTCGGCTTTTTCCAGCTCTGCGGGTTGCCGAGGAAGAACTGCACCGCGTCGGCGCCGTCCACCTGCGCGGCGGCCAGGGGATCGTCGTTGCGGACATGGGAACCGATGAGCATTCGGCCAGTCTAGTGGGTCACCACATTGTGGCGAGCAGACGCAAAAGCCCCCGACACGCCGCGCGTGCGGGGGCTTTTGCGTCTGGTCGCGCTACCGAAACCTAGCGGTAGTCCGAGTACCCGTAGTCGTCCAGCGGAACCGCGGCTCCGGTCGCCTGGCCGAAGTCCGGGCTGTAGTACTGATCCTCGTACGACGGGATCGTGTACGCCGCCGCCCGGGCCTCCTCGGTGGGCTGCACCTGGATGTTGCGGTAGCGGTTGATACCGGTACCCGCCGGGATCAGCTTGCCGATGATCACGTTCTCCTTCAGACCGTTGAGCCTGTCGCTGCGGCAGTTGATCGCCGCATCGGTCAGCACTCGCGTGGTCTCCTGGAACGACGCCGCGCTCAGCCACGAGTCGGTGGCCAGTGACGCCTTGGTGATACCCATCAGCACCGGGCGGCCGGCCGCAGGCTCGCCGCCCTCGGCCACCACCCGACGGTTCTCGGCCTCGAACCCAGCACGCTCGATCAGCGAGCCGGGCAGGAACTCCGTCGAGCCCGAATCGATGATGGTCACCCGGCGCAGCATCTGCCGGACGATCACCTCGATGTGCTTGTCGTGGATCGACACGCCCTGCGCACGGTAGACCTCCTGGACCTCCTTGACGAGGTGGATCTGCACCTCGCGGGGGCCCTGCACGCGCAGCACCTCGTGCGGGTCGGCAGAGCCTTCCATCAGCTGCTGGCCCACCTCGACGTGGTCGCCATCGGTGAGCAGCCGCTCGGAACCGTCCTCGTGCTTGAACACCCGCAGCCGTTGCCGCTTGGAGAGCTTGTCGTAGACGACTTCCTCGCCACCGTCGTCGGGGACGATGGTGATCTTGTAGAAGCGCTCGCCCTCCTCCAGACGCACCCGTCCGGTGACGTCGGCGATCGGCGCCTTGCCACGCGGCACCCGGGCCTCGAACAGCTCCTGCACACGGGGCAGACCACCGGTGATGTCCTCACCGACACCACCCTGGTGGAAGGTGCGCATGGTCAGCTGCGTGCCGGGCTCACCGATGGACTGGGCGGCCACGATGCCGACCGCCTCACCGATGTCGACCAGCTTGCCGGTGGCCATCGAGCGCCCGTAGCAGGTCGCGCAGACACCGGTGCCGGTGGTGCAGGTCAGCACCGAACGCACCTTCACCTGCGTGATACCGGCGGCCAGCAGCGCGTCGATCTCCGGGTCGCCCAGGTCGTGCCCGCGCGCGACGACGACGTTGCCCTTCTCGTCGACCGCGTCGGTGCCCAAAGTGCGTGCGTAGGCCGAGGTTTCGATGAACGGGTCGCGGATCAAGGTGCCGTCGGGCTGACGCTCGGCCAACTCGACGACGATACCGCGCTCGGTCTCGCAGTCGCGCTCGCGGACGATGACATCCTGCGACACGTCGACCAGACGACGGGTCAGGTAACCCGAGTCGGCGGTACGCAACGCGGTGTCCGCCAACCCCTTCCGGGCGCCGTGGGTGTTGATGAAGTACTCCAACACCGTCAGGCCTTCACGGAACGACGACTTGATCGGCCGCGGGATGAACTCACCCTTCGGGTTGGTCACCAGACCCTTCATGCCGGCCAGCGTCCGGGTCTGGGTGAAGTTACCGGTGGCACCGGAGTCGACGATCGTGATGATCGGGTTGTCGCTCGGGTAGTGCTCGCGCAGCGCCTCACCAACCTCGTCGGTGGCTTCCTTCCAGATCTCCACAAGCGCCTCGTTGCGCTCGCCGTGGTTCAAAGCACCACGCTGGAACTGCTTTTCGACCTTGTCGGCCCGCTCCTCGTAGGCGTCCAGGATCTCCTGCTTGCCCGGGGGAACCAGCACATCGGCCATCGACACGGTGACTCCGCTTCGGGTGGCCCAGTGGAAACCGGTGTCCTTGAGCTTGTCGACGGTCTGCGCGACCACGATCATCGGGTAGCGCTCGGCGAGGTCGTTGATGATCGCCGCCTGCACCTTCTTGTGCATCTGCTTGTTCACGAACGGATACCCGACCGGCAGCAGCTCGTTGAACAGCACCCGACCCAGCGTGGTCTCGGCAATCCAGGAATCGCCAGGCTGCCAACTGTTTTGGCCGAACACCTCGGTCTCGACCTCGGCCGGCGGCCGCAGCTGGGTCAGCCGCACCTTGATCTTGGCGCGCACGCTCAACGCACCGCGGTCCATCGCCATGATCGCTTCGGCCGGCGAGGCGTACACCCCGGACTCCGGACGGTCCTTGGCGGCCGGCTGGTATTCGCCAGTGTCGCCGGGGATCTCGGTGGTCAGGAAGTACAGCCCGGTCACCATGTCCAGTCGCGGCATGGCCAGCGGACGGCCCGATGCCGGCGACAGGATGTTGTTGGAAGACAGCATCAGGATGCGGGCCTCGGCCTGCGCCTCCGCCGACAGCGGCAGGTGCACGGCCATCTGGTCACCATCGAAGTCGGCGTTGAACGCCTCACACACCAACGGGTGCAGCTGAATGGCTTTGCCTTCCACCAGCATCGGCTCGAAGGCCTGGATGCCCAGCCGGTGCAGTGTCGGCGCGCGGTTCAGCAGCACCGGGTGCTCGGCGATGACCTCTTCGAGCACATCCCAGACCTGCGGACGCTGACGCTCCACCATCCGCTTGGCGCTCTTGATGTTCTGCGCGTGGTTGAGATCGACGAGCCGCTTCATCACGAACGGCTTGAACAGCTCGAGTGCCATCAGCTTGGGCAGACCGCACTGGTGCAGCTTGAGCTGCGGGCCGACCACGATGACCGAACGGCCC
Organism: Mycobacterium sp.; assembly: GCF_035314665.1. GTDB lineage: Bacteria > Actinomycetota > Actinomycetes > Mycobacteriales > Mycobacteriaceae > Mycobacterium. The sequence continues at coordinate 6,245 of NZ_DATFZD010000225.1, read as the reverse complement.
GAGTAGTCGACGCGCTTACCGAGCAGGTTCTGCCGGAACCGGCCCTGCTTACCCTTGAGTAGATCGCTCAACGACTTCAGCGGACGGTTGCCCGGCCCGGTGACCGGACGGCCGCGACGGCCGTTGTCGAACAGCGCGTCGACGGACTCCTGCAGCATCCGCTTCTCGTTGTTGACGATGATCTCGGGCGCACCGAGATCGATCAGCCTCTTGAGCCGGTTGTTGCGGTTGATCACCCGGCGGTACAGGTCGTTGAGGTCGCTGGTGGCGAACCGGCCACCGTCAAGCTGCACCATCGGACGCAGCTCCGGCGGGATCACCGGGACCGCGTCGAGCACCATGCCCATCGGCGAGTTGGACGACTGCTGGAACGCCGCGACCACCTTGAGCCGCTTCAGCGCGCGAAGCTTCTTCTGCCCCTTGCCGTTTCGGATGACGTCACGCAGCGTCTCGGCCTCGGCCTCGATGTCGAAGTTCTCGATGAGCTTCTGGATCGACTCCGCGCCCATCGCGCCGGTGAAGTACTCGCCGTAGCGGTCGATGAGCTCCCGGTACAGGTTCTCGTCGACGATCAGCTGCTTGGGAGCCAGCTTGGTGAAGGTGTTCCAGATGTCCTCGAGCCGGTCCAGCTCACGCTGTGCCCGGTCGCGCAGCTGGCGCATCTCACGCTCACCGCCGTCGCGAACCTTGCGCCGCGCATCGGCTTTCGCGCCCTCGGCCTCCAACTCGGCGAGGTCGGCCTCCAGCTTCTGCGCGCGTGCCTCCAAGTCGGCGTCGCGCTGGTCCTCGACGGCCTTGCGCTCGACGACCATCTCGGCTTCGAGCGTGGACAGCTCGTTGTGCCGCATTTCGTCGTCGACGGCGGTGATCACGTAAGCGGCGAAGTAGATGATCTTCTCGAGATCCTTCGGCGCCAGGTCGAGCAGGTAGCCCAACCGCGACGGCACACCCTTGAAGTACCAGATGTGCGTGACCGGCGCGGCCAGCTCGATGTGGCCCATCCGCTCACGACGCACCTTGGCACGGGTCACCTCGACGCCGCAGCGCTCACAGATGATGCCCTTGAAGCGAACCCGCTTGTACTTGCCGCAGTAGCACTCCCAGTCGCGAGTGGGTCCGAAGATCTTCTCGCAGAACAGGCCGTCCTTCTCCGGCTTCAGCGTGCGGTAGTTGATCGTCTCCGGCTTCTTGACCTCGCCGTAAGACCATTGCCGGATGTCGTCCGCGGTGGCCAGGCCGATGCGGAGTTCATCGAAGAAGTTGACGTCTAACACGTAACTCCCTTTCCCCTTGCGGGTGTAGTAACAAGAAAATAATTAGGCCAAATCCTCAACCGAGGCAGATTCGTTGCGCGACAAGTTGATTCCCAAGTTCGCCGCTGCGCGTTCCAGATCCTCGTCGTCGCCGTCGCGCATCTCGATGGCCGCGCCGTCGCTGGACAGCACCTCGACGTTGAGGCACAGCGACTGCAGCTCCTTGAGCAGCACCTTGAACGACTCGGGGATGCCCGGTTCCGGGATGTTCTCGCCCTTGACGATCGCCTCGTACACCTTGACCCGGCCGACCGTGTCGTCGGACTTGATGGTCAACAGCTCCTGCAGCGTGTACGCAGCGCCGTAGGCCTGCATGGCCCAGCACTCCATCTCGCCGAACCGCTGGCCACCGAACTGCGCCTTACCACCGAGCGGCTGCTGGGTGATCATCGAGTACGGGCCGGTGGAGCGGGCGTGGATCTTGTCGTCCACCAGGTGGTGCAGCTTCATGATGTACATGAAGCCAACCGTCACCGGGTACGGGAACGGCTCGCCGCTGCGGCCGTCGAACAGCACCGCCTTGCCGTCGTGGTTGACCAGCACGTCGCCGTCGCGGTTGGGCAGCGTCGAGGCCAGCAGGCCCTGCAGCTCCTCTTCCTTGGCGCCGTCGAACACCGGGGTCGACACGGTCTGGTTCGGCTCCGCGTGCAGCAGATCCTCCGGCAGGTTGGCCGCCCAATCCGGCGTCCCGCCGGCCACGTCGACCTGCCAGCCGGCCTTGGCCACCCAGCCCAGATGCGTCTCGAGGATCTGGCCGATGTTCATCCGTCGCGGCACACCGTGGGTGTTCAGGATGATGTCCACCGGCGTGCCGTCCGGCAGGAACGGCATGTCCTCGACCGGCAGGATCTTGCCGATGACGCCCTTGTTGCCGTGCCGTCCGGCTAGCTTGTCACCGTCGGAGATCTTGCGCTTCTGGGCCACGTAGACGCGGACCAGCTCGTTGACACCGGCGGGCAGCTCGTCGTCGTCCTCGCGAGAGAACACCCGGATGCCGATCACCTTGCCGGACTCGCCGTGCGGCACCTTCAGTGAGGTGTCGCGGACCTCGCGGGCCTTCTCACCGAAGATCGCGCGCAGCAGCCGCTCCTCCGGGGTCAGCTCGGTCTCACCCTTGGGGGTGACCTTGCCGACCAGGATGTCGCCGTCGCGGACCTCGGCACCGATACGCACGATGCCGCGCTCGTCCAGGTCGGCCAGCACCTCGTCGGAGACGTTCGGGATGTCCCGGGTGATCTCCTCGGCACCCAACTTGGTGTCGCGGGCGTCGATCTCGTGCTCCTCGATGTGAATCGAGGTCAGCACGTCCTCCTCAACCAGCCGGTTGGACAGGATGATCGCGTCCTCGTAGTTGTGGCCTTCCCAGGGCATGACCGCGACCAGCAGGTTCTTGCCCAGCGCCATCTCACCGTTCTCGGTGCACGGGCCGTCGGCGATCACCTGACCGGCCCCGACCCGCTCACCGGCGTCCACGATCGGACGCTGGTTGGCGCAGGTGCCGTGGTTGGACCGAGCGAACTTGCGCATCCGGTAGGTCTGCCGGGTGCCGTCGTCGGCCATCACCGTGGCGTAGTCGGCCGACACCTCCTCGATGACGCCGCTCTTCTCGGCGACGACGACGTCGCCGGCGTCGATCGCGGCGCGCAGCTCCATACCAGTGCCCACCAGCGGTGCCTCGCTGCGCACCAGCGGAACCGCCTGGCGCTGCATGTTGGCACCCATCAGGGCGCGGTTGGCGTCGTCGTGCTCGAGGAACGGAATCATCGCGGTGGCCACCGACACCATCTGGCGCGGCGAGACGTCCATGTAGTCCACCTCGGACGAGGACACATACTCCACCTCGCCGCCCTTCCGGCGAACCAGCACGCGGGACTCGCTGAACCGGGCGCCCTCGTCGAGCGGCGAGTTGGCCTGCGCGACGACGTGGCGGTCTTCCTCGTCGGCGGTCAGGTACTCGATCTCGTCGGTGACCACACCGTCGACCACCTTGCGGTACGGCGTCTCGATGAAGCCGAACGGGTTGACCCGCGCGTACACCGACAGAGAACCGATCAGCCCGATGTTCGGACCTTCCGGGGTCTCGATCGGGCACATCCGGCCGTAGTGGCTGGAGTGCACGTCGCGGACCTCCAGGCCGGCGCGCTCACGCGACAGACCACCGGGGCCCAGCGCCGACAGCCGGCGCTTGTGGGTAAGCCCCGACAGCGGGTTGTTCTGGTCCATGAACTGCGACAACTGGCTGGTGCCGAAGAACTCCTTGATCGCGGCGACCACCGGCCGGATGTTGATCAGCGTCTGCGGCGTGATCGCCTCGACGTCCTGAGTGGTCATCCGCTCGCGGACGACGCGCTCCATCCGGGACATGCCGACCCGGATCTGGTTCTGGATCAACTCACCGACCGTGCGCAGCCGACGGTTGCCGAAGTGGTCGATGTCGTCGGTCTCCACCGGCACCTCGACGCCGCCGGGCACGGTCATCGTGGCCTGACCCTCGTGCAGGCGCACCAGGTATTCGATGGTGGCGACGACGTCCTCTTCGGTCAGCGTCGTCGACGACGTCTCGGCCGGCTTATCGCTCAAGCCCAGCTTCTTGTTGATCTTGTAGCGGCCGACGCGGGCCAGGTCGTAGCGCTTTTCCTTGAAGAACAGGTTCTCCAGCAGGGTCTGCGCGGACTCCTTGGTCGGCGGCTCGCCCGGACGCAGCTTGCGGTAGATGTCCAGCAGCGCCTCGTCGGTGCCGGCGGTGTTGTCCTTCTCCAGCGTCGACATCATGATCTCGGAGAACCCGAACCGGTCCCTGATCTGCTCGGCGGTCCAGCCCAGCGCCTTGAGCAGCACGGTGACCGGCTGACGACGCTTGCGGTCGATGCGCACACCGACGGTGTCGCGCTTGTCGACGTCGAACTCCAGCCACGCACCGCGGCTCGGGATTACCTTGACGCTGTGCAGCAGCTTCTCCGTCGACTTGTCGATGGACTCGTCGAAGTAGACGCCCGGCGACCGGACCAGCTGGCTGACCACCACACGCTCGGTCCCGTTGATGATGAAGGTGCCCTTCTCGGTCATCATCGGGAAGTCACCCATGAACACCGTCTGGCTCTTGATCTCACCGGTGTTGTTGTTGATGAACTCGGCGGTGACGAACAGCGGGGCCGCGTACGTCATGTCCTTGTCTTTGCACTCGTCGACAGGGGCCTTGACCTCGTCGAACCGTGGATCGGAGAAGGACAGCGACATCGAGCCGGAGAAGTCCTCGATCGGGGAGAGCTCGTAGAGCACCTCTTCGAGGCCACCGACCGGTCTGGTGTCGCCGCGCGCAGCCGCGGCCTCGCGCCAGCGCGGCGCGCCGATCAGCCACTCGAACGAGTCGGTCTGCACGTCCAGCAGACCTGGGACCTCGAGAGGTTCTCGCAGCTTGGCGAACGAAATTCGGTTAGGTGCCCCGGGAACGGAGCTGTTAGAGGTAGAACTTTGAGGGTTTTTCTTGCTCTGGCGGGAGACTGCCAAGATGCGTCCTTCCAGCACCTCGCGCGACTAACGGTGCCGGAGACCACCGGACCTGTTCGCCGCTATAACTGTGTCGGTTCGGCTGGCGGACGAACTGTCCGGATCTCACGCACGCAACTAGGTCGCTGAGCCCTAAAACGGGCTCAGGCTGGGACCACGGTGTCAGGTGGCAGGTGAGGTGGGCAGGATGCAGCCAGCGCAACGTCCAACAATAGCGCAGGACTGCGCATTCCTCAACTACCGTGCCCGGGGATAACGGCGCTGGCTGGCGTCTGCATCTACCCGTTCACGCATACTGCCCAACAGATTGGCCCCTTCGGGCGCTTCCGTCAAGAGGTGACGCGCCAAGTCGGTGGATCAACTCCTTCCGGGTAGGCCTATCGGGCCGTGACGGTCGCAAGCGCGGCGAAGCCGGGCGCAGCGGGCCGTCACTACAAACATGAGGTCAGTATCCGCGCTGGGTGGGGATCGAGGCGGTGTCGGCGTCTTCGTCGCGGTGCCGGCCCGGACCGTCGGGCTCGTCGGCGTAGTCGGGGACGGGGTATTTCTGGGTGCCCTCCAGCGAGTCGAGGATCGCTTTCTGCGCATCCTTGGGCAGCAGGTGCAGGTTCTCCCGGACCCGGGCTTGGCGACGGGCGACCGCCTTGCGCTCGGGCATGCCGGGGGTGGCGAGGATCTGGGGCGGCACACCCTCGACCTCCTCGACACCGCCATCGACATGGCCGGCCTCCAAGTGGGCCTGCTCCTCGGCCATGGTGGCCTCGTCCTTCTCCTCCGACATCCCAATCGGGCCGATCCGACGACCATTAAGGAACTGCTTGACCACCGGCTCGTCGCTGGTCAACAACACCTCACGCGGACCGAACATCACCAGATGCCGACGGAACAACATGCCCATGTTGTCCGGCACCGTCCGGGCAATGTTGATGTTGTGCGTCACGATCAAGATCGTGCAGTCGATCTGGGCGTTGATATCGATGAGCAACTGGCTCAAGTAAGCGGTACGGACCGGGTCCAGACCCGAGTCCGGCTCGTCACACAGGATGATCTTCGGATCCAACACCAGCGACCGGGCCAACCCGGCGCGCTTGCGCATACCGCCGGAGATCTCACCGGGGAACTTCTTCTCATCCCCACCAAGACCCACCATCTCCAGCTTCTCCATGACCACGTCACGGATCTCGCCTTCCTTCTTCTTGGTGTGCTCACGCAGCGGGAAGGCGGTGTTGTCATACAGGTTCATCGACCCGAACAAGGCGCCGTCCTGGAACATCACCCCGAACAGCGTGCGGATGTCGTAGAGCTCCTTGGCCGAGCACTCGGTGATGTCGGTGCCATCAACGATGATCGAACCCCGCTCCGGGCGCAGCAACCCGATCAGCGACTTCAAAAAGACGGACTTACCGGTACCCGACGGGCCCAGCA
>NZ_DATFZD010000224.1:0-31104 GCF_035314665.1 Mycobacterium sp. | reverse complement strand
GCACCATCGTGGCGTCATCACCATCACCGGACCCGCAGGCGCCCTCGTAGTCACCGACAACGCCGGCCGATCACTGAGCCCGGGACCGCTGGCACGCCCACCAACTCAACCCCCGCCCGCGGTGGCGCCCTGCCCGGGACCTACCGGCGAGCGCGCCGACTGGTGGTGGTATGAACCCTTCCAACCCCAACCACCACCGACAAACAACTAGCTTGGGTTACCGGGGCCGGTCATCTACCGGGAATCTATCGAAGCTCAAACAAATTGGGGCATAAACAAATTCGTTCACACGACCCGGCTGCCTACTGCTTCGTGGACATCCGGGCCGACAACCAAACCCGCATCACCGCCGACCCGCGACCCCAACACCACCGCAACCCCTCATCAACACCGCGGTGAAGGTGCGCACCAATTTGAGTCAAGTCGGGAAGACGGCGAGGACGTCTGACGACGTACCGTGCATTAATGACAATGGTGAGTTTCCGGGCGGACGATGCCGATGTGGCCGCGGCCGACCATTGGGCGCAACGGCTGGGCGTGGATCGGTCGGAATTGTTGCGGGATGCGCTGCGGCGGCATCTGGCCGAGCTCGCTGCGAACCACGATGTTGCCGGCTACGCCGAACACCCGCTTACCCATGATGAGACGTCGCTGGCCAACATTGCCGATTGGGGACCCGCCGAAGAGTGGAGCGACTGGACCGATGCAAAGGGGTGAACGGTGAGTTGCGCAACCCTGGCGGCGGCCGGCCCGTCCTGGTCCTCACCCGGGATCCGGTGGCTGACCGGATTGGTGCTGTCATGGTGACGGCACTGACGCGCACTCCCAGCGATTGCGTCGTCAACTTCGACAATATCCATACGTTGCCGCGCAACGCTTTTTGTCGGAGGATCACTCGATTGTCGCCGACGCGGCTTCATGAGGTGTGTCGCACGCTACGAGCCGGCACCGGATGCTGAGTGCTCGCCAATGCTAGTTACCGACCGGTAGCGACCGGTCTGGACCGGAGTGGGAGAATTCGGCTATGACTGTCATCCCGGACAAGATCCCAGAGAATTTCGTAGCGGGCCTCGAGGGTGTGGTGGCGTTCACCACCGAGATTGCCGAACCCGACAAGGACGGCGGCGCCCTGCGTTACCGGGGTGTCGACATCGAAGACCTGGTGGGCCGACGAGTCACTTTCGGCGACGCCTGGGCTTTGCTGGTGGACGGAAAGTTCGGCCACGGGCTGCCACCGGCCGAGCCATTCCCGCTGCCGATCCACAGCGGCGATGTCCGCGTCGATGTCCAGGCCGGCCTGGCGATGCTCGCACCGATCTGGGGCTATCAGCCGCTGCTCGACATCGACGATGCCACCGCCCGCGACCAGCTCGCCCGGGCCTCGGTAATGGCACTGTCCTATGTCGCCCAATCGGCCCGCGGTATCTACCACCCCGCGGTTCCCCAACGAGTTATCGACGAATGCCCAACGGTCACAGCCCGTTTCATGACGAGATGGCAGGGCGAGCCGGATCCCAGGCATATCGAGGCAGTCGACGCATACTGGGTCTCGGCCGCCGAGCACGGGATGAACGCCTCGACGTTCACGGCACGGGTGATTGCATCGACCGGCGCCGACGTCGCCGCCGCGCTGTCCGGCGCGATCGGGGCGATGAGCGGCCCCCTGCACGGCGGTGCACCGGCACGGGTGCTGCCGATGCTCGAAGAAGTCGAGCGCACCGGTGACGCCCGCGGCCTGGTCAAGGGGATTCTGGACCGCCACGAGAAGCTGATGGGCTTCGGACACCGCGTCTACCGCGCCGAAGACCCCCGCGCGCGCGTACTGCGGGCCACTGCCAAGCGGTTGAACGCACCGCGCTACGAAGTCGCGGCGGCGGTCGAGCAGGCAGCGCTCTCCGAGCTACGGGAACGCCGTCCAGACCGGGCGATCGAAACCAACGTCGAGTTCTGGGCCGCGGTGATCCTGGACTTCGCCGAGGTGCCACCCCACATGATGCCGGCGATGTTCACCTGTGGCCGCACCGCCGGATGGTGCGCCCACATCCTCGAACAAAAGCGACTCGGCAAGCTGGTCCGCCCGTCGGCCATCTACGTCGGCCCGGATCCGCGCAGCCCGGAATCCGTCGAAGGCTGGGACGAGGTCCGCAAGGCCTGACCTGCGAGGCGGCGTGGGTGTCGGTGGCCGGTGATGAGATTGCATCGCGGCTCGAGTCAAAGAGTCGTAACACCCACCGAACCCCTACGGATATCTAGGAGGCCATGATGGCAATTGCCGTCGAACCCGCACTGTCCCCGCACCTCGTCGTCGACGACGCCGCAGCGGCGATCGACTTCTACGTCAAGGCTTTTGATGCCGAAGAACTCGGGCGAGTCCCAGGTCCCGACGGCAAGCTGATCCACGCCGCACTGCGCATCAACGGCTTCACCGTGCTGCTCAACGACGACTTTCCGGAGATGTCCGGCGGCAAGTCGATGACACCCACGTCGCTGGGCGGAACGCCGGTCACCATCCATCTGACGGTGACCGACGTCGACACTAAGTTCCAGCGGGCGCTCGACGCCGGCGCGACTGAGGTCATGCCGCTCGATGACCAGTTCTGGGGCGACCGCTACGGCATCGTTGCGGATCCGTTCGGCCACCACTGGTCGCTGGGTCAGCCGGTGCGCGAGGTCAGCCCCGAGGAGATTGCCGCGTTTACCGGCCAGCCTTCGGGTTAGGCCAGGTCGGCCAATTGGCGTAGCCGGTCGGCCAGCCGGCGCCGCAGCGGCGGCGTCGGCGCGGCCGCCGCGACCGCCAGCATGTCGGCGACCGATGTGAACTTGTTGCGCGGCCGATCGCCGAGGCTGCCGCGGGACACTTCCGCGGCGTCGATCGCCCGCCAGCCGGCGGCGTCGACGACGGCGGGCTGGCGGGTAGCGACCAGCGTGTCCAACGCCGACGGCTTGTCGATCGGATCGCGCAGCAGTCCGGCGTTGAAATCGTCGACCAGCCGCTGCACGGTTTGCAACGCGCACGACTTGTTGGTGCCGATGAATCCCGTCGGGCCGCGCTTGATCCACCCCGCCACGTAGGCGCCGTGTACCGGTTGCCCCGAGTCCGAGTCGATCACCCGGCCGCGGTTGTTCGGTACCACGCCGGCGTCGTCGTCGAAGGGCAAATCACGAATAGCCTTGCCGTGGTAGCCGATCGAGGTCAACACCAGACCGGCTTCGAGCTGGCACACCTCGTCGGTGCCGGTGACGCCGAACTCCATACCGCTGGCCCGCCGCTCACCCAAGACCCGGATGGGAGTCAGTCGGTAGGCCAGCCGGATGCGCGGACGCTGCTGCGGGCCGGACCCGTCGCCGAGCTTGCGAAGAATTTCCAGCTTCTGCTTCGTCGCGGCGTCCGAGACGCCTGCCAGGTCGCGCAGCACCAGCTCGTGGTCGGCGGCGTCGAGCACGACATCTGCCGTCGTCGTCAGCCCGATCAGCTCAGGCAGCGTGAACGCCGAGTGCGCGGGTCCACGTCTGGCGGCGATCACCACCTCCTGCACCCGCGAGGCGCGCAGGGCCTGCAGTGCGTGGTCGGAGATGTCGGTGCGGGCCAGCTCGTCGGGGTCGGCGGTGAGCACGCGGGCCACATCGAGAGCGACGTTGCCGTTGCCGACGACGATGACCCGCTCGTGGCTGAGATCGACTGGCAGCCCGGTGAAATCGGGATGACCGTTGATCCACGCGACCAGCTCGGTTGCGGTGCCGGTCCCCGGCATGCCCATGCCGTTGATGTCCAGCCGCCGGTCATTGGGCGCACCGACGGCGTAGATGACGGCATGGTGGTGTGCGAGCAGGTCGTCGTGGCTCAGGTGCCTGCCGACCTCGACGTTGAGAAAGAACCGGAATTCGCGGCGACGGGCGATCCGGTCGAAGAGCGCGGTCACCCGTTTGGTGGTCTGGTGGTCCGGCGCCACCCCGGCGCGAACCAGTCCATAGGGCGTGGGCAGCTTCTCGAAGACATTGACCCGCACGCCGTGCTGGGTGAGCAGTTCGTCGGCGGCATACATCGCGGCCGGGCCGGCCCCCACGATCGCCACGGTCAAAGGCCCACGATGATGCCCCCGCACCTGTGGTGCGGGGATCACCGGCGCCAGCATGGACGTCGGCGGCAGTTTCTGGTCGGCCGGCCGGTCCGGGTAATACGACTCGTTGAGCGCGATGAACGGTTGCTGTTCGGGGGCCAGCTGGGCAGCGGGTGCGATGGCGCCCACCGGGCAGGCACTCACGCAGGCTCCGCAGTCCACGCACGCCACCGGGTCGATGTAGAGCATCTCGGCGGTGGCAAAGCCCGGCTCGTCCGGCGACGGATGAATGCAGTTCACCGGGCACGCGTAGACACAGGACCCGTCGCTACAGCACGACTGGGTAATAACGTGCGGCATAAAGACCGATCTTCTAGGCGGCCGGTGCGACGACTAGGTGCTGGCGCTGCGGTTCGCTGCGGTAGCGCGACGGCTTCCCGTTGATCTTGCAGATCCGCCAGATCAGCTTGGCCAGCGGGTTCATCAGGCCGGTGTCGTGGCAGAGCATGCGGACGTCACCGAACATGTCACGCAGCATTTGACGCGACTCCGGCGAACGGAAGAACACCTCTTTGCGCACCTGACGCGGGATGTCGAACTCCCGCCAGAACGCCCTCGGCGGAACCACGATCGCCGAGCACAGGATGCGCATGGTGACGGGCACATACAGCGAGAGCCAGAACCGCTTCCGGCGCGGCAGGTCCGGCACCCGCTTACGCAGGTACTCGTGCGCGAACGAGATGTGGCGCGCCTCCTCGGCGACGTGGATGGCCATCACCCGCTCCATGATCGGGTGCAGCTCCTTGCCCTCGCGCAGCACGTTCTTCTGGGTGTGGTCGATGGGCTCTTCGCCGGCGAGGATGCCGAACCAGAACGGGATCGGCAGCGGTCCGGCCACCAGCGGAATGAACGGTTGAATCCACTTCAGCATGCGCGGCATGCCGGGCACGTCGGCCCCGATGTGGTTCACCATCTCCTGAAACATCATGGTGTGGTTGCACTCTTCGACGGCTTCGTGCAGGCAGTACCGGTACTCCGGTGACCCGTTGGGCACCCAGAAGGCGTACTCCATCAGGCCGCGGATCAGGATGGACTCGAAGTGCAGACCGACCTTGGCGACGTTCGCCTGACGCCACATGCCGATCTCGATCTGACGCTCTTGGGACTGCGCCTGGTACCAGGCGTGCCGGCCCAGCGGGTCGGTCTTCGGCAGTATCCAGCGTGGGTCGTTGTCGATGACCGCGAACTCGGGCGACTCCCAGTCGATGTCGGTGTACGGGTTGAAATTGCGCCGCACCGACCCCTCGGACAGTGTGGTCAGCATCTCCACGTACTTCGGGTCGTCCAGGACGTCCATGTTGCGACGCCAACGTCGCACAAGCTTGGTTCGGGCCGTCTTCTGGGCCATTGCAGCCTCCCCAACGCGGTTTACATTTGTATGCGCTATGTCCAACACAGTACCGGAGGTATCGGCAACTTACTAGACCTTCGAATGCCACTGTGGTCGATCCGTGAACATGTGTACACTGTGACTTACATCACACAGCGGCCTGTGATCAACATCGCCGACCGCGTGATCGCCTGGCTCGGCCCAGTCACTAACCTGGTGATCATGGCTGACGTGCTCACGATTCCGGACAACATCAAACCCACTGACGGTCGCTTCGGCTCCGGCCCTTCGAAGGTCCGACCCGAGCAGCTGAAGGCGCTCTCCACCAGCGCCGCCGCGCTTTTCGGCACCTCGCACCGCCAAGCGCCGGTCAAGGACCTGGTTGGCCGGGTGCGCGACGGGTTGCGGGACTACTTCTCGGTGCCCGACGGCTACGAGGTCGTGCTGGGCAACGGCGGTGCCACAGCGTTCTGGGATGCGGCGGCGTTCGGACTGATCGACAAGAGGTCGCTGCACCTGAGCTATGGCGAGTTCAGCTCGAAGTTCGCCTCCGCGGTCGCCAAGAATCCGTTCGTCGGCGATCCGATCATCATCAAGGCCGATCCCGGCAGCGCCCCCGAGCCGCAGAGCGACCCGTCGGTCGACGTGATCGCATGGGCGCACAACGAGACCTCGACGGGGGTCGCGGTGCCGGTCGCTCGGCCTGCCGACTCCGGCGATGCGCTGATCCTCATCGACGCCACCTCCGGCGCCGGCGGCCTGCCGGTCGACATCGCCGACACCGATGCCTACTACTTCGCGCCGCAGAAGAACTTCGCCAGTGACGGCGGGTTGTGGCTGGCGATCTTGAGCCCGGCGGCGCTGGGTCGAATCGAGGCCATCGCCGAGTCCGGTCGATGGGTGCCAGACTTCTTGTCGCTGCCGATCGCGGTGGAGAACAGCCTGAAGAACCAGACCTACAACACCCCGGCTATCGCGACGCTGGTGCTGCTGGCCGAGCAGATCGACTGGCTGTTGGGCAACGGCGGGCTGGAGTGGGCGGTCAAGCGCACCGCGGACTCGTCGCAGCGGTTGTACTCCTGGGCGCAGGAGCGGTCCTACACCACGCCGTTCGTTACCGAGCCGCGGCTGCGCTCGCAGGTAGTGGGCACGATCGACTTCAACGATGACGTCGACGCCGCGGCGGTGGCCAAGGTGCTGCGGGCCAACGGCATCGTCGACACCGAGCCATACCGCAAACTAGGCCGCAACCAGTTGCGGGTCGCGATGTTCCCCGCCGTCGAACCCGACGACGTCAGCGCGCTCACCGAGTGCATCGACTGGGTGGTCGAGCGGATTTAGCCTCTTTACCCCCGCGTGTCAGCACGGTTACGGCCGCTGCCTGTACTAGAGTCCGCAGCGACAGGCCTGGCTCGCTGGTCTGCGAGGAGCCTGCTAGGAGACACCATGCGGGAACTCACGATCGTCGGACTCGATGTCGATGGCAAACACATCATCTGTGAGAGCACGAAAGACAACGGGGAGCCCGGCGACAAGTTCAAGATCCGAGTCGACGACCGGCTGAGGGCGGCAGCGCGCGGCGACGGGGCCCGGGTGGGTCAAACCCATATCGACATCGAGGTCACCAGCATGCTGCATCCCAAGGAAATTCAGTCCCGCATCCGCGCCGGCGCGTCCGTCGAGCAGGTGGCGGCCGCCGCCGGGGTGGACATCGAGCGGGTTGAGCGGTTCGCCCACCCGGTGCTGCTGGAACGCTCGCGCGCCGCGGAGCTGGCAACGGCCGCACACCCCGTGCTCGCCGACGGCCCCGCGGTGCTGACGCTGCTGGAGACCATCACGTCGTCGCTGCTGGCGCGTGGCCTCAACCCGGACAGCACGCTGTGGGACGCGTGGCGTAACGAGGATGGCCGCTGGACGGTCCAGCTCGGCTGGAAGGCGGGTCGTTCGGACAACCTCGCGCATTTCCGGTTCTGCCCAGGCGCGCACGGCGGGACCGTCACCGCCGTCGATGATGCGGCCAGTGAGCTGATCGACCCCAGCTTCGACCGTCCGCTGCGGCCGGTGGCCCCGGTCGCCCAACTCGACTTCGACGAGTCGGCACCCGCGCCGGTCGAGACCCCGGCCGTCGAACCCAAGAGCGAGCCGGCCCGCACCCGCCGCGGCAAGCCACCGGTGCCGGCGTGGGAAGACGTGTTGCTGGGTGTCCGTTCCGGCGGGCAGCGCTAGCCGAACAGCTGCATCGAGACCAGGGTCAGCCAGGCAACGGTCACGCCCACCCCGACGCCCAGCACCAACCAGCGCAGCACCGCGGTGTGCCGCCACCCCCACAGCGTCGGCGCCAAGCCGCCGGCCGCGATGACGTTGAGTCCCACCGCCAACAACGGATGCACCCGGATAAGCCCGAGACTCAGCACCACGACGGCAACCCCGGTGACCGCGGCTACGAACCCGGCAACCGTCAAACCCGTTGCCCACGGGGTGGATTCGTCGGGCATCAGCCGAGCGTAGCCCGACGACGATGCAGACCGCGTAGCGGTCTGAGGAGGAGTCGGGCAATTAGGCCCAAGCCCGAGCCCGCTCGTAGAAGGCCACCGCCGCCGCGGTGGCCACGTTGAGCGAGTCGGTGCCGCGTGACATCGGGATGCGTACCCGCAGATCGCTGGCCCGCAACGCCGCGCGGCTCAAGCCCGGTCCCTCGGCGCCGACCAGCACCGCAACCCGCTCTTCCCGCACCGCCGCCATTGCCTCCGGCAAGGGCGCCGCGTCGGGATCGGGGGTCATGGCCAACAAACGAAATCCCTTCTGCTGCAACGTCTTCAAGTCGGCCGGCCAGTCGGCCGCCCGTGCATAGGGCACCAGCAGCGCGTGGCCCATGGAGACGCGCACCGCGCGGCGGTACAGCGGGTCAGCACAGCCGCTGCCGAACACCACCGCGTCGACGGACAGGCCCGCGGCGTTGCGGAAGATGGCGCCCAGGTTCTCGTGGTCGTTGATGCCCTCGAGCACCACGACGGTCCGGGCGCCGTCGGCGACCTGCACGAGGCTGCGCTCGCGCTCGCGACGCGCGGCGGCCAGCACCCCGCGGTTCAGATGGAAGCCGACCACCTGGGCCATCACCTCGGCGGAGACCCGATAGTAGGGCGCGGGGCTGCCGGCCAGATCTGCCCTGAGCTCATCAAGTCTGCGATCGGTGCCGAGGAAGGCCAACGGCCTAAACGGCGAGGCCAGCATGCGCTGCACCACCAGCACGCCCTCGGCGATCACCAGCCCCTTCCCGCTCGGCAGGTCGGGCCGACGGTCGATGCTGTTCAAATCCCGAAAGTTATCGAGCCGGACGTCGCCGGGATCGGTGATATCGCAAACGACCACACCGTCGGCACCACTGGTGGGGTCTAAACCGTTTGTGGTCAAGGGCTTTCGTCGACGAGGGCCAAGATCAGGTCGGCGGCCTCACGCAGCGTATCCCGTTCCGCGCCACCCAGGGTGTCGAGCCGTTGCGCCAGCCACTCCTGGCTGGCGCGGCGTTCGGCCTCGATCAGTTCGACACCGGCATCGGAGACCGAGACCAGGACCTGCCGGCCGTCGTCGGGGTGCGCAACACGGTCCACAAAACCCAAATCGGCCAGCGAGGCGATGACCCGCGTCATCGACGGCGGGCGAACCCGTTCCCTGATCGCCAGCGCGCCCGGTGTCATCGGGCCGTAATTGTTCAATGTCGCCAGCACCGACAGCTGCGACAACGACACCGGGGACTGCGGCCGACGGAACCGCAGCTGCCGGGACAGCCGCATTACCGCCAACGACAGGTCGCTGGCCAATCGGCTATCGCCCTCCATCACAGCGCGAAGGTTACGACAGAACGCCCAATCGTCGACAACGAATCACCGAGTCCGGGCCTCGGCCCCGCCAATTGCCGGACTTCCCCTCCGGCGGCAAGGCGGCCGGCATCGTCGTCGGGCTATGTTGAAGGCCATGTCTGTCGAGCCTGGCAAAAGCCTCGATCCGCCGATGCTGCCCGCTGCCCTGCTGGAGGTATGGCCGGTGCTCGGCGTCGGCGCAGTGGCCTGGCTGGTTGCCGCCGTGGCCGCGTTCGTCGTACCAAGCCTCGAGACGTGGCGACCGCTGACGTTGGCCGGGCTGGGAGTCGGGGTACTGGGCACCATGATCTTCCTGGTGCAACGCGACGCTGCCCGCCGCGGCGCGCGTGGCGCGCAGACCGGATTGAACTACCAACGCGATCCCGACCGAAAATAACGGCCCCGAGCTAGGAGGTACGCGTCCGATGGCAGCGCCGCTATTGCAAGCGCAGGTTGATATCAAGGCACCCGTCTCGAAAGTCTGGTCGCTGGTCAGTGATTTCTCTCGCATGCCGGAGTGGAGCCCACAGTGTCGCTTGATGCGGGCACTCGGTCCGGTCCGCCAGGGCACCCGCACCATCAACGTCAACCGCCGCAACCTGCTGTTCTGGCCGACGACATGTACCGTCCTCGAGGTGGTTCCTGACCAGAAGTTGGCATTTCGGGTCAACATGAACAACACGGTCTGGAGCTACGAACTGCAGCCGATCCCCGACGGCACCCGGGTGATCGAGAGCAGGCACGCCGAGAACGGGGTCAAGCCGGTATCGAGTATGGCGGTGAACGCGCTTTTCGGCGGGACCGCGAACTTCGAGCGGGAACTTGTCGACGGCATGAACGCCTCGCTGGGCAAGATCAAGGCCGCGGCCGAGAGCAGCTAGCTGAGCCCTGTGGGTTTCTCGCTGACGTCGAGCACCCCGTCGTCGTACGGGTCATACATCGGCGAACCACTGCCCGCAGGGGCCGGGGTGTCGGAGTGCGCACCGCAGCCGTATTCAAAGTCGACGACATGCCCGTCGGCGGACAACTCATTGCCGCACACCCCGAACATCGCACCTAGCGACCCGGAAAGCGGCAGGAAGAAACCGCAATCGCGGCACACGCGCTTGGTGGATTGCGCCATCTGCGACGACGGGCCGTAGTCACCGTCATGCCAGCGTTGGGCCGCCTCGGAGCGGCCCCAGGCACTCATCACCCGGCGCCGTCCAAAACCGATCTCGAGGGCGATTTCGTCGACCTGCGGGTCACCGGAGGCCAGGTAACCGGGCACCAACCGCGGATCGTCCGGCAGCGGCGCCAGCAGGTCGCCGGGGCTCAGGTCGCCCGGGCGAATCCGCTGATCCCAGGGCACCCATCCCGGCGCCAACAGCGACGTCGGCCCGGGCACCAGCACTACCTCGCTGACCGTCGCGTGGTCAGCCCCGGGATAGGCGGCCACGACGACAGCCCACTGCCAGCCCTGATAACCGGGCAAATGGGCCAGAAAACGGTGGGTGGCGCTGGTCGGATCTTCGTAGCCGACGCCCAGATAGTCACCCACCGTGTCGGCCCCGCTGAACTCGACGATGGCTGCCCGGGCCGGCTCGACGGCGCCGGTGAGAACGGTCGCCAATTCCGGCGACCACTCGTCGGTGGTCGCCGCGGCCGACTCCGCAGTGGGTCGGATCACGTTGTCCGCTGTTTCCATACGCCCCTAATACTGTCGCACAGCCGGGGGACTCGGCCACACCGGTTGCCTGCACGTCCGATCAGCCGGCATCTGTGAGAATTGGGGCATGGCTGGACGGCGGCGCGATCACCCCGATACGAGCCGGGCATCTAGCGGCCGCCGCACCCCTGGCGGACCCGCCGCCCAGCACCCCGGCATGGCCAACTATCCGGCAGACGACTCCGGCTACCGCCGGCCCCGCCGCCCGCCGCCGATGCCCAGCGCCAACCGCTATCTGCCGCCGCTGGACCGCGAGCCCGAGCCCGATCGGCGCAGCGAGCCGCCGCGTGGCGGCGCCGGCGGCGAGCGGGTCACGGTCACCCGCGCTGCCGCGCAGCGCAGCCGTGAGATGGGTTCGCGGATGTATGGGTTGGTGCAACGAGCCGCCACCGCCGACGGCGCCGACAAGTCGGGGCTGACGGCGCTGACCTGGCCGGTGGTGTGCAATTTCGCAACCGATGCAGCGATGGCCGTCGCACTGGCCAACACCCTGTTCTTCGCCGCGGCCACTGGGGAAAGCAAGGACAAGGTCGCGTTGTACCTGCTGATCACGATCGCGCCGTTCGCGGTTGTCGCGCCGCTGATCGGTCCGGCGCTGGACCGGCTGCAGCACGGCCGACGGGTCGCGCTGGCGGCGTCGTTCGGGCTGCGCACGGCGTTGGCGGTGTTGCTGATCAGCAACTACGACGGCGCCACCGGAAGCTTCCCATCATGGGTGTTGTATCCGTGTGCGCTGGGAATGATGGTGCTGTCCAAGTCGTTTAGCGTCCTTCGCAGCGCGGTGACGCCGCGGGTGATGCCACCGACGATCGACCTCGTACGAGTCAATTCCCGGCTGACCATGTTCGGGCTGTTGGGCGGCACCATCCTCGGCGGCGGCATCGCCAGCGGGATCGAGTACGCCTTGACCCGCATGTTCCATTGGCCCGGCGCGTTATTCGTCACCGTTGCGGTCACGGTTGCCGGTGCCTTGCTGTCCATGCGAATTCCACGCTGGGTCGAAGTGACCGAGGGTGAGGTTCCCACCACGTTGAGCTACCGCAGCCGCCGGCCCGGCAAAAGCTGGTCCGAGGACTTTAGCGGGGCGCTTCGACAACCATTGGGCCGCAACATCATTACCTCGCTGTGGGGCAATTCCACGATCAAGGTCATGGTCGGATTTCTGTTCTTGTATCCCGCTTTTGTCGCCAAAGCGCGCGACGGTAGTGGCTGGGTGCAGCTTGGCATGCTGGGGCTGATCGGCGCCGCGGCCGCCATCGGTAATTTCGCGGGCAACTTCGCCAGCGCACGGATGCGGTTGGGCAGGCCCTCGGTGCTGGTGGTGCGCTGCACCCTGGCGGTAACCGTGGCTGCGGTGGCGGCAGCGGTGGCCGGCAATCTGGTAACTGCCGCGATCGCAACCTTGATCACCTCGGGTTCGAGCGCGATCGCCAAGGCCGCACTGGACGCGTCGTTGCAGGACGACTTGCCGGAGGAATCACGTGCGTCGGCGTTCGGACGGTCGGAATCGACACTGCAGCTGGCGTGGGTGCTCGGCGGCGCGCTGGGCGTGTTGCTCTATACCGATCTGTGGGTCGGCTTCACCGTCGTTGCGGCGGTGCTGATTCCGGGTTTGGCGCAGACGGTGCTCAGCTTCCACGGTGACTCGTTGATTCCCGGTCTTGGTGGCAACCGGCCGGTGATGGTCGAGCAGGAAGGCGGCCCCAGCGGCCACGACGCTGCGGCGGTCTCGTGGGAGTGAAGCCGACGGCGAGGTTGGGCATCGCCGCGCTGCTCGCCGCATTGCTGGTATTGGCATGTGCGGCTGCGGGAGTCGGCGCCTGGGCGCTGACGCGCGGACGCGGTTCGCTACACCCGGAGATCAGCGCGTATTCCCACGGCCAGCTGACCCGGGTTGGCCCTTACCGGTACTGCAAAGTCCTCGACCTCGATGACTGCGAAAACCCAAGGGCACAAGGCGAGTTGCAGGTGAATGCGCGTGATCCGGTGCAGCTCTCGGTGCCAGCGGCGATCGGCGAGGCACCCTGGTGGCTGTTGCGCGTGTACGAGGACGCGGTCAACCCGACGACGACCTTCTACCGGCCGGGCAGCAGGCTGGCGGTCACCATCCCCACCATCGATCCGAAGCAGGGTCGACTGACCGGTATCGCTGTCCAACTGATGACCGTCGTCGTCGACCAGGCCGGGCAACTGCACGGTGTCCCCCATGCGGAGTGGTCGGTGCGCACCGTGTGGGACTAGCGGCAGCTAAGCGCCGTGGCCGACAGGCACCGCTTCGGCAGCGGGCGTCGGTCCTGGCGGTGTCCCGTCACCGAAGGGCTTGCCACCCAATGCTTCCCGGCCATGCGGCGTCAGCCAGTTGGCCAGCTCCGGCCCCTTGGGCACGATACGGGTCGGGTTGATGTCGGCGTGCACGATATAGTAGTGCTGCTTGATCTGAACGAAGTCGACGGTATCGCCGAAACCCGGCGTCTGGAATAGGTCACGCGCGTAGGCCCACAGCACCGGCATCTCGGAAAGTTTGCTTCGATTGCATTTGAAGTGCCCGTGGTAAACCGGGTCGAAGCGAGCCAAGGTGGTGAACAACCGGACATCGGCCTCGGTGATCGTCTCGCCCACCAGATACCGTTGGTTTTCCAGTCGATCGCTGACCCAGTCCAACGCGGTGAACAACCGGTCGTAGGCCGCATCGTAGGCCTGCTGCGAGCCGGCGAAGCCACATCGGTAAACGACGTTGTTGATCTCCGTGTAGACCCTTTTATTGACCTCGTCGATCTCGCCGCGCAGCGATTCGGGATACAGCTGCGGAGCGCCATCGCGTTGGTAGGCAGTCCATTCCATCGACAGATCCAACGTCAGCTGCGGGAAGTCGTTGGTGACAACGGCGCCCGTCGGCACGTCGACGATTGCCGGGACGGTGATGCCTTTCGGATAGTCGGGAAAGCGTTTGAAATATGCGTCCTGCAGCCGCGGGATCTTCAAAACCGGGTCGACGCCACCCGGGTCAAGGTCGAAGGTCCAGCTGCGCTTGTCATGAGTCGGGCCGCAAAACCCAATGGAGATAACGCTTTCCAGACCGAGTAATCGTCGGACAATGATCGCGCGGTTGGCCCAGGGGCAGGCGCGCGCGACGATCAGTCGATACCGCCCCGGCTCTACCGGATAGCCGTCCCGGCCGTCGGCGGTGATACGGGTGGCAATGTAGTTGGTGTCGCGGGTGAACTCGCCGGCATCGGCGACGTACGTCATGTCAGGTGTCGGCGAAGGTCAGGAACCGACGGGCCAGATCGGTCTCGGTGGACGCACCGGCCTCCCAGTGCGCGATCCACGGTCCGGTTCCCTCGGACTGATCGACGATCCCGTCTTCGAGCCAGGTGTAACGACCCTTCAACACATTGCGCGCCACCACGGCGTCGGTGCTGTCGGTGTTGGCCCACAAGGCGTTGAACAGCGCCTCGACCCGCAGGGTGGCCTGCTGGCAGAACGCGTCGGCCAGCTCATATGCCTGCTCGCCCTGGGCCCGATCTGCAACTCGCTGGGCCTCGGCCCGCACGCACGCCGCCGACATGGCGAACAGTTCGGCGCCGATATCCACGACCCGCCCGAGGAATCCCTGCTTTTGCTCCATCGCGGCTTGCCAGCGCGCCATCCCGTAGAAGGTGTTGCGGGCCAGCTTGCGGGCGGAGCGCTCGACGAATCGCAGATGTGTTGCCAATCTACCGAACTCGCGGAACGCCGTCGGCCGTTGCCCCTCACCGAACACCAACTGCGGCAACCACTTTGCGTAGAATCCGCTCGCGCCAACCGCCGCCTTGGCCTTCTGCCGAACATCGGCTTTCGGATTCGCCAGATCGCCGGCGGCGCTGAGGTGGGCGTCGACGGCCTCGCGGGCAATGAGCAGCCGCATGATCTCGCTGGATCCTTCGAAGATGCGGTTGATCCTCAAGTCGCGGACCACCTGCTCGACAGGCACCGCCCGCTCGCCGCGCGCGGCGAGCGACTCGGCGGTCTCATAGCCCCGGCCGCCGCGGATCTGCAGCAGTTCGTCGCCGATCAGGCAGGCCATCTCGCTCGACCACAGCTTGGCCAGTGCCGCCTCGATCCGGATGTCGTTGCGGCCTTCGTCGGCCATCTGACCGGACAACTCCAATACCGATTCGAGCGCGTAACTCGTCGCGGCCATGAACGAGATCTTTTCTGCGACGGCCCCGTGTTCGCCGACGGGTTTGCCCCACTGCACGCGTTCACCGGCCCACTCCCGCGCGATCTTCAGCGACCATTTGGCGGAGCCGGCCGCGATCGCCGGTATCGAGAGCCGGCCGGCGTTCAGGGTGGTCAGCGCGATCTTCAGGCCGTCGCCTTCTCGGCCGATGAGGTTTTCCGCGGGGACTCGGACGCGATGCAGCCTGGTGAGACCGTTTTCGATACCGCGCAGTCCCATGAACTTGTTGCGCCGCTCCACGGTGATGCCGGGTGAATTGGCCTCGACGACGAACGCGCTGATTCCGCCCCGATGCCCCTCGCTCTTGGGTACGGCGGCCATCACCACCAGCAGTTCGGCGACGACGCCGTTGGTGGTCCACAGCTTCACGCCTTCGAGTTCGTAGGCGGCTCCGTCGTCGACCGGCGTCGCCGTTGAGGCCAGCCGCGCCGGATCCGAGCCCACGTCGGGTTCGGTGAGCAGAAACGCCGTTATCGCCCCGGCGGCGCACCGCGGCAGGAACTTCTGCTTCTGCTCTTTGGTCCCGGCCAGCTTCAGCGGTTCCGGCACGCCGATCGACTGATGAGCGGACAGCAGCGCCCCGAGGCTGGCGTGCACGGTCGACACCATCATCAACGCCCGGTTGTAGGCGACTTGCGACATGTTCAGGCCGCCGTACTCGGACGGGATCTTCATCCCGAAACAGCCCAGTTCGGCGAGGCCCTTTACGTATTCGTCGGGGATCTGTGCGTCGCGCTCGATGACGCCGCCGTCGATCGTGTCGAGAAATTCGCGCAGCTGAGCCAGGAACTTCTCGGTGCGATCCGCCTCGTCGTCAGAGGGCCTCGGAAACGGGTGAACGAGCTCTAGCGGAAATCGGCCGAGGAAAAGCTCCTTGGCCAAGGACGGCTTATCCCAACCGCTTTCACGAGATTCCTCAGCTACGGCTCTCGCTTGCTCCTCGCTGACCTGTGCCTGCTGTGCCATGGGACACTCCTCGTTCGACGGCTTCCTCGGGTGTAGTACTCCAGTGTTACCCGCCAGTACGCTCCGGTCCATGCTTTTTGCAGAACGCCGGCTCCGAGTTAGGCGTCGAGTTCCCGGGCGACGGCTTTGACCACGTCAGAGACGCGGCGAGCGGTCTTGCGGTCCGGGTAGCGGCCCTTGCGCAGCTCGGGCTGCACGGTGCTCTCCAGCAAGGTGATCATGTCCTCGACCATGCCGTGTAGTTCATCCGGGCTGTGCTTGTGTTCGGCCGGGCCTTCCCGGCGGGGACGGGTCAGAGTGGGCGGCGGGTCGATGAGTTTCAGACTCAATGCCTGGGGTCCACGCCGTCCGGAGGCAACGCCGAACTCGACGCGCTGCCCTGCCTTGAGGCCTTCGACGCCCGCGGGCAACGCCGAGGAGCGGACGTAGACGTCCTCGCCGTCCTCCTGGGACAGAAAGCCGAATCCCTTGTCAGCGTCGTACCACTTCACCTTGCCAGTCGGCACCGGTCTCACCTGCTTGTCTGACGGATATCTAAGTTGAGCAAAATAATGACGCGTCCCACCTGCTCAGGACGCGATGACGATCGATCCTACTCGGAAGGCCCGCGACCGAGCACCCGGTTTCCCGGTACTCTGGAACCACCGCTGGAGGAGACAATGCGCCTGGCCCTGAACGTCATCTGGCTAGTCTTCGGCGGCCTCTGGTTGGCCCTCGGCTACCTGCTCGCGGCGCTTATCTGCTTCCTGCTCATCGTCACGATCCCCTTCGGATTCGCTGCGTTGCGCATCGCATCCTATGCGCTGTGGCCGTTCGGTCGGACCATCATCGACAAGCCCGGCGCCGGTACCGGCGCGCTGATCGGGAATGTGATCTGGCTGGTGTTCTGCGGGATCTGGCTCGCAATCGGGCACCTGGTGAGCGCGGTGGCGATGGCGCTGACAATCATCGGTATTCCGCTGGCGCTGGCCAACCTCAAGCTGATCCCGGTGTCGCTGGTGCCGCTGGGCAAGGAAATCGTTCCCGTCGGGCAGGCGCACCACACCGGGTCGCTGCCGTCGTACCGCTGACCGCCGCCCGTGTAGGTCCCGCCGCGAGCCGGCCGTCTGTTGGCGCTTTCACTCCGGCCCCATCGGCATCTGTGAGCCGTCACTCGGCGGCCGATTCGATGTGAGTTCGGTCACATAACGGATTGATCACAGCCCGGCAACGGCTCGATGTCGGGGTCTGGTGACCTGCACAGACGACGAGCCCTCCTGGTGTTTTCCCCAACGGCAAAAAACGAAACGCCGAAATCGACAAAAAATGACTGTGCTGCGATCACCCGCTACCGTCGTCCCGAGCTTGCCGAATCTGTTTGAGCGGCGGGCCTTCTCGCCTATAGCGCCGAGCTCCATCCGATAGGCGGGGACACACCGACCCGTGGATGGAGACGGGGGACCCACTGGTCCGCCGAAATTGGACCGGGAGCCGTCCGCGGCTCCTTGGGGTGAAGTCATCGCTGCGTTTGTGGATGCGGCGTGGCCGGGCAACCTCTCCAGCCCGAACCCGACAGCTGACCTCGTGGGCGCATCAAGAGAGGACGTCTTCGGCGTATGAGCGGACGGCATCGTAAGCCCACCACTTCGAACATCAGTGTCGCCAAACTCGCATTCACCGGTGCTGTGCTCGGTGGCGGTGGCGTCGCACTTGCGGGTCACGCGTCCGCGGCTACCAACGAGCAATGGGACGCTGTCGCCGGCTGCGAGTCCGGCGGTAACTGGGCCATCAACACCGGCAACGGGTACCACGGCGGACTGCAGTTCTCGTCGGGCACCTGGGCCGCGCACGGCGGCGGCGAGTTCGCCCCGTCCGCTAACCAGGCCACTCGCGATCAGCAGATCGCCGTCGCCGAGCGGGTTCTTGCCACCCAGGGCCGCGGCGCCTGGCCGGTGTGCGGCCACGGACTCGGGGCCGCGACGCCGCGCAACGTCGTCGCCGATGCGCCCGCACCGGACGCACCACCACCGCCTGCGCCAGACGCACCACCGCCGCCCCCACCAGACGCCCCCCCGCCACCACCGCCTGCCGAGCCGGCCGCATTCGACCCTCCCCCGCCGCCTCCGCCCGCTGACCCCGCGCCACCGGCACCGCCGGCCGATCCGGCACCGGTCGAGCCGGCTGCCTTCGAAGCGCCCGCGCCGCCACCGCCCGCCGACCCCGCGCCACCGGCACCGCCGGCCGATCCGGCACCGGTCGAGCCGGCCGCTGTCGACGCCCCGCCACCGGCACCGGCCGACGCCGCGGCACCGGCCGACGCACCCGCACCGCCCCCGCCCGCGGACGAACCGTTGGACGTCCACCAGGCCACCGAAGTGGCGCACTGGACCTTCGCCAACGACCCGGCACCGGTCCTGCCGACCGTTCCGGGGCTGCCGAACGTTCCGGGGCTACCGAATGTCCAGGGACTACCGACGGATCCGGCCGCCGCGGGGACCGCGATACACGACCTTCAGGTGCCGCAGCAGCTCGCACCCTTGCTCGATCCGGCGAACTTGCCCACCAATGGCTTGCCCACCAACGGGCTCCCCACTAACGGCCTGCCGACCAATGGGCTGCCGACCAATGGGCTGCCGCAGAACGTGGACCCGAGCTACGTCAAAGACCTGCTCAAAGCCATCCAGTCGCAAAGCGTGAGCGGCAACACGGCTTTGTCCGCGCTCGCCTAAACGGCGCGGGCAACGGCCGCCTAGCGGTTGACCACCGTGACGGGATGCAGATACGGCAACTCGTCGGCGGGCAGCGGGAAGACCACGTCGCCATAGGGAGACAGTGCGCCTGTCCGATCGGTTGCCAGTTCACTCACTGCGTGGTCGTCCGGGTTGGTCGTCGGCCAGCCCTTGTCGACGTAGCGGGTCTTCTGCGCCTTGTTGTCAGCGTTGTCAGCCACGCGCCTATTCTGACAGGTCCTGCGCGCTCATGAAGCCTGGGCTGTCCGATCGGTATGACGCCGTCGCCTCGGAAGTCCCACTCGCCCGGCTGCTTTACGCTGGTCAGCAATGACTGAACACACCCCGGGCATCCCGCTGGGGTCCTGGCTGGCCGATTTGCCCGACGAGCGGCTGATCCGTCTGCTGGAGCTGCGACCCGACCTTGCCCAGCCGCCGCCGGGCAGCATTGCGGCCCTCGCGGCCCGCGCCCAGGCCCGCCAGTCGGTCAAGGCTGCCACCGACGAACTGGACTTTCTGCGGCTCGCCGTGATCGACGCGCTGCTGGTACTGCACGCCGATACCGCGCCGGTCCCCGTCGCCAAGCTGCTCGCACTGACCGGCGATCGAGCACCCGAAGCCGAGGTGCTCGGCGCCCTCGACGACCTCAAGGAACGCGCCCTGGTCTGGGGTGACATTTCGCTGCGAGTCGCCCCCGATGCCGGGGCCGGGCTGTCGTGGCATCCCGGACAAGTGACCCTGGAAGACGCCTCGCAGAGCGCCGAGCAGATCGCCGAGTTGATCGACGGCCTCGACGACCCGCAGCGCGAGCTGCTGGACAAGCTGCTGGAAGGCTCGCCGCTGGGGCGCACCCGCGACGCCGCACCCGGGGCCCCAGCGGATCGCCCCGTGCCACAACTGCTCGCGGTGGGACTGCTGCGGCGAATCGACGCGGACACGGTGATCCTGCCGCGCCATGTCGGGCAGGTGCTACGCGGCGAGGAACCCGGGCCGGCGCAGCTGGCCGCGCCGGATCCGGTGGTCGCCACCACCACGGCCGCCGACGCCGATGCCGTAGCGGCCGGCGCGGCCATCGACCTGCTACGCGAACTCGACGTGTTGCTCGAAACACTGGGCGCGGCACCGATTTCCGAGCTGCGCAGCGGCGGCTTAGGGGTGCGCGAGGTCAGGCGGCTGGCGAAGGTGACCGGCATCGACGAGGCCCGGCTGGGCCTGATCCTCGAGCTGGCGTCCGCCGCGGGCCTGATCGCCGGCGGCCTCCCCGACCCGCAACCGGCCGGGGGTGAGGCGCCCTACTGGGCGCCGACCGTGGCCGCCGACCGGTTCGCCGAGGCGTCGCCCGCCGACCGCTGGTATCTGCTGGCCAGCACCTGGCTGGATCTGCCGGCCCGTCCGGCGCTGATCGGGTCCCGCGGGCCTGACGCCAAACCCTATGCTGCGCTGTCGGATTCGCTGTACTCGACGGCGGCCCCGCTGGACCGCCGGCTGCTGCTGGGCATGCTGGCCGAGCTGCCACCCGGCGCGGGAGTGAACAAGAACACCGCGTCGGCGGCGCTGATCTGGCGGCGGCCGCGCTGGACCAAGCGGCTGCAGCCGGCGCCAGTGGCAGACCTGCTGGAAGAGGCACACTTGGTCGGATTGGTGGGCCGCGGATCGATCAGCACGCCCGGCCGCGCGTTGGTTGACGACGGCCTGAAAGGTGCAGACGCCGATGTCGTCGCCGCAATGGAACGCGCCTTGCCCGCGCCGATCGATCACTTCCTGGTGCAGGCCGATCTGACCGTCGTGGTTCCTGGGCCACTGGAACGCCATCTCGCCGAGGAGCTTTCAGCGGTGGCGACCGTCGAGTCCGCGGGCACGGCGATGGTGTACCGCGTCAGCGAACAGTCCATCCGACATGCCTTGGATATCGGCAAAACCGCCGACGCCTTGCACACGCTGTTCGACCGGCACTCCAAAACGACTGTGCCACAAGGGCTTACCTACCTAATCGACGACGTTGCGCGCCGGCACGGGCAATTGCGGATCGGCATGGCCGCATCGTTCGTGCGATGCGAAGACCCGACGCTGCTTGCCCAGGCGGTGGCCTCCGCCGAGGCCGGCGCGCTGGGCCTGCGTGCGCTCGCGCCGACGGTGGCGATATCCCAGGCGCCGATCAGCGAAGTGCTCGCGGCGTTGCAGGACGCCGGTTTCGCCCCGGCCGCCGAGGACTCCACCGGCACCATCGTCGACATCCGGGCCCGCGGCGCGCGGGTACCCACGCCGCAGCGGCGTCGACCGCACCGATCGATTCCGCGCCCGAGCGCCGAAAGCCTGAGCGCCGTCGTCGGGGTGCTCCGCAAGGTGACCACCGCACCGTTCGGCAGTATCCGGATTGACCCGGCGGTGGCCATGTCGCTGCTGCAGCGCGCCGCCCAGCGGCAGGACACCGTGGTGATCGGATACGTCGATGCCGCGGGGGTGGCCACCCAGCGCGTGGTGTCGCCGATCACCGTGGCCGGCGGGCAGCTGGTGGCGTTCGATTCCGCCTCCGGGCGCGCACGTGAGTTCGCCGTGCACCGCATCACCTCGGTCATGTCGGAGGACGCCGGATAATGGAGTTCTATGACTGACGGGCCGTTGATCGTGCAGTCCGACAAGACGGTGCTGCTCGAGGTTGACCATGAGCTGGCGGGTGCTGCGCGGGCGGTGATCGCGCCGTTCGCCGAACTCGAGCGCGCACCCGAGCACGTGCACACCTACCGCATCACGCCTTTGGCGTTGTGGAATGCGCGCGCCGCGGGCCATGACGCCGAGCAAGTGGTCGACGCGTTGGTCAGCTTCTCGCGCTATGCCGTCCCGCAGCCGCTGCTGGTCGACATCGTCGACACCATGGCGCGCTACGGGCGGCTGCAGTTGGTCAAGAACCCGGCCCACGGCCTGACACTGGTCAGCCTGGACCGCGCCGTGCTCGAAGAGGTGTTGCGCCACAAGAAGATCGCGCCGATGCTGGGTGCGCGGATCGACGATGACACCGTCATCGTGCACCCCAGTGAACGGGGCAGGGTCAAACAGATGCTGCTCAAGATCGGCTGGCCCGCTGAGGATCTGGCCGGATATGTCGACGGCGAGGCACATCCGATCAGCCTCAAGCAGGACGGCTGGCATCTGCGCGACTATCAGGAGATGGCCGCCGAGTCGTTCTGGGCCGGCGGATCGGGCGTGGTGGTGCTGCCGTGTGGAGCGGGCAAGACATTGGTCGGCGCGGCGGCCATGGCGAAAGCCAGTGCGACGACTCTGATTCTGGTCACCAACACCGTCGCCGGCCGGCAATGGAAACGTGAATTGATCGCCCGCACCTCGCTGACCGACGAGGAGATCGGCGAATACTCCGGGGAGCGCAAGGAAATCCGGCCGGTCACCATCGCCACCTATCAAGTGATCACCCGTCGCACCAAGGGCGAGTACCGCCACCTGGAACTGTTCGACAGCCGCGACTGGGGGTTGATCGTCTACGACGAGGTGCACCTGCTGCCGGCGCCGGTGTTCCGGATGACCGCCGATCTGCAGTCTCGACGACGGCTAGGGTTGACGGCGACGCTGATCCGCGAGGACGGCCGCGAGGGCGACGTGTTCTCGCTGATCGGCCCGAAACGCTATGACGCGCCGTGGAAAGACATTGAGGCGCAGGGCTGGATCGCGCCGGCGGAGTGCATCGAGGTACGGGTCACGCTGACCGACAGCGAGCGGATGACGTATGCCACCGCCGAACCCGAGGAGCGCTATCGGCTCTGCTCGACGGCGCATTCGAAGATCGCGGTGGTCAAGTCGATCCTGAGCCACCACCCCGGCGAGCAGACGCTGGTGATCGGCGCCTACCTCGATCAGCTCGACGAGCTCGGAGCCGTGCTGGATGCCCCGGTCCTCCAGGGGTCCACCAAGACCGCCGAGCGCGAGGCGCTGTTCGACGCCTTCCGACGTGGTGAGATCAGCACCCTGGTGGTGTCCAAGGTAGCCAACTTCTCCATCGACCTGCCGGAAGCCGCTGTGGCGGTGCAGGTTTCCGGGACATTCGGCTCACGGCAGGAGGAGGCGCAGCGGCTGGGCCGGCTGCTGCGGCCCAAGGCCGACGGCGGCGGGGCGGTGTTCTATTCGGTGGTGGCCCGCGACAGCCAAGATGCCGAGTACGCCGCGCACCGGCAGCGGTTTCTGGCCGAGCAAGGCTACGGCTACGTGATCCGCGACGCCGACGACCTGCTGGGCCCGGCGATCTAGAGCGACAGGATCGTCGCCGACGCGGTCCCCGGGGCGCCGTACACCTGCGCCAGGCCGACGCGCGGATTGCCGGGCACCTGACGCTCGCCCGCTTCGCCGCGCAGCTGGCGCACCAGCTCGTGCATCTGCCGCAGCCCCGATGCGCCGATCGGCTCGCCGTTGGCGATCAGCCCGCCGTCGGTATTGACCGGCATCGAGCCGTGAATCTCGGTGGCGCCGTCGGCCACCAGCTTCTCCTGCTCGCCGTCGGCGCACAGGCCCGTCTCGGCCATGTGGATGACCTCATTGCCGGCGTCGGTGTCCTGCAGTTGGGCGACGTCGACGTCCTCGGGCCCGATGCCCGCGGCCTCGTAGGCCGCCTTGGATGCATACACCGTCGGCGAGACGTCCTCGTCCAGCGGGGCGAAGGTGGCGTGCACCTCGTAAGCGCCGTACCGGCGGGTGCGGATCTCACACGCGCGCACATACACGGGCTTGTCGGTGTACTTGTGCGCCATGTCAGCACGGCACATCACCACCGCGGCCGCACCCTCGTCGGGGGCGCAGAACATGTACTGCGTCAGCGGGTAATTCAGCACCGCCGAGTTGAGGATCTGATCTTCCGGAATTGGCTTGCGGCGGAACGCATTCGGGTTTAGCGCGCCGTTGCGGAAATTCTTGGCGGCGACCTTGGCCAGGGTGGCCTGGGAGATGTTGTGGTCGTGTAAGTACTTGTTGGCCTTCATTCCGAAAAATTTGGTGGTGACGAACTGCCCGTTCTGCGCGTACCACTGCGGCAGCGCCAGCTTGGCGGGGTCGTCGGTGAAGGCACCGCGGGGGTGCTTGTCCATCCCGATGGCGATGCCGATGTCGTACTTGCCCAATCGGATGGTGTCGGCGGTCTGCTGAATCGCGCTGGCCGCGGTGGCGCAGGCGTTGAAGACGTTGGTGAAGGTGATGCCGGTCAGCCCGACCAGCCGGGTCACCGCGTCGGGGTTGGACACTTCGTGGCTGCCGCCGAACCCGAACTGGATGTCCTTCCAGTCCACGCCGGCGTCGGTCAACGCGGATTGGATGGCCTCCGCGCCCATCTCCATCGCGGTCTTCTCGAACCTGCCGAACGGATGCAGGCCCACGCCGATGATGGCTACATCGTTACTCATGTTGCTCATCTCGCAGCTCCTCCTCAGACGGGCTGGAACGCGAACGTGACGATCTCGTTGCCGTCAGCGTCGGTGGTAAACGGCACCATGGTGAGCTCGACCGGCTGGCCGAACTTCAGCTTGGCCGGGTCGTTCTCGGTCAGCCGGCCCTCGACTCGGATCACATCACCGAGCTGAACCAGCCCCACGCCGAACGGCACGAAATCGTCGCCGGTCGGGCCGGCGTAGGGAGCGCCGGGCGGGAAACCCTGGGTGGTCCACGCCACCAGGGTTCCGCTGCGCGGCAGCAACAACTCGCTCATCTCGCCGCCACTGCAGCGCGGGCACCGCCGCTGCACGGGGAAGGTGGTGGCGCCGCACTCGCCGCATCGACTGCCGATCAGCTGCGGGCTGTCGTCGGGCCACGTCGAAATGTCGGGGGCAAGAGCTTTCTGCATCGGGCGATCCTCCTGCGATCATCCACAGCCAGCGACCAGAACATTGCTCACTGAACCGTATAACAGCCTTGTAGAAAAGTGGAAATCCCATTCTCAAAGCAAGCACACGGCAGCCCTGGACTAGGTTGGCCACCATGGCGGTCACCGTGTTACTCGAACTCAGGTTCAAGCCCGACGAGGTCGCCGCGGGGCGCGAACTCATGGGCCGGGCACTGCAAGACACCCGGGCATTCGACGGGAACCTGCGGACCGACGTGCTCGTCGACGAGGACGACGAAGCGCACTGGATCATCTACGAGCTGTGGGATTCGGTTGAGCACGACGAGGCCTACCGCAGGTTTCGCGCCGGCGAAGGCAAGGTGACGCAGCTGCCGCCGCTGCTGGCCGCGCCTCCGGTCAAGACGCGGTACAGCACCACCGACGTCTAGCTGAATGCGGGAATCACTTCTCGTTCGAACAGCTCGATCCCCGAACGGTCGTAGGCGGCCTCCGGGAAATTACAGATCACGTACTCGCAGCCCAGGCCGCGCAGCTGTTGCAGCCGTTCGATCACCTGTTCCGCGGTGCCGGCCGCCGACTCGGGCCCGGTGGTGCCGCTGACCATCGCGTCGGCCGCGGATTCCGGTATGTAGCCGGCGAGCCGGTCGCGGATGCGGTCCAACCGGTCTTTCACGTCGGCCTCCGAGGTGCCGACGACGGCGTTGACGTTGACCGAGCGCACGATCGCGTCGTAGTCGGTGCCCACGTCGCGGCAATGTCCCGCAAGCACTTCGGACTTGTGAGCAAATCCGGCAGGTTCGGGAGTGAAGTTGGTGTACTGCGCGTATTTCGCGGCGATGCGCAAGGTCACCTTCTCGCCGCCGCCGGCGATCCACAGCGGAATCCCATTGTCTTGCAAGGGCTTCGGAGCCACGATCGCGCCGTCGACCTGGTAATGCTTACCGTCGAAGCTGACCTTGCCGTCGCGCCAGGCGTCGCGCATGATCTGCACGCCTTCGTCCAACCGCCCCAGCCGCACCCCCGCCGACGGGAATCCGTAACCGTAAGCGCGCCATTCGTGTTCATACCAGCCGCCACCGATACCCATCTGGATACGGCCACCGGAGATGATGTCGGCGGTGGCGGCAACCTTGGCCAGGTAGACCGGATTGCGGTAGCTCATCGCCGTGCACATCTGGCCGAGCTTGATCCGCGACGTGGTCGCCCCGTAGGCCGACATCAGCGACCACGCCTCGTGGGTGGCTTCGCTGGTCGGCATCGGCACGGTGTGGAAGTGGTCGTAGACCCACAGCGAGTCCCACGCGCCGTCGTCGGCGTGGGTGGCCAGGTCGCGCATCACCGCCCAGTGCTTGGCGGGGTCAATCCCGACCAGATCCAGGCGCCAGCCTTGCGGAATGAAGAGTCCGAATCGCATAGTTTGGGACTCTAGCCCGGCGACTATTAGTCGATTCCGAGGGCGGCCAGTGCTCCCTCGACAACCGCTCGCCGCAATGTGTCGTAGGGCGTGTCCGGGAATTGCAGACAGCAGTCCTGCAGACCGCCGAACGCGATAACCGCGCGTGTCGACTGCGCCAGCGTGGGACGCCGACCGAAAACCAGCTTCCCCAGCCGGTCGCGCCATGCAAGTAGCTGGTCGATCAAGCCGAGATCGGCCAGCGTGGTCAACTCGGTAACCACCAACACCAGATCGCCGCGGTGCTCAAAGTGAAAGTCGAAATACCCCTCCAGCAATTCACGTGGGGTCGCATCGCGGGTGTTTTCGTGGTTGGCGATGAACCGCTCGCCCTCGTCGATCAATGGCTGCACGATGCTGCGAACCAAGTCCTCACGCGACGCGAAGTGGTAGTACAGCGCCGGCTTGGTGAGTCCGAGCTTGTCGGCGATGTCCTGCAAGCTGGTGCGCTGCACACCTTGCTGCTTGAACAGTTCGCGGGCGACATCCTGGATGCGCTCGCGCGTGTCCGAGCGGGGCCTGCTCATCCTGCGAGTTTATCTGACTTACCGATAGGTAAGTGTGATGGTAAGCTTACCGATCGTTAAGTAAGCAGGGAGGTGCGCGATGCGGATCCTCATCTCCGGTGCCAGCATTGCCGGGCCGGTGCTGTCCTACTGGCTGACGCGGTCCGGTTTCGACGTCACCGTCGTCGAGCGCGCGCCAACGTTACGCAAGACCGGTGGCCATGCCGTCGATCTATTCCGACCGTCGATGGAGATCTCGTCGAAGATGGGCGTCCTGCCCCGCATCGAGGAGCTCGCAACCGGAACAGACGCGCTGACGCTGCACCGCAAGGGCCGGCGAGCGGCACGCATCGATCTCACCAAGATCGTGGCCGCCGCGTCCGATCAGCACGTGGAGATCATGCGCGACGACCTCAGCGAGATCTACTATGACGCCGGCCGCGACCACGTCGAGTATCTGTTCGGCGACTCGATCACTGTCATCGCCGACGACGGCGACGTGACATTCGAGAACGCAGCACCCCGAAGGTTCGACGTTGTCGTTGGCGCCGACGGGCTGCACTCCAACGTTCGGCGCCTGGTCTTCGGCGACGAGGCCGGGCTAACCAGGTTCATCGGCGGCTATCTGGCGGTTCTGTCGGCGCCGAAATCGCTCTCGGTCGACGGCGAGATGGTCGTTCACTTCGGCGCCGGCCGCCTCGCCGGGATCTACAGCGCACAACACCTGGACGACGCGCGCGCATTGTTCATGTTCCGCAGCAAGGAGGAACTTCAGTACCATCACCGAGATGTGTTGCGGCAGAAGCAATTACTCGGCGACGTGTTCGCTGGGATGGACTCGGAGGTGGACCGGTGGCTGGATGAGCTCGACCACACGCCGTCGTTTTACTTCGACTCAATCACCCAGTTGCAACTCGACAGCTGGTCCAGTGGGCGCGTCACGCTGGTCGGCGACGCCGGGTACTGCCCCGGACCCGCGGTGGGTGGCAGTACCAGCCTCGCGGTCGTGGGCGCGTACGTGTTGGCCGGCGAACTGGCCCGCGCACATGGCGATTACCCGGCGGCGTTCTCAGCCTACGAATCCACGATGCGTGAACCCGTGCTGCGCAGTCGCGCCTTTGCGCGCGGGGCGGCCAAAAGCCTCGTTCCCTCGTCCCGTGCCGCGGCTTGGGCAATGAGCCAGGCCGTCCAGTTGGTCTCGTTGCTGCCGGCATCGCTCACCCGGGCGGTCGCGAAGTTCAACACCAAGGGTGTGCGGATGCACGACTCGATGCGGGTGCCCGATTACTCCGCGGTTTGGCAACATAGCCAACATGAAGCTTGATCTTTTAGGTTCGAAGCAAACTCTCTTCCGGCTGTTTTACCGCCTTGGCTTCACGCCCTGGGACAACCACCCGCTGGCGCAGAGTCTGCGAAACCTGATCGAAGGCAACGGATCACCTGCACTTCCAGCGGGCAATGCGCTCGACGTCGGATGCGGCACCGGAGACTCGTCGATCTATCTGACCCAACACGGCTGGCACGTCACCGGCGTCGACTTCACGCCGGAGGCGCTGGAGAAGGCGCGCGCCAAGGCCCGCGCCGCGAATGCCGACGTCAACTTCGTGCACGCCGACGTCAGGCACCTGAGTGCGGCCGGAATCAACGGGCCCTTCCAGGCGATCGTGGACAACGGCTGCTTCCACGGCATGAGCAACGGCGATCGTGACCTTTACGTCCAGGAGATCAGCGCGGCGGCCGCCCCGGGCGCGCGGCTGCTCATGATCGCTTTCAAACCCGCGGGCCGTTTCGGACCTGCGGGAGTCGATCAAGCCGAGATCGAGCGCCGATTCACGCCCACCTGGGCGCTGCTGTCGGCGACTGACGAACCGCGGTGGACAGCTGAGAACCGGTTCGCGGCGCGATTCACCGCGCGCAGCTACATGTTACAGCGCCAGAATTGACGCACTGGTCCGCGAAAACCGGTCGCGGGAGGTGACACCCCTTGCGTGGCCTCTGTTTGAGACGGACCCGGGAGAACTTCCGGACCTCCGCAACGGGTCATCACGAGATCGGGCAGCACTAAGCCGATGCACGGGTCAGTCAGATCTACATTGGCACCAGGAAACTGATGGAGTCTACCGTCGAGTGATGGCATCTCGAAACATGTTGTTCCGCGCGATGTACCGAGTCGGTTTCACACCGTGGGATGGCCATCCGCTGGCGAAAAGTCTGCACGACCTCGTCGAAGGCAACGGCTCGCCCGCCCTGCCGGCCGCCACCGCACTCGACGTCGGGTGCGGTACCGGCGACGCGTCCATCTATTTGGCGCAGCACGGGTGGCAGGTCACCGGTGTGGACTTCGTGCCGAGGGCGCTGGCCAAGGCGCGCGCCAAGGCGCAAGCCCGCCAAGCCTCGGTCAACTTCGTTCAGGCCGATGTCACCCACCTCAGCTCGGCCGGTGTGGGGACCGGCTTTACGTTGATCGTCGACAACGGCTGCTTACATAACCTGACTGACGAGGACCGTGACGCGTATGTCCGCGAGGTTACCGCGGTGGCAGCGCCGGACGCGCGGCTGTTGATTGGCGGGCTTGATCCCGGTGAGCAATTTGGTGTCCGCGGCATCACTCGGGCCGAAATCGAACGCCGCTTCACTCCCGCGTGGACGCTGCTGTCCGCTGGCGACGCACCGGAAATGGCCCGCTTCGGCAACGGCCACTACTCCCTCTTACAGCCCCGCCAGTAAGCCAGCAGACGCAGAATCGCACCCACGCTCGGCGTGCCTATCCGATTCCGCTTCTGCTCGCTGGGATTACGACGTCAACGAGTCCGGCGGCAGGAAACGGTCACCGTACTTGGCTGCCAGCTCGCGAGCCCGCGAGACGAAGGCGTCCTTACCCGTGCCGTGCGCGCCCTGGTAGCCGACGATGTACTGCGCACTGCCACCGGTCCATGGCGGGAAGCCGATGCCCATGATCGACCCGATGTTGGCGTCCGCGGTAGAGGTCAGCACGTTTTCGTCAAGGCACTTCTGGGTTTCCAGCGCCTCGGCGAACAGCATCCGGTCGATCATGTCCTGCAGCGGCGGCTCCGACGCGCCGGATTTGAACGTCTCCCGCAGACCCGGCCAGAGCTGAGTGCGCTTGCCGTCGACGTATTCGTAAAAGCCGGCACCCTTCAGGCGGCTGGGCCGGCCGATCTCGATCATCTTCTCGACGACGGCTTCCGCCGGGTGCGGCTCATACTTGCCGCCGGCGTCCTCAATGCCCTTGCGGCTGGCGAGGGCGATCTTGTGCATCAGCTCCAGGTTGAGCTCGTCGGAGAGCTGCAGCGGCGGCGCCGGGTAGCCGGCCTGCGAACCGGCGTGCTCGATGCTGGCGGGCTCCACGCCCTCGCCCAACATCGCCAACGCCTCGTTCACGAACGTGCCAATGACGCGGCTGGTGAAGAAACCGCGGCTGTCGTTGACGACGATCGGGGTCTTACCGATGGCCAGCGTGTAGTCGAACACGCGGGCCAGCGCCTCGTCAGAAGTCTTCTCGCCCTTGATGATTTCGACCAGCGGCATCTTGTCGACCGGCGAGAAGAAATGGATCCCGATGAAGTCCTCCTGCCGCTTCACGCCGGTCGCCAGACCGGTGATCGGCAGCGTCGAGGTGTTCGACCCGAGCAGCGCGTTGGGCTCGACGACGTCCTCGATCTCCTGGAACACCTTGTGCTTGAGGTCCTGGTTCTCGAACACCGCCTCGATCACGAAGTCGACACCCTTGAAGTCGGCGGGGTCGGCGGACGGGGTGATGCGGTCCAGCAGCGCCTTGCTCTTCTCCTCGGTGGTCTTGCCACGCTGAAGTGCCTTGGCCTCAAGCTTTTCCGAGTAGCCCTTGCCCTTCTCCGCGGCCTCCAGGCTGACGTCCTTGAGCACCACGTCGAAGCCGGCCTTGGCCGATACGTACGCGATGCCGGCGCCCATCATGCCCGCGCCCAGCACACCGATCTTGTGGATCTTGACGGGCTCGATGCCGTCGGGGCGTGAGCCACCGCCGTTGATGTGCTGCAGGTCGAAGAAGAACGCCTGAATCATGTTCTTGGCGACCTGGCCGGTGACCAGAGAAGTGAAGTAGCGGCTCTCGATCCGGCTGGCGGTGTCGAAGTCCACCTGCGCGCCCTCGACGGCCGCGTCCAGGATCGCCCGCGGCGCAGGCATCGGCGCACCCTTGAGCTGCTTTTTCAGCAGCGCCGGGAATGACGGCAGGATACCGGCCAGCGCCGGGCTGGCCGGAGTACCGCCAGGCATCTTGTAGCCCTTGGCATCCCACGGCTGAGTGTGCGAGTCGGGGTTGGCCTTGATCCACGCCTTGGCGGCGGGCACCAGTTCGTCGACCGAGCCGACGAGCTCGTCGACGAGCCCGATCTCCTTGGCCT
>NZ_DATFZD010000223.1:0-5042 GCF_035314665.1 Mycobacterium sp. | reverse complement strand
AAAACTGCGACTCGCCGACGAGTTGGGCATAGATCGCGCCAAGCGGGCCGGTGTAGAAACCCATCATGCCGCGCAACGTCAGGCGGAAGTCTTCGGCCGCCGACCCGGTGTCGGGCACGGGCGCGTCGGCCATCATCTGATGCAGGAACGCGTCGATAGCCACCGCGGTTCTGTTGGGCCACCATTTGTAGATGGTCGCCTTGCTGACCCCGCTGCGTGCGGAGATCCGGTCGATCGACGCCCTGCGCAGGTCGTCCTCCCGCATGAGTTCCATGGCGGCTTTTAGGACGGCGTCGCGGTGTTCCTGGCTACGCGGCCGGCCACGTGGTCGATTCGGGGTCATTTCTGCAGTTTCCCACCTCTCGTTGGTACAAAGGTAATTACTAGACGTCTCGCTGTGAGTACGCCCCTGTGTGTTGCCACGGGCCAAACGGGACGTGCACCATGCTGACGTGCAATGGCTCACCATCCTGAAGTGCGTCGGACCCGAAGCCCTCAGGTGTCGAAGAGCTTCCAGCAGACGCCACCTGAGGAGAACCGCCAACACCGGAACAACAATGAACCACGCCGTACTCGACGCGCTCCGCGTCGAGTACTCGGCGCCATGCCAATGCTGCGGCGCCGACACCCGCCAACCATGCCGACCCGGCTGCCCCATCGCCGCAATCCAAGCCAAACTAGCCGCCAGGCTGCTGTAGGTGCCGGTGTGACTCATCATGGCTGCTGTCGGTGGGGAGCGGCGGGCCACTATCTCGGTGGACCCCACGGGGGGTGTTCACCGCCAGCAGGCACCGATGACGGCGGGTCGGATCGTTCCGATTGTCCTCGGTTGCTGACTAACGAAAGCGATTGAGTTAGCGCCCCTAAGGGAAGGATTGTTGATGAGTTACCCGGTGTTGCCTCCGGAGATAAATTCGGCACTCATGCATGCCGGTG
The DNA here is from genome assembly GCF_035314665.1 of Mycobacterium sp. Taxonomy (GTDB): domain Bacteria; phylum Actinomycetota; class Actinomycetes; order Mycobacteriales; family Mycobacteriaceae; genus Mycobacterium. The sequence goes on along the minus strand of NZ_DATFZD010000223.1, from coordinate 4,106 downwards.
CGGGGTCGGGCCCGATGCTCGCGGCTGCGACGGCCTGGACTGGGTTGGCCAACGAATTGCGGACGGCGGCGTCCTCGTTTGCGTCGGTGACCTCCGGCCTGGCGGGCCAGGGTGGGACGTGGCAGGGTCCTTCGGCGGCGGCAATGGCGGCCGTGGCCGCGCCGTATACAGCGTGGCTCAACACGGCGGCCAGCCATTCCGAGCAGGCCGCATCCCAAGCCACGGCGGTGGCGGCTGCTTACGAGGCGGCGCACGCCGCCACAGTGCCCCCGCAGCTGGTATCGATCAATCGGGCCGTGACCGCCGCGCTGGCAAATACGAATGTGCTTGGGCTGAACTCCACTGCGATCGCGCAAAAGGAGGCCGAGTATGCCGAGATGTGGGCCCAGGATGTGACCGCGATGGGCGGCTATCACGCGGGCGCCTCGGCGGCCTGGTCGCGATTGGGACCTATCCAGCAGCTGCTGCACTATCTGTGCCGTCCAGGTAAGCCGGCACCCGTACTGCCCAAGGCACCCGTGCCCTTGGAACCGCCCCGCGCCTCTTCGGGGTCGTAATAAAGCCCTAGACGGTATGGGGGGCTGGGGCCTCCGCTCACATGTGAACGTGGGTTGCCGACAGGGTGGTCCTGGCCGGTAGAGCCACAAGATGTGGGGAGGCCCCAGTGAGGAATTATCGTACGAGCGTCGGGTTGGATGTGCACGCGCGATCGGTGGTGGCGTGCGGGTTGGATCAGGACACCGGTGAGGTATTTCAGCGGCGGTTGTGCCCGGATCATCGGGAGATCCTGGACTGGCTGCAGTCATTGCCAGGACGAGTCGCGGTGACCTATGAGGCGGGTCCGACCGGGTTCGGGTTGGCGCGGTTCCTGCTGGCGGCCGGGGTGCTGTGTCTGGTGGCGGCGCCGTCGAAGCTGGTGCGTCCTGCTGGGGATCGGGTCAAGACCGATGGTCGTGATGCCGCGCATCTGGCCCGGTTGCTGCATCTGGGCCAAATCGTGGAGGTGGCGGTCCCGACGGTGACTCAGGAAGCGGCGAGGGATCTGGTGCGCGCCCGTGAGGACTGTCGCGGTGATTTGATGAGTGCGCGGCATCGGTTGTCGAAACTGCTTCTGCGCCAAGGGATCGTCTACTGCGGTGGGCAGGCGTGGACCGGCAAGCACGAGATGTGGCTGCGTGGTCAGCGGTTCGATAACCCCGCCCTGAGGTTGGCCTATGAGGCCGCCTTGGACGCGATGGTCGCCTGTGTGCACCGCCGTGACCGTCTCGATGAGGCCATCACCACGATGGCCGCCGATTCTGAGTTCACCCCGGTGGTGGCCCGGCTGGGGTGTCTGCGCGGGGTCTCGACGCTGACCGCGTTCGGGCTGGCCGTCGAGATCGGCGACTGGCACCGGTTGACCGGGCGCTCGATCGGGGCCTACGTGGGGTTGGTGCCCACCGAGTCCTCCTCGGGAGCCACCCGTGTCCAGGGTGGGATCACCAAGACCGGTAACGGTCACGCTCGCCGCCTACTGGTCGAGGCGGCCTGGCATCACCGGGCGCCGTATCGGCCCAGCCGCGATCTACGGCGGCGCTGGGACGCCGCCACCCTGACCGCCCGTGACCGCGCCCATGCGGCCAATCACCGGCTCCACGCTCGCTGGGCTGGATTCGACCAGCGCAAGAAACGCCCCGTGGTCGCCAACACCGCGATCGCCCGTGAGCTGGCCGGCTGGTGCTGGTCATTGGCTGTCATGCCGGACTGAGCGCAACACCCACAACCGTCCAGATGAGCAGCGAAGGTCTCGGCAAGCGTCTGGGAGTGATCCGCGTCTGTACTATGAGCAATCACGTTGCACCGCAACAGATCACGCTCGATCTCTAGACCAGCGGCCAACTCCGACTCGAAAGTTCCGTCCTGCGGTAACCAACCCGCGTATATCAGACTGACAACGCGTCGACATCGACACGCTCGACACCCCACAGCTCATCCGGTCAACGAAGCGGCGGCCGCAACGACGGTTGCGGCCGCCGCTTCACCCTGCCCCCTTGACAAAATGCTCTCCATATCAGTACTGCAGCCGGTGCGCCCAGTGCTCAGGAGGTGATTGTTTAGGTCATGACCTGATCGAAAGCTCGTCGTCGCCTGCCGGTGTGAGTCCGGTCCGGGTAGCTGTCAGGAGGCCCGGTAGCAGGCTGGCGGCTTGGTCTGGAAACGGGCCGGGTCGAAGCCCAGCGTCGAAAGCCCCGTTGGGGGAAGCAATTGAGCGGTCCGTAGCGGAAGCGAAGCCTGCCGCGTCGTTAGATATTGAGGGAGAGCCGAGCCGGGCGGTTCACGGTGAAGGCCATGGAAGCGGTGAAGATCCTGGAAGTGCAGCCGCGAAGGACTCCTCGGCGTAAGAGGGCGCGGAACGTTCAGACGGTGACGGCGGGAACTGGGGAGGCCCTCCCCGGCCGAAACGCACTGCGAATGGCGTGGAATAGCTTGTCCTATAACCGGTGTGGAGCCGGGAAGTGGATCGGGCGCCGGGTGGGAGTCGGAGGCGGTCGTAGTACCGATCGAGCCGTAGGACAACACAACCTGCGGTGAGGGAAGGGCCGCTGCTTCGTTCACGCGTTGTGTCTGGAAGGAGGTGCCCGGTGAGTGCCGATCTGGCTAGTTCCGCCGCTTCGGGGTCCCTGGTGGATCCGGTTCGAGCCTTGCAGCACACGCTTTACCGGTCGGCCAAGGCCGATCCGGGACGACGGTTTCATGCGTTGCGGGACAAGGTCTATCGCAGAGACGTCCTGTGGCGGGCGTGGGTCGCGGTGCGCCGCAACAACGGCGCGCCCGGCGTTGACGGGACCACCTTGGCCGAAGTCGAGGAATACGGTGTCGACCGGTTCCTGGATGAGCTGGCCGAGGACTTGAGGGCCGATCGGTGGCGTCCGTTGCCCGCGCGGCGGGTGCTCATCCCCAAACCGGGGACGAGCGAACAGCGTCCGCTGTCGATTCCTTCGGTCCGTGACCGTGTCGTGGCGGCCGCGGTGAAGATCGTGCTCGAGCCGATCTTTGAGGCCGGGTTCGTGTCGTGCAGTTTCGGGTTCCGCCCGAAGCGGTCGACACACGATGCGCTGCAAGTGCTCATCGACGAGTCCTGGCAGGGCAAACGGTGGGTGGTCGAGACGGACATCGCCAATTGTTTTTCGGCGATTCCGCACGAGAAGTTGATGCAAGCGATCGAGGAACGGGTCAGTGACCAGGGTGTGTTGAAGCTGCTGCGCGCGATGCTGCGTGCGGGAGTGATGGCCGACGGGTCCGTGCGCCGTGAGGTGTCGGGAACCCCGCAGGGCGGTCCGATCTCGCCGTTGTTGTGCAACGTGTACCTGCACCGGTTGGACCGGGTGTGGGACACCAGTGAGCACGGTGTGCTGGTGCGCTACTGCGACGACCTGGTGGTGATGTGTCGGTCGCGGGAACAGGCCGAGGCCGCTCTGGAGCGGTTGACGGTCCTGCTGGGTGATCTCGGGTTGGAGCCCAAGGCATCCAAGACCCGCATCGTGCATCTGGTCGAAGGCGGTCAGGGAGTGGATTTCCTTGGCTTCCACAATCGGCTGGTGCGCGGGCGGACTCCCCGGTCGGCGCACTTGGTTTTCCTCGGTCGTTGGCCTTCGCATAAGGCGGTCCAACACGCACGGGATCGGATTCGGTCGATCACGGCCCGATCCCGTCTGCTGGTGCCGGTCGGGCGGATCGTGGAGGAACTCAACGTGTTCCTGCGCGGATGGGCGGGGTATTTCCGCTTCGGCAACTCCGCACTGATGCTCGGCCAGATCAGGAACTATGCCCTGACCCGGCTCGCGCTGTGGCTGTCCAAACGGGGCAAACGCCGCCGAGCTCGGGGTTGGGGGATGACCCAGGTGCTCAACTCACCCAACCACCTGGGCCTGATCAGCCTTGATGGGATCGTCGTCCCGCCCAGGCCATTTCGGGCCTGGAAAGCCGAACGCCGCCGGTGAAGAACGTCGGTAAGCCGTGTGCGGGAGAACCGCATGCACGGTTTGACGGGCGGGGGCTGGAAACGGAAGCGATACCGGCCAAGGTTGAAGCGAAAGCTGCCTGCGGGGAAACCCCGGCAGGAGCGC
>NZ_DATFZD010000222.1:0-10861 GCF_035314665.1 Mycobacterium sp. | reverse complement strand
CAGGCTGTTGAGGGTCTTCTGCAGTGCGTGGGCGAAACCTCGGCCGCCGATCACGGCCCCGAGGATCCCAATCGCCACCGAGGTGCCGGTATGGCTGAAACGCTCGATGCCGAGCTGGTCGTGGATCTGGGCGCCCACGATGGGGAACTCGGCGAACGTCGACCTGACGAGGGTGTCGTGAAGGTGGGGGTGGGCGCGCAGCGCTACAGCGACGACGGCGGTGAAGGCCAGCAGCAACGGGAACGTGGCGACGAAGGCATAGTAGGCCAACTGCGACACCAAGTCTCCGGCCTGGTCGTCGCCGAATTTCTTGATCACTGCGATCGGGAACCCGATCACGTGGTGGCGTTGTTGCCAGCGGTCGACGCTACGAAGCACCCGTTCAATCGGGTTCACCGCTCAGCGCTCGCCACACCGTGTCCTTCGCCGTGGAACGGTGCCAGCTTGCACCGCCAATTGACGGTACGCACATCGAATTGCCGCGTCGACACGTCGTGCGGGCGGCCGTGCGGGGGACCGGCGTTTCCATCAGGACCGGTCCCCGACGCGCTGTCCGTGGCTAAGGTAAGTGCTCGTGGATTTCGAGTTGGACGATGCGCAACAAGCCTGGTTGGCCGAAGTGCGCGACTTCCTCCACGAGAACGTCACACCGGCCCTTCGCTCCGAGCTGGCGGTCCATGACCTCGAGTTTTCCGGTGGGGAGGTGGCAGCCTTCCGGCGCAAGGTCGGTGACAAGGGGTGGTTCGGGGTGAACTGGCCCACCGAATACGGCGGTTTGGGCCTCAGCGCCGTCCACCAGCACCTGCTGATGCGCGAATTCGAGTACTGGGGTGTACCCGGGCCAGATCTGACTGTTACGTCGGTGGCACCGATGATCATGCGGCACGGCACCGAGCAGAACAAGACGCAGTTCCTTCCGGCCATCGCGAGGGGCGAGATGATCTGTGCCGTAGGCTATTCGGAACCCGAGGCGGGGACCGACCTGGCCAGCCTGCGCACATCCGCGGTCCGCGACGGCGACGAATGGGTGATCAACGGCTCGAAGATCTGGAACAGCGGTGCCCAACGCGCGACCCACGAGTGGCTGTGCGTCCGCACCGATCCGGCCGCACCGCGGCACCGGGGGCTATCGGTGATCATCGTGCCCATCGAGCAGCCCGGGGTGCAAATCCGTCCCCTGTACGCATGGTCGGGATACCGCACCAATGAGACATTCTTTCACGACGTCCGGGTACCCGCCGGCAACCTCATCGGCGAAGTCCACCGCGGATGGGCCTACATCACGGGTGCGCTGGACCTCGAACGCGGTGCGCTGACCAACGCCGGCGACCTGCGCCGCGCCCTCGACGAGCTGCTGGCACTGGCGCGTCGCCCGCGGCGTGACGGCTCGGTACCTGCGCATAATCCCGCGTTCTGCCGCCGACTGGCGCAGGCCGAAGCCGATGTCGAGGTCGCGAACCTGATGGGGTACGAAGCGTCCTCGATGCTGGACAGCGGGGTTATCCCGACGGTCGAGGTCAGCGTCGAAAAGATCTTCACCAGCGAGCTACGCCAGCGCATCGCCGACCTGGCCCTGGACCTGCTCGGGCCCGACGGGCTGCTCGCTCATCGCAGCCCGGGCGCGCCGGCGGACGGCAGGTTCGAGCGCCTCTACCGGGCCGCGCCGCTGATGCGGTTCGGCGGGGGCACCAACGAGGTGCTCCGAGATGTGATCGCTCAGCGCGGGCACCGCATGCCGTCGTACGGGCGCTGATGGGTGCGGCATCGGCGAGCGGCCCGGCGCGGTGAGGCTGATCCCCAGCCAAGACGACCATGACCTGGCGTCGATGCTGCGCAGCCTGCTGGCCGCTGAATGCCCGACCACCCTCGCCCGCGCGCTGCACGATCCCACCGGGCAGCGGATGCCCGCCACCCTGTGGGAGGCGCTCGCCGACACCGGCGTGCTGGGACTGGTCCTCCCCGAAGAACACGGGGGCTCCGGCGGCACCCTGCCAGACCTGGGAATCTTCTGCGTCGAAGCCGGTCGGGCGCTGTGCCCCATGGTTGTTCACAGCACCATCGGGGCAGCCCTCGCCATCGACATGCTCGGGGGAGCCGAGCAGCGTGCGGCGTGGCTTCCCGGCCTGAGTTCCGGGACGGTATGTGGGACAACGGCGTTGTGGAGCGCTCGCGACGCCGGCGTCATCACGGGCGTGCTGCGTGCGAGCCGGGACCCTGTCGGCGCCTGGCGCCTGCGCGGGACGGCGGACTTCGTCGCCGACGCCGATCTGGCTGATCTCCTGATCATTTCGGCGGTCGCGGCGTCAGCAGCCCACCCGCTGGGTTTCGTCGTGGACCTGCTTGCGCCGGGTGTTCGCGTCGAGCCGCTCGCGATGTTGGGGGGTAACCGCGCGTTCTGCGTGCACTTCGACGACGTGGTCGTCAACGACGGCGCGGCGGTACTCGCCGGGGAGGACGGCGCGGGCCTTGCGGAACCCGACCTGCGCCGGGTGGCCAACGCCGCCGTCGCGTTGCTTTCGCTGGATCTGGTCGGCGTGGGCGAGGCGGTTCTGCAGCGCACCGTCGACTACACCGGCATGCGACGGCAGTTCGGCCGGCCGATCGCTTCCTTTCAGGCGGCGCAGCATCTGGTGGCGAACATGCATATCGCACTCGCTGCGGCCCGGTTAGCCGCGCACTCGGCGGTCTTTTGGATCGGAAAGGGCCGCACGGCCACCCGCGAGACCGCCATCGCCCGGATGTGGGCTGCCGCCGCCGCCAAACAGGTCACGCTCGACGCCCACCAGCTGCACGGCGGAATCGGTTACGTGCTCGACACCGATCTTCACCTGTGGTCGGAGCGGGCCCGTGTGGTGTCCACCGTGGGCGGCGGCGCGGACGTGGCCGCGACCTGGCTGCAGAACGACATCGGACTCGACGGTGGCCGCGAGCACACCCCGCCGGGAGAGGAACGCAGATGACCGAGAGCCTGATCGACACCGAATCGGCGTCCAAAGTGGGGACGGTCGCGGCCACCGCCACCGGTGAGGTCAACAGGCGTGAATGGCAGCGGTGGGCGGCGGCGGTTGGTGACCACAATCCGCTATGGTTCGACGCCGAGTACGCGCGCGCCCACGGATACGACGATGTCATCTGTCCTCCGCTATACCTGCAGTACGCCGTCCTGGGGGTCACGCGACTCGACGGGCTGCGACCCGACGGCTCGTCAGGAGCGGCGTCGGGCAGCCTCGCGTTTCCCCGCGCACCGCGGCGGATGGCCGGCGGGGAAAGCACGACATTCTTCTCGCCGGCCTACCACCGCGACCAGGTCGAGATGGTTCGCACGATCGAGTCGATCGTGGAGAAGGAGGGTCGATCGGGCAGGTTCGTCCTGGTCACGTGGCGCACCGTGTACCGCAATCAACGCCGCAAGCTGCTGGCCGACGCGACGATGTCGATGATCGCCCGACCGTGAGGAGCTCCATGGCCACCGAGCAGATCTTCTACGACGACGTCGAGCCCGGCGATGCCCTGGCGACCCTGACCGTGACCGTCGACGAGACGCAGATGTTCTTCTTCAGCGCCGCGACCTACAACGGTCACCGCATTCACTACGACAAGGACTGGGCGCGAAGCGTCGAGGGGTACGACGACGTGCTGGTGCAAGGCCCCCTGCAGGCGGCGCTGCTCGCCCGCGCCATCACCGACTGGATCGGCGGTCACGGCCGCCTGGTGGCATATTCCGTACAGAATCGGGCGATCGCCTACCCCGGTGAGGTCCTCACGTTCGGCGGCGTCGTAACCCGCAAGCGGGTCGCGGACGGCACCGGGCTGGTCGACCTGGACATCTCGGGTCGGCGCGACGCGACGGTACTGATGCCGGGCACGGCGACGGTGGCCCTGCCACGCAGGAGCGGGGCGACGTGACGGGTCTGAGCGGGCAGGCCGCGATCATCGGCATCGCCGAGCTGCCCGCTGAGCGTCACCAGAGGGGGCCGGCGCTCTTCACGCTCGACCAGTACGCCGTGCTGGCGAAAATGGTCGTCGAGGACGCCGGCATCGACCCGACCAGCGTCAACGGCCTGGTCTCGCATGGCCTGGCGGAGTCCGACATGTTCGTGCCAGCCACCCTCTCGGAGTATCTCGGCCTTCCGCTCGACTTCGGTGAACGCGTCGACCTGGGTGGCGCCACCTCCGCGGGGATGGTGTGGCGGGCCGCCGTGGCGGTCGAACTCGGGCTCTGCGACGCCGTGCTGGCCGTGGTACCGGGGTCCGCGACGCTGCCGCGTTCGGATCGCCGGCCCCCGCCGGCCCCGTATTGGTATGGGGCGTCAAGCAACAACTACGGGTCCCCGCAAGCCGAATTCGAAATACCGTACGGCAACATCGGCCAGAACGCCCCGTACGCGCAGATCGCCCAGCGCTATGCTGCCGAGTTCGGCTATGACCCCGCGGCCACCGCGAAGATCGCGGTCAACCAGCGCAGCAACGCGTGCGCCCACCCGGGCGCCGTCTTTCACGGCAGGCCGATCACGGTGGAGGACGTGCTCAACAGCCCGATGATCGCCGACCCGATCCGCATGCTCGAGACTGTCATGCGGGTCCAGGGCGGCGCCGCCGTCCTCATCGCCAGCCCGGACGTGGCGCGCCGATCGCGGCACCGGCCGGTGTGGATCAGGGGGTTCGGCGAACACATCACCTTCAAGACCCCGACCTACGCCAGGGATTTGTTGCAAACCCCCATCGCCCGTGCCGCCGACAAAGCGTTCGCGATGGCGGGTCTGCGCCGATCCGAGGTGGATGTCGCCTCGATCTATGACTGTTACACCATCACGGTGGTGATGAGCCTGGAGGACGCCGGTTTCTGCCGGAAGGGCGAAGGCATGGCGTGGGTCAAGGAGCATGACCTCACGTTTCGGGGCGACTTTCCGGTCAACACCGCCGGCGGCCAGCTTTCCTTCGGGCAGGCCGGCATGGCCGGCGGCATGCACCACGTGGTTGACGGCACCCGGCAGGTGATGGGCCGAGCCGGGCAGGCGCAGGTGCGGAACTGCCACACGGCGTTCGTCACCGGCAATGGCGGCATCATGAGCGAGCAGGTCGCCCTGCTGCTCAGCGGGGACTGACCATGGACCGGGCAACCCACGATCCGCGGCCGCTTCCCGAGCCAACCCCCGTCTCCCGGCCCTTTTGGCAGGCTTTGACCGAGCACCGCATCGTCGTGCAGTACTCGCCCTCGCTCGGGCAATACGTTTTCTATCCGCGCACGCTGGCGCCGGGAACCCTCGCCGACGACCTCGAGTGGCGCGAGATCGACGGAGCGGGGTCCGTCTATACCTTCACGGTGGCGCGACGGCCCACCGCACCTCCCTGGGCGGATTCGGTGCCCCAGCTGCCGGCGGTGGTCCAGTGGGACGCCGGCCCTCGAATCAGCACCGAACTCGTCGACGTCGACCCGGCCGACATCCACATCGGTATGCGGGTCACCCCGGTCTTCTTCGACGTCGCCGATACCGGGGTCACGCTGCTGCGCTATCGGCCCGCACGGCAACCTTAGATATAGTTCGCTGCGACCGCAGGTGGTGGGTGAGCGCGCTGCAACCAAGGAGCCATCGGGTGTTCGAGACCGTGCAACAGCTGCTCAGGGCCCGGATGCAGGACGACACCATCGCGGTGGCCCACGGCGAGCGGACCTGGACCTGGCGTGAGCACCTCCAAGAAGCCGCGGCCGAGGCTTCGGCGCTGATCGCGCTGGCCGAGCCTGCCCGCCCGCTGCACGTCGGCGCGTTGCTCACCAACTCCCCGGCGATGGTGCGGTCCATGGCCGCGGCCGCGCTCGGCGGCTACGCGTTGTGCGGGATCAACACCACCCGGCGGGGAGCGGCCCTGTCAGCCGACATCCGGCGGTCGGATTGCCAACTGCTGCTTGTCGACCGCGAGCACCGGCCCCTGCTCGACGGGCTCGAGCTGTCAGATGTCACCGTGCTCGACGTAACCGCGCGCGGCTACGCCGAGGCGGTGGCGGCCGCGGGACCGCTTGTGCCCCAACGTGAGGTCACAGGGACGGACACCCTGATGATGATCTTCACGTCGGGCACCGGCGGCAACCCCAAGGCGGTGCGGTTCGCCCACGCGATGGCGATCCTGTGCGGCGCCAGCCTGATCGGCCAGTTCGAGATCACCGCCGAGGATGTGTGTTACCTCTCGATGCCGCTGTTTCACTCCAACGGGGTGGCGGCCGGCTGGGCGGTGGCCATCGGCAGCGGCGCCGCCATGGTGCCCGCCCGGTTCTCGGCCTCGCGATTCCTCTCCGATGTCCGCCGTCATCACGCCACCTACATGAACTACGTCGGCAAGCCCCTCGCTCTGATACTCGCCACCCCGGAACAGCCCGATGACGCCGACAACCCGCTGCGCGCGGCGTTCGGCAACGAGGCGACCGACCGCGACATCGCCGAATTCGCCCGGCGTTTCGACTGCCGGGTCGTCGACTCGTTCGGTTCCAGCGAATTCGCGGTGATCGTCACCCGGGAAGACGGCACCCCGCCCGGGTCGATCGGCAAGGGCTACCCCGGCGTCAGTGTCTACAACGCCGACACACTCACCGAATGCGCGGCCGCGGTGTTCGACGAACACGGCGCACTGGCCAACTTCGACGAGGCGGTGGGCGAGTTGGTGAACACCTACGGGGCGGGGGCGTTCACCGGGTACTACAACGACCCCGCGGCCAGCCAGGAGCGGATGCGCCACGGCATGTACTGGTCGGGTGACCTGGCCTACCGCGACGCCGACGGCTGGATCTATCTCGCCGGGCGCACAGCCGACTGGATGCGCGTCGACGGTGAAAACCTCGCCGCCGCGCCGATTGAGCGGATCCTGCAGCGGCTGCCCCTCATCAGCCAGGTCGCGGTCTACCCCGTTCCCGACGCGAGGGTCGGCGACCAGGTGATGGCGGCCATCGTGCCCACCGACGCGCGGCCGCTGACCCCCACCGGATTGGAAGCCTTTCTGGCCGATCAGCCCGACCTGTCGCCCAAGGCATGGCCCCGGTATGTGCGGATCAACGAGTCGCTGCCGACCACCGCCACCAACAAGGTCCTCAAACGCGAACTGATCAAGCAGGGAGTGTCAGCCGCGGGCGGAGTGCTGTGGGCACGCCAGGGCCGCGGCACCGGCTACCTCGCGGTGGGCCAGCAGCCGTAGCCGCATCGGGACCTTGGAGATGTCAAGGGTTCGCCAGGGATCCCGTGTCGAGGACGATGCGGAAGCGGGCTTGGCCCGAGAGCATCCGTTCATAGGCCTTTGGCGCCTCAGAGAGCGGCATGATCTCGTTCATCGATCGGATGCCGCGCCGCTGGGCGAGGCGCAGGTTGTCCTCATTTTCGATCGACGTGCCGGTGAGCGAGCCGACGATGGAGCGGGTGCCGAAGATGAGGTCCGCGGTCTGTGTCTCGAGGGGCTCGGGGCCGGCGCCGACGACGATCAACCGCCCCTGCGGGGCAAGGCCGGCGACCAGCGGCGACATCGAGGCACCGTTGGATGCGGTGGCGACAATCGCCGCGGCTCCGCCGAGTCCGCGCAGGACATCGGCGGGATCAGCCGCAACGCTGTCGATGTAGTGATCTGCGCCGAGTTGTTCGGCGAGCGTGGCCTTTTCGCTGCCGCGCGCGATCGCGACGACCTCGTATCCGAGGGTCGCGGCATACTGGATGCCGAGGTGGCCCAGTCCGCCGATACCCTGGATCGCGACCACCGATCCGGGTCGCGCGCCGGCGCGCAGGAGCGCGCTGTAGACCGTGAGGCCGGCGCACAGCAACGGAGCGACATCCACTGACTCCATGTCGCCGGGGAGGCGCACGAGGCCGCTGGCGCGCGCGTAGGCCACCTCGGCATACCCGCCGTCGACGCTGGTGCCGGTCTGCTGCTGATTCACGCAGTTGACGAAGTCGCCGCGACGGCATGGCTCACACTCGCCGCAGTGGCCGTTGAGGAAGCCCACGCCGACCCGCTCGCCCGCGCGCCAGCCGTTCACTGCGGGCCCGACGGCATCGACGACGCCGGCGATCTCGTGGCCCGGCACAACAGCCTTCGACGGATCAGCACGCAAACCCTCAACCGCGATAACGTCGGTGTGGCAGACCCCGCAGGCTTGTACCCGCAACCGCACCTCCCCGGGCCCAGGGTCCCGGGTCTCCCGCTGGACAAGGCGGAACTGCCGCTGGCCGGTCACCTCAAACGCGCGATACGTCGACACGGCTACCTCCCGGAAAGTTCACTCAACGAACCGAGCCTAGGCGATATTGGTCTAGTAATGCAACGAGTCAGGCCCTGAAGGAGGAGGGCCGGGTGTGTGTCTCGCGCGGCGGCCCGGTCGGCGGAAAGGCCCGACGGCCACCGTGCCGGTGACCAATGCCCGTTATCTGTCGGCGCCGGCGTCCCTAATCTCATAGCCGAGAGGGTTCCCGTGCCCGGGTGGCAGAGGGCGGAAGGAGACGCCGGTGGCTGAGCCGATCACCCGTAGCGGGATTGTGGTAGGCGTCGACGGGTCGGATCCCTCCCGGGTGGCCGTCCGCTGGGCGGCGCACGACGCGGCGATGCGAAACATCCCGCTGACGCTGGTGCATGTGGTCAACCTTCGCTACACGACTATGCCGCAGACGCCGCTGCCGGTCGGCTTCGGTGGATGGCTCGAAGAGCAGGGGGAGACGTTGCTCAACGAAGCAGCGCAGATCGCCGAGCACGGTGGCGCCTCGCAGGTCGAGACCAAAATGTTCACCGCCGCAGCCATTCCCACCCTGGTGGATGTCTCCAAGCAGGCCCAGATGCTTGTCGTCGGCTGCCGCGGGCGGGGCGCGCTGGCTCGCCTCCTGCTCGGGTCGGTCAGCGCCGGAATGGTCGCACATGCGCATTGCCCGGTCGCGGTGATCCACGACGAGAAGCCGATGATCGCCCATCCCGCACAGGCGCCGGTCCTGGTCGGCATCGACGTTTCGCCAGCCTCGGACGCGGCCACCGCGATCGCGTTCGACGAGGCCTCCCGCCGCGGCGCCGAGCTCATCGCCCTGCACGCCTGGAGCGATGAACAGCTGTCTGAATTCCCGGGTTTCGACTGGTCGGCGGCGTGCGCCGATGAGGAGGAACTGCTCGCGCAACGTCTGGCGGGCTGGCAGGAACGCTACCCCGATGTGACGGTGCAGCGTGTCGTTGTCTGCGATGACGCGGCCCGCCAACTATTGCACCGGGCAGAATCCGCCCAACTCGTCGTGGTCGGCAGCCATGGCCGCGGCGGTTTCACCGGCATGCTGATCGGATCGGTCGCCGCAGCGGTGGCGCGGTCCGCACGCGTGCCGGTGATCGTTGCGCGCCGCGCGTAGCGGAGCGCGCCGGCCGCGTGCGCGGCGCCGTTGCGAAAGTTCGAGGTTGACGAGAGGTAGGTCATGAAGTCGCTCATCGTTTGCGTTTCGACCTCGCACGGCAACACGCGTCGGGTGGCCGACCGGATGGCTGAGGTGCTGCATGCCGACGTTGTGGAGCCCGAAGCGGTGGACGCCGACAGGCTCGGTGAATACGACCTTGTCGGGTTCGGGTCGGGCATTTACTTCATGAGGGTTCATCCGAGGATGTCCCGACTCCTGGGTCTCCTGCCTCATGTCGACGGGGTCCGGGCCTTCACGTTCTTCACGAGCGGTGCCGCCGAGCTCCCGCTCATGGGCTACCGCCGGCCGATCCAGCGCCGTCTTGTATCGAAGGGCTTCCGCGTGCTCGGCTCGTTTTCCTGCCGCGGCTTCGACACGGTGGGGCCGTTACGCCTCGTCGGTGGCCTGAACAAGGGGCGGCCCAACGTCCGCGACCTCGATTTGGCGGCGGCGTTCGCCGCACGCCTGCGCGACCGGGCTGCAGGCCCAGAGACGCCCGGCTAACCGATGCCCAGCGCCGAGCGCGCCGACCGCGTCCTCGACCTCGTGCGGGGGCTGACCGCCGAAGTCCGCCCGCGCGCCTCGCATCTGACCGTGACGCTCGACAGCCCCTTCGACGACCTCGGCATCGGCAGTCTCGAACTGGCCGAACTGCTACTCCGCTGGCAGGACGCGTTCAGCGTGTCGCTGCCCCCGCATGTTCTGGGCAGCGCGGAAACCCCGCGTGACCTGTTGCGGGCCGTCGCTCGAAGCCATGCGGTCGACGCGGGCGTCGGTGTGGTCTCGCCCCCACCGCCGACGGCGGGCAGCCCGCCGCCGGCACCCGTCGCCGCGTCGACCCTGATCGACGCCCTCGACTGGCACCTCGGCGCGACCGCCGGGCGGACACACATCCGCATCCTCGACGATTCGGGCGGCTTTGACGAACTGACCTACGAGTCGCTCCACCGGGAGGCGGCCGCTGCGGCGGCGGGTCTTCAGGCGCGAGACGTCATGCCGGGTGACACGGTGGCGATCATGTTGCCCACCAGCCGCGCGTACTTCGTCACCTTCGCCGCGGTGCTGCTCGCCGGTGCGGTCCCGGTACCGATCTACCCGCCGGCGCGACGTTCCCAGCTGGCCGAGCACCTGCGCCGCCACATCGGAATCCTCGGCAATGCCGCAGCCGGGCTGCTCGTCACCGTGCCGGAAGCCGTTCCGCTGGGCCACCTTCTGCGCGCGAACCTCGACAGCCTGCGCCACATCGTTGTTCCCGAATCCTTGTCAGCCGCCGCGGGTGGTGCTCTTCCCCGACCTCGCGCCACCGACCTCGCGCTGGTGCAGTACACCTCGGGCAGCACCGGTCAGCCCAAAGGAGTGGCGCTCACGCACGAAAATCTGCTGGCCAACATCCGCGCGATGGGAGTGGCCGTGGAGGCGTCCGGGGCGGACACGTTCGTCAGCTGGCTGCCCCTGTATCACGACAT
>NZ_DATFZD010000221.1:0-18042 GCF_035314665.1 Mycobacterium sp. | reverse complement strand
TGGGTCGCGATCGTGCTCGTCGAGCGTGAGGCTACGTCGACGTCGACACAGGCCACGCTGTTGACCAGGACGAGATCGACTGGGACAACCGAAGAGACGATCCGCACGCTCAACCCGAAGACGGCATGCCAGCACCGTGGTCGGACGCACAATCGCGCTGAATCAGCGTCCCATCGTGCACGACCCGCCTTACGGGGTGACGCAGAGTGACTGTGACTGCCAGACGTTAGGGTGTGTGAGGGGTGTGGCGCTCTCCGATTTCAACGTTTACGCAGGTCAGAGGGGTGCCCCCGGCTGGATTCGAACCTGCTGACCGGCATGCTGTCTAGGGTGCATTACCTAAACCGTCTTTGGCGTGCAGCACAATCCGCTGTGCGGGCGTGGCGATCCGCTTGGTGTCGCCGAGGTACAGAGGGCGCTGGGTGTGCGTGTCGAACACCGCCAGGTAGTGGCGGGCGTGGCTGGCCATGCGGATGACGTCGCTCATGGGCAGCCAGGATCCGCCGCCGGTGATCGCCACCCCCGCCGCACATTCGAGCTCTTGAAGCGTGGTCGATACCACGATGCTGACGGGCAGCCCGTGATGCCGGCCCAACTTCCCGGACGCCAGCGCGCTCCGGCACAGCGCGTTCAGTGCGTCGTGGTTACGCTGCGTGCGGGTGCGGAAGTCGTGCTGGACCACATCCTCCGAGGGCTTACCGTCCAGCGTTGGTGTCTGGTCGTCGGGATTGCACATCCCGGGCGCCGCCCATTTGCTGAGAACGGCATCCAGTCCGGCGCGCAACTCAGGGCTGAGATAGCCGCTGATCGGGCTCATCCCGTCGATGTCTTGGCGGCCGATCGTGATGCCGCGCTTTCGGGCCCTATCCTCATCGACGAAGTCGCCCTCCGGGTTGATCAACGCCCCGATCCGTTCTGCCGCTTGGCGGACCTCGTCGGGCCGATACTGCTTCGACAACCGGGCCAGGTCCGCCTCGATGTGGTCCCGCGTGGTTTGGTCGACCCAAACCGGCAGCTCTTTCAGGAATCGCCGAATCTCCTTGATGTGCCCGGCGCCGATCTCTCCGGCGCGCTGCCCGGCCGCCGTCGCCGACAACGTCGGCTGCAGCCGCTCACCGGTCAACGCGTACTGATGCCCGAGAAGTTCGGCGTCGCTGATCCGCCGGGCCGCTTCACCTTTGGTGATGCGCAACCTGTTGGCCATCATCTTCGGCAGCCCGTCGCTCAGCTCGGCGGGTGTGGCGTCGTGCGATATGAGCCCGATGAGGGCGTGCTCCGCGACCGGCAGCCGCCGGCGCGCCTTCTCCAGCCGCTCCAATCCGCGGAATTTCTCCGTTGTGCTCAACGAGTCGAATCGCAGCGCGGCGACTCGGTCCAGCGCTGCGTCAAGCGCGTCGAAGGCCTGAGCAGCACCGTCCGAGCAGATCGAACTCATGTTCGAATGCTACCGGCGCCCACCGACACGGCAAGCAGTTCACAACCCCCGCGGCGATATGTCAGCGTACTAGCCATATTTACGCCCAAATCGGATCGGAGCGGCGATGAACGACGGCCCCTATTTCGACCAGCTGGAGGTCGGTCAGGTCTTCGACACCGCGCCGTCGATGACGCTGACGCCTGGAGTCGCCGCGACTCATCAGGCGATTCTCGGTGACAGGATGCGGCTGCCGCTGGACGCTCACCTGTCATACGCGGTCGCCGGAACCCAGAGCGCGCTGGCCCATCCAGGGCTGGCCTGCGACGTCGCGATTGGGCAATCGACGCTGGTGACCCGCCACGTCAAGGCCAACCTGTTCTACCGCGGACTGGTGTTCTACCGGTTCCCCGTCCTCGGTGACAGCCTGTTCACCCGCACGGAAGTCGTTGGCTTGCGCCAGAATTCACCCCGACCCGGCCGTGCGCCGACCGGAATGGCGGCGCTGCGGATGACGACAATCGATCAACTCGGGCAGCTGGTGCTCGACTTCTACCGGTGCGCGATGCTGCCGCTGAGCCCCGACGCCGACCCGAACCGGGAACCGCCTGCCGACGACCTGTCATCGATCGGGGCTGAACCGGCGCCCACCCCGCATGCCTTCGACGGATGGGACGGCGACGCGTTCCGAGAGCGCGTGCCCGGGCCGCACTTCGACCCGGGCCTGGCCGGGGCGGTGCTGCGCAGCAGCGCCGACGTCGTGTCCAGCGCGCCAGAGCTGGCTCGCCTGACGCTGAACATCGCGGCGGTGCATCATGACTCGCGACCAGGTGGTCAGCGGCTGGTGTATGGCGGCCATACGATCGGCCTGGCGATGGCGCAGGCCTGCCGGCTGTTGCCCAACCTTGTCACCGTGCTGGCGTGGGAGTCGTGCGACCACACCGGCCCGGTGCACGAGGGCGAAACGCTGTACAGCGAATTGCAGGTCGAGGCTGCCGAGCCGCTGCCCGGGGGCGGTGGCATCTTGCGGCTGCGCTCGCTTGTCAGCGCGGCAGACCCCGCCGGCGACCGGCCCGTTCTGGATTGGCGGTTCTCCGCGCTGCAGTTCTGACGGCACCGTTCTGCCGGCAGCGAATCCCGGCATATGTTCTGGTCGCCCCGGCGCTCAATGGGTTATGGCAGAAGACCGTGACGACGAGGCGCTCGACGCGTACTCGGCGGTGGTGACCGAGGTCGCGCGGGCCGTGCTGCCGAGCGTGGCCAGCCTGGCCGTGCGGTCCTCGCGCGGGGACGGCGCCGGCAGTGCCAGCGTGATCACGTCGGACGGCTACCTGCTCACCAGCGCCCACGTCGTTTCCGGCGCGAAGTCCGCGGAGGCGGCCTTCACCGACGGCACGACGACCAACGCCGACGTGGTCGGCCGTGATGTGCTGTCCGACCTCGCGGTGCTCAAGGCCCGCGGCGGCGTGCCCGCGCCTGTGTCGATGGGCCGCGCAGAGGATCTGCGGGTAGGTCAGCTGGTTGTCGCCGTGGGCAACCCACTGGGCCTGGCGGGCAGCGTTACCGCCGGCATCGTCTCGGGCCTCGGCCGCTCGCTGCCGACCCGCAACGGCCGCGTGGTCGACGAGGTGATCCAGACCGACGCGGCGCTGAACCCCGGTAACAGCGGAGGTGTGCTGGCCGACAGCCGTGGCCGCATGGTCGGCGTCAGCACCGCCGTCGCCGGTATCGGCCTGGGGTTGGCGGTGCCGGTCAACTCCACGACACACAGGATCATCGCGGCGCTGATGACCACGGGGCGGGTGCGTCGCGCGTGGCTGGGCATCGCCGGCGCTCACATTGCGGTCGCGCCCGCGGTGGCGGCGAGGCTGGGCACCGCGACCGGACTGCAGATCGCCAGCGTGGTGCGAGGCAGCCCGGCCGACCAGGCGGGTCTGCGACGCGGCGACATCGTGATCAGCGTCGACGGCCATAGCGTCGTGACCGCCACCGCGATCCAGAAACTGATGGTCGAGGATGCGATCGCGCGCCGCATCGAGATGACCGTTTGGCGCAACGGCGCGCTCGTCGACGTCCTCGTTGTCCCGCGCGAACTCGCCGAGCATTAGCGGATCAGCCCAGCGCCGACCACATCGCCGCGCACTGGCTGAAGAAGAACGCCTTCGACACGCCCGCGCCAGGCACGATCTGGTCGAAGCCGTGAAACGCGCCCGACACGACCTCGACGTCGCAGGGCACCCCTGCCGCCCGGAGCCGGTCGGCGTAGGCGAGGTCCTCTCCGAAGAAAAGGTCGTGAGTGCCGACGCCGATCCAGGCAGGCGGCAGCCCGCTGAGATCCTCGCGTCGGGCAGGCACGGCGACCGAGGCGTCGGCATCGCCGAGATACGATGCCCAGCCGAATTCATTGCTGCGCTGATTCCACAATCGAAACCGCTTGGGGTCAAGGTCGTTTCGTGACGAGCTACGATCGTCAAGCATCGGGTAGGTGAGCAGCTGCAACACCGGCGTGAACTCGCCCCGGTCCCTGGCCATCAGGGCCAACGCCGCGGCCAGGCCGCCACCCGCACTGGCGCCGCCGATCACCAGCCGCGACGGGTCGACGTCCGGCTGGGCGGCGAGCCACGTGAGCGCGGTGTAGCAGTCGTTCAGCGAAGCGGGATACGGGTTCTCCGGTGCCAGCCGGTATTCCACCGAGGCCACCGCGATGCCGAGCTTGTGGACGAATCGGCGGCACAGCCTGTCGTCCTGCGCCGCGCGGCCGATGACATAGCCGCCACCGTGAATCCACAGCAAGGCCGGCGACGGGGTGGCGGAGCCCGCGGGGCGGAAAACCCGGACGCCGGCGCCGTCACCGAGCGGTACGACGTCAACGCCGTCCGGCGTCCGAGTTCCCTGGAGCCGCTCCAGCGCGCGCATCACCGGCGTGGTCCTGCGCCCGATCAGCCGTCGCGGGACGAACAGTGCCGTCCGGCGCAGATCAGGATGAAATCCCGTGTCACGCAGCATAGATCGGGCAGCCCTCCTTGATCGTTTCGACGACCTTGATGTCCTTGATCGCCATCGGGTCGACGGTTAGCGGATTGGCGTCGAGCATCACCAAGTCGGCCAGCTTGCCGACCTCTATCGATCCCTTGGTGTCTTCCTCGAAGTACTGATACGCCGCGTTGATCGTGATCGCCTTCAACGCGTCGAGCGGTGTCACACGCTGGTCGGCTCCGATCACCGCGCCGCTGCGCGACACCCGGTTCACCGCCGTCCACAGCACAAACATCTGATCGATCGGGGTGACGTTGAAGTCGGTGTGGTTCGTCGGGTGCAGGCCCCTTTCGATTGCCGCGCGCATCGGACTCAGAAAATTCGTCTGCTCACGGCCACGCAGCCGGATGTGCGCATCGGCGAAGTAGAACGTGTGGGCGGTGAAGAACGACGGAATGATCCGGTATTCCACGAACTTGTCGAGTTGGTCCCGGCGCACGAACTGCGAATGGATGGCGGTGGTGCGTCGGTCGGCGGAGGGGTCCGCGGCCGTGGCGAACTCATGCGCCGCGAGCAGCACATCGATCGCCGCATCACCGTTGGCGTGGATGAGAAGCTGCAGCCCGAGGTCATAAACCTGCTTGAACCAGCCGTTGACCGTGTCCTGCGGGAAACCCAAGTCGCCTCGCCACTCATGTTGTCCCTCGGGACCGTCCACGAGATACGGAGTGGTGAAATAGGCGGTGCGGCCCTGGGGTGACCCGTCGAGCGTGATCTTGACGCCGCCGAGCTTGACGCGATTGCGATAGCGACCGAACGTTCCGGGTGGGTAGCGCTGCAGCACCGTGTCCAGGTCGAGGATGAACGGGTAAGCGACAATGTCGATCAGGCCGGCGCCGCCCTCCGCGGCCCGCTGCATCAGCGCGATGTCCGCCGCGTGCGACAAACCCTCCTGCGCGGTGGTGATGCCGGCGGCGGCGTAAAGCAGCTGGCCTGCCTTGCTCCAGCCGACCTCCTGCCGGGGTGTGGGCTTGGGCAGCGACGCAAACACCGGCAGGAACGCCGTCTCCATCAGAAGGCCATCGGGCTCGTTGGAGCCGGCCTTGCGAACGATGACGCCACCCGGCGGTGTCGGGGTGTCGGCAGTGATGCCCCACTTGCGCAACGCGGCGGAATTCAGCACTCCACCGTGCAGCGAAACATGCTGGACGATGATGGGATTCTCCGGGAAGTCAGCGTTGAGATCTTCGCAGTGCAGCGTGCGGCCGCCGGGCATCAGCGTGTCGTCGTACCCGTAGGCCATGATCACCTCGCCGGGTGGGATCCGGCGGCTATTACGAAATTTGTTGAGTGCAGCCACGATTGCCTGGACGTCCGTGCCTGGACCGGCGGGGGGCGCGTAGACGTTGACCTGGTTGGCCACCATCAGCGAGTTGATGTAGTGGCTGTGGGGATCGAGGAAACCCGGCAGAAGTGTGTGGCCGCCGAGGTCGACAGTGTTGGTTCTGGACCCACGATGGTCTGCCATTACCGCTTCCGTGTCGCCGACCGCGGTGATTCGGCCGTCCTTGACGGCGACCGCCTCGGCAGTGGGCTGCGCGTCGTTGACGGTGACGATGTCGCCGCCGGTGTAGATGGTGTCCGCGTCGGCGCTCATGACGCTATCGAACCCTATGCGGCCCCGTCTGGTGGGCGAGGGTATCGATAAAAGTGCTCGGACGTGCTCCTGGTTTCGATGGGCTAGCGTGGACGGGTGGGGACCCGCCCGCGCAGGCGGATGACCGCCTTGCTCAGCGGTCTGCTGTTGCTGGTGGCCGGCTGTGGCGGCACGGCAGCAGACGCGCCGAGCGCCGCGCACCCCTGCGACATCGTCACCAACGGCACCCCGGTGACGAAGGCTTCGGCGGCGTCGGCGAGCGGTCCCGAGGTGGCCACCGGCTACCGCAGCGGCATGACCGCGGTGCGGACCGCTCACTACGCGGTGGCGACCGCCAACCCGTTGGCCGCCGAGGCGGCCTGTCAGGTCCTTCGCGAGGGCGGGTCGGCCGCCGACGCGCTGGTCACCGCGCAGGCGGTGCTGGGATTGGTCGAGCCTCAGTCCTCCGGTGTCGGCGGCGGCGGGTTCCTGCTCTATTACGACGCGGCCTCGGGTTCCCTGCAGGCCTACGACGGGCGGGAGGTCGCGCCCGCGGCGGCTACGGAAAACTACCTGCGCTGGATCGACGGCGCCAACCACGCGTCCCCGCAACCGGGTACGCGGGCATCGGGACGCTCGATCGGGGTGCCGGGCATCCTGCGATTGCTCGAGCTGGTGCACAACGAACACGGCCGTACCTCATGGCGCGACTTGTTGCAACCAGCGGTCACATTGGCCGACAACGGTTTTACGATCAGTCCCCGGCTGGCCAGTGCCATCGCCGATGCCGCGCCGCGCCTGCGCGCCGACCCAGCGGCCGCCGCGTACTTCCTCAACCCGGATGGCAGTCCCAAGACCGCCGGCACCCTTCTGACCAACCCCGCATACGGAAAGACGTTGGGCGCCGTCGCATCCGACGGCGCGCAGGCGTTCTACACCGGTGACATCGCCCACGATGTCGTGACCGCGGCTGCCGACACCACCGGTGGTCGCACCCCGAGCCTGATGACCCTGGACGATCTGGCCGCCTATTCCGCCAAGAAGCGAGATCCGATCTGCGTGGCCTACCGCGAGCGTGAACTCTGCAGCACGCCGCCACCGTCGGGTGGGATCACGGTGCTCGCGACGATGGGTATCCTGGCGCACTTCCCGATGAGCGATTACAAGCCCACCGACGTGGACCTCAATGGTGGTCGGCCCACCGTGACGGGAGTTCACCTGGTCTCCGAAGCCGAGCGGCTGACCTATGCCGACCGCAACCAGTACGTGGCGGACCCGGATTTCGTACCGCTACCGGGCGGCTCGCCAGACACGCTGCTGAACCCCGGTTATCTAGCAGGTCGCGCGGCGCTGATTTCGGAGCAGCGCACCATGGGCACCGCACAGCCCGGAAACTTCGGAGCGCCGTCGACGGCCCCGCCGCCACCGCCGGAGCATGGCACCAGCCATGTCAGCGTTGTGGACGCGCAGGGCAACGCTGCCTCGTTCACCACCACGGTGGAGTCCAACTTCGGCTCGTTTCACATGGTGGACGGATTCATCTTAAACAACCAGCTGACCGACTTCGCGTTCGAACCGGTCGGCTCGGACGGTACACCCTTGGCCAACCGCGTTCAGGCCGGAAAGCGACCACGCAGCGCGATTTCCCCGATACTGATATTCGATACCTCACCGTCCGGGCGGGGGCCGCTCTACGGGGTCGCGGGTTCGCCCGGCGGCGCGGCGATCATCCAGTACGTGACGAAAACACTTGTGGGAATGCTGGATTGGGGCCTGAACCCGCAGCAGGCGGTGTCCATGGTCAACTTCGGCGCGGCCAACTCGCCGCCGACGAACGTGGGTGGTGAGCATCCCGATATCGACAATTCCGACGGCGGCGCCCACGATCCGCTAGTGCAGGGGTTGCGAGCTCTGGGACATCAGGTCGACGTCGCGGACCAGTCCAGCGGGTTGTCGGCGATCATGCGCAACGGCTCGGGCTGGGTGGGCGGCGCCGACCCGCGCCGCGAGGGACTGGTAATGGGCGACACGGTCAACGCGGGCTGACGATTCTGCGCTATTTCGGACCCATGGGGTCACCGTGGTTCATGCTCTCTGGGGTGTTTCACTATGGGTCGTGGTGCCGGCCCTGGCCCGGTTGCGGTTCCAGTAGCGGATCAACTGAAGACCGGTAGAGGTCGCGTAGCGATGCAGCCCGTTCAGCAGCGCCACCTCGTCGTCGGTCAGGTCGGGATGCCACAAGTCCACGACGAGCACCACCCGCGGTTGGCCGCTGGTATTCCAGGCCTCGTGGGTGAAGCTGTCGTCGAAGACCAGACAGCGGCCTTCTTCCCATGTGCGCTCGACTCCGCCGACGCGCAACCCACAGCCCTCGGGCACGTCAATGCCGAGGTGACAACGCAACCGCACGTTGGTGGGCCCGGTGTGCGGGGCGATGTGGGTATCAGGTTCCAGCATCGAGAAGTACGCGAGACCGCCGAGGCTGAGAACGGTGCGGTTGGCCTCGATGGCAGCGACGGTCTGTGGGCAGAGGCTGCAGTTGTGCTCATTTTTTCGGCCGCGCTCGTAGAGGAAGAGAACGCTCCACCGCCCCGACCGCTTGATGTTCTCGGCCTCCTCATGGAATCTACGGCCGGCGAGCCCGTGCACCTCTGCGGCGACCGTGTCGGCTATCGCCTCTAGATCGCGCGCAAGCCGGAATTGCTGCGGATCGTGCCATGGCACCGCTCGCAGGCCGGGATACCTGGTCATGCGGGGCTCTTCGTGATTCGTCCGGAGTCCGGCGATGTACTTTTCAAACCGTGCCGGTAACGCGGGCTGCGCATTGCCATCTCCTGCAACGGGCCGCCGGTTGTCGCCTACGGCGCCAACTCCATCCGGCAGTAGCTCCGTTCGCGAGAGTTCGGAGTAAAGACGCTCGGGCGACGGCGGGACGGACTTCATTGCCGCAGCGGTCCGCCGGGCGACGAACGCCAGTTCGTCTGCTTTCGTTTCGTCACAGAGAGCCGCGCACAACTGTTGCCACTGGGAAAGATTGAGTCGCTTATCCCACGGGGTCCCCCACTGCTGTAGCCGGGCAGCCGCCACCCGGGCGACCTCGCCGGCCTGCTCCAGGGTGCCGTGGCTGATTTCGTGGAAGCCCGCCCAGACGAGCGGCTCCGCGACGAAGGGCCAGTCGATGGGCTTCGGCCCGCGCCGCTGGTCGGCTGCGCTGTCATCGACCTGGCCGAAGCTTTTGACCAGGCGCTGGTAGTCGCCAAGTAACTGGGTCTCGTCGGTCGTGGAAACCACGGTGGTGCATTCGTCGAACACCGGAGGAGTGACCTCGGCGAGCCGGCGCGCTTCGCGGCCCAGGAACGAAACATTCGACAGCCAAGGGCCAGGGGAGCGGTCGGGTTGGCAGCTCTGCTCCGCAGCGTTGGCCATGTAGATTGTCAGAAGGTCGCCGGCATCCGTGTGGGTTATATGCACGGGATGGCCATCTCGCCGGCTTGTCAACTCGAACTCGGCGGTTGCCTCGTTAGCTGATGCGCGCACGAGCGACATCAGCTCACGCCGGTCGATGGTGCAAAAGAGATAGGCGAGCCGCTCGGCTTCCTCGCCGACCAACGCGCGAACTCGGTCGCGCTCGTTCATGGCGAACGTTCGATGCTTGAACACGTCGGTGGAGTACACGCTGTGCATCAGGCCCGCATATTGCACGCGAAGGGGTTGTTGCCATGCGGTGAGGATGTGAAAGGTGTTGAAGAGATGTTGTTCCAGCGACTGCGTGCCATGCCGGACCAGATGAGTCCTCCTGCGCCGAAGTTCCGCTCTGATCAATTCCGGGGAGTCGGCGATACCAAGCTCTGCCACTGATACCTCCGTCATACTGAAGGCTCTGGTCCCGTTGGGTGGTCTCGCCAGGATTTGAGGCCGAGCCGATTCAAGGGTCGCACAACCGATCGGCGCCAGTGCCCGTTTGTTTGAAGGTATGACGCTTGGCCTCGGCACACGAGGCAACCGAGGTCGACAGAGCGGGTTGGTCTCGCGGCCTCGCTCGTAAGTCTTCGGTGCGATGGCGGGCCATCTCGCCGGGGACTGCTGACTATGCGCTGGGGGTTACGCCGAGTTCTTTGCCGCCGTTCATTTTCGTATGCAATTACATCGTTTGCTATGTCAATCACCCAGCCGCCGGGCGTGTGGGTCATTGACGCGGACTGCAGCCGGGTCGGCGAGGAAGCCTGCTGGACAGTGGTTCACAGCAAATTGCCAGCTAACTCAATAAACGGCGCGACCGGCACGGATCCTCTATCGTGTCGATGTCTCGTCTTTCGGGTCCCCGGCTGGCGCACCGGCCGGGTGGTTGGCAGGTGGCCGGCGTGGTTGGGGTCGACGACGAAGCGGCACTCGTTCGCCGAGCGTGTGCCGGGGACGAGCGTGCGTTCGTGGAATTGGTAGCTGCCGACCGCAGTGCCGTGTGGGCGGTGTGTCTGCGGATCACCGGCAATCGAACCGATGCCGAAGATGCATTGCAAGACACCCTCCTCGCAGCATGGCGAAACCTCGCCCAATTCCGGTCGGATGCCAAGTTTTCGACATGGCTCTTCCGCATCGCCGCGAACGCGGCGCTGGCCATCGTTCGCCGACGGCCCGAAACAGTCGAAATCTTCGATGTCGTTGCTATGCGAGGTGATCCCGGTGATCAGGTTGCAGACGCCGACCGGGTGCAGACGGCTCTGATGGCTCTTCCCGAGGTCTTTCGAGTGGCCTTGGTGTTGCGGATCTATGGCGATCTCAGCTACGAAGATATCGCTGTCCATCAAGGAATCCCGGTGCAGACCGTCAAGAGCCGACTGTGGCGGGCTCGCTCGATGATGCACGAGCTTCTTGCACCAGCGTCGGACACCGATGAATCGCCAAGGGTTCCAATCATTTCGGAGTGAAGATCAGCTGATAGCTGCGTTCCAGGACTGTCCATGCTTCGCGCTCGGCTGCTGAGAATGCGGTGAGTCGTTCACGTTTGCAGTGGACGCACGCCTGTTGTGCGGCGTTGTTGATGGTCGCAGAATCTGCATCCAGCGGCAGGCGCAACGCCTCGGCCGGGGTGGCAGCCACTCCGAGGTGATCCAACTCCTGGACTAACGGATGCGTGGGATCCCACTGCAACATCAGTTCCAGAGCGGACAATTCGCGTAGCGGGTGCAGCCCGGGATGCATCTTTACGGCCTCCAGGATGGCGCAGACCTCGGCGCGATGGGGGGAAGGAACCGCCAGTTTCTCCAGCTGGGTGAGGATATGGCGAGCCTTGAGCACCTCACTTCGGCGCAGGAATCGACGCGTGATCTGTTCGTGCACCGCCGTCAACCCCGATTTGTCCGCCAACCACTGCGCCAGCGCGATCGCTCCCTGGGAGGCCAGTGTCCTGGCATAGAGAATTCCGTAATCACCGATGAGTTCGAGTAGGCGGTCGACATCTTCGCGGTCGAGATCGGTTTCATCCTGGCCGGAGAGAATGCCGGCGAGTTCGAACTCCTCAAGGGGCTCCAGGTGTGCGAGCGCGCGCGCGTCGGCCTCGGTGAGGTGCCCTGTCAGTGCGGTTTCGGCTAGAAGGCCCGAGACCGGAAGCACCGTGCCAGCGAGGCGGGCCAGTTGAGGCTTGAGGTGTTCGGCGTGTTTGGCAGCCATTTCCAAAGGATCGACCGACCCGAATGCGCCCTCCCCGAATGTGTCGGCGTGCGACAGAAGGGCGAGGGTATCGATTCGCGTCGCCCCCATCTCGTTCAGGAAGGCGACCTCGTCGGCGCGCGGAGCGCCGTCGGACAGAAACAGCGTCCCGTCGGGTCGCTCGATGCCCCTGCCCGCAGAGGTGTCGATCAGTGCCCGCCGCGTCGCGGCCGAGTGCGTCGAATTCATCGTTCCCAACCCGGGCGTGTCGATGAGTTCATATTCACGAAGCAATGCCGAAGGGATGTGCGCTATTACGTAGTCGATTTCGGAAGCCGGACGGCCCAATTCGTCGGGAAGCCGATGGCGTACGGGGAGTATGCTCACCTTCTTGTCGAGTCCGAAGACCTCGACGCGCGCGGGTGCGCCGAACCGGAACCACGTTGCCACCTGCGTGCATTCGGTCTCATTTGTCGGGGCGACCCGCTGGCCGACGAGGGCATTGAGAAGGGTGGACTTGCCGGAGTTGACTCTGCCGACCAGGGCCACCCTCAGGGGAGTTGTCAACCGGTCGCTCAGCGCGGCGAGCGCGGCGTGATCGGTGTCGCCGAGGTACGGGGCGACCGCGTCGAGTGCCGATTCAACCTTAGCCACCAGCAGCGACGCGTCGGGCCGACCGACCATGATGTCACCCTCATTCTCCCAAGTACGCCGACCACGACGGGCGCGGGCAGTGTCCAACAGTGGGATAGCGTGGAAGGGTCCTTTGTTCCCGGCCGGCAACTCAAAACATTCGTCGTGTGCGTCGCTGGTCAAGCATCTAGGATGTTCACCGCAGTCTAGGACAAGGCAGCACATGACACAGGCGCATCCCGAGGTCCGCGAAACGGCACGACCGCAGATCGACCCGGACCTGAAAAAGGTGATGGATGCGGCCCGTGGCGTGCTGGTGGCCAACGGTTTGTCCGATCTTGCCAACCGCGCCTGGGCCCAAGTGACGAGGCCGGCAAGCGCCCCCGCGGTCGTCGTCGTCGGCGAAGTGAAACGGGGTAAGAGCTCACTGGTCAATGTTTTGCTGGCGCGTCCGAACGCCTCTCCAGTCGACGTCGACATCACGACTTCGGCATTTGTGCGGTTTGTTCCGCCGAGCGAATCCATGCCCGAAGGCGCCGCGACGCTGCTGTTCGCCGGCGGTCGCCGCGAGCCGGTTGATTTCGCCGATCTGCCGAGCTGGGTGACGATGAGCGGGCAGCACGTCAACGACCCCACCGTCGACGAATTGCCTATCGGGGCCGAAGTCGCCATGGTCAGCCCGTTCCTGCCCAGCGTCACTTTGGTCGACACCCCAGGAGTGGGCGGTCTCAACCCCAACCACCTGAGGCTGACGAGAACGGCGACGACAACGGCCAGCATCCTGGTAATGACATGTGATGCCACGGCCCCCATCACCGCGCCGGAACTGAAGTTCCTGGAATCAGTCAGCGCCGAAGTGAATTCAGTGCTGATCGCGGTTACCAAGATAGACAAGAATTTTCGTCACTGGCAAACGATCGTCGAAGAAAATCGCAGACTGCTCCGTCAGCACGGCCCGCGGTTCGCCGAAGTCCCGATCTTGGGTGTGTCAAGCACCGCGGCCTTTTCGGCAATCAAGATGGAGCCCGGCGACCGCCGCAAATCAGCGCTTCGTGCGTCGGGTTTGTCTGCCCTTGTCCAGCAACTGCACCGGATATGCGCTTCTAGCGACACGCTCGCCGCGGCAAACGGATTACGGGCGGCACGAACCGGACTCGAGCGGGTGGCAAACCAGCTCGCAATGCAGCGTTCGGCCATGATCAGAGGGCAGAGCGCGGCAGCCGAGCTCAACGAGGAAAAAAAGCGGCTACAGACGCTTCGCCAAGAGTGGGAAGGCGGATGGCGCGATTATCTGGCCCGCGATCTGGGCGCCATCCAGCGCAACACTCTTACATCGCTTGACCACAAGCTCGACGACCTCAGGTCGCGATGGCGTACGAAGCTCGACAGCACAAAGTTGGACATCCTGCGCCGTTCTCCGCAGCTGTTCGTCGCGGACATGACCGCCGACCTCGAGGTGCTAGTCGGCGAAGTGTCCGATGAATACGTCAGCGGGGTGAATCAGCTCGTCGGTGGTCTGCAGATCAATGCCGACGTCTCGGTCAAGGGCTTCACTTCGGAGGTACGCGAAATCGAGCCTCCTCGCAAGCGCGGAGAGGGCGTCATCGACCCGAGCATGATGTCGACGGCTATCACGGGATTCAGCACGATGGGAATGGGGCTGGTATCGGCGCTGGCCATCGGGAGCGTGGTGGCCGTCCCCCTGGTCGCTGCCATCGGCGGCGCCTGGATCGCTGTGAACTTCGGATTCCGCGCCATCAAGATGGGTAGGCAGGGCCTGCAGCAGTGGCTCAACATGACGGCCACCGCGGTGGCCAAGGATGTCTCCCGCGAAATTCAGGAGCGCGGCGACGCAATTCGTCCCGTCATAATCAACGCGTACAAGCAGTACCTCACCGACTCGATGACCGAACTCAAGAATCTGATCGCCGCCGCGGAGACCGCGGAAAAGTCGTCCCGCGCCGAACGCGCCGACGCCGTCGCGGAACTCGATACCAAACGTAAATCGTTGCAGGCCATAATCGCAGGCGCCGATGCTCAGCTCGCCAGGTTGGCGGCGGCGAATTCTGGCGTGCAGCGGTAGGCATCCTGGCCGGACTCTCTGAGCCGTGGCGGTGCTCGACGGTAGAGCGGGGCCGTACCGCGTCATCGATTCCTGGCGATATGACCGACCGCGGCGCCAGGTGGGGTTGGTGCTCAACGTGGCGCCTTCCACTATGACGGGACTGTGATCAGATGCGTCCGGTCGGGAACTTTGGCCGACGACGGCGTCTCCAATCGAATAGCAATGCATGAATCTGCCGGTCAACCGGCGGTCGGGCCTCGTCGATCGGTCCCGATCCGGCGGTATGGCCGACCTCAGCTACGAGAGGAGCTCCCATGGCCGACGAGACTGCAGCGCAGCCACCAAGCGACGACCTTTTAGATGACCTTGACATTTTAGATCCGCTCGCCGGGTCAGGCGCGCTCGGCGACTCGGATGCCGATGACGATGCCGATGACGATGCACCCGCCCCCGGCGGTGACTTGGGGGACACAAACGTCGTTTATGACGACGTCGACCAGAACGAATTCTTCACGATCGATACCGATACTGGGGACAAGGACATCCTTGACCCCTCGGATGTTCCCGACTCCGCGCAAATCGAAGTCGTCGACGACCACCAAGATGACTCTTTCGACGACGGACTCGGGCTCGACGACTCCGATATGTCCATCGCGCCCGCTGTGGACCTGTCCCCTAGCGACAGCTTCGAGTTCGAGGAGGACTAGCGCTACTCGTGAGAACGAGTGGCGTTGACACGTCCGCCCGTCGCCTGTACCGCAACAGGTGTTCGGGTCCGACACCGAACGCCGTCACCGGCTGGCTGGCCGACTGAGGCCCTTCAGCAATACAACATCAATTAGGTAGCAATACGCGTTGCCCAGTGGAGACGGAAATAACTGTGCTTTGGGGAAATAAAGGAGTATCGAAATGGCTGGACCGAACGATCCCAAGGACCCCCCGCCTGACTCCACGACGGGGACCGGGCCAGAAAATACCACGCCTGAATCAACGTGGCTGCCGGCTGACCCAACACCGGAGGGCTGGACCGGCCGTCCGATCCCGGCGCCGCGGGGGCCGGAAGCCACGATCGACCCGGTGACCCGCGAGCCTGTGGGAAGATTCATTGTCAGTCCACAGAAACACGATGTGGGCGCGCAAGCCCTGGTCGAACCGAACGGTGGTGCCACAATTGCATCACCGACCAACTCTGCCGACACTCATACGATCCGCGACAACGGCTCGGTCTACGACCGCCTGAATCTCGGTGGCCATCCGGAACAACCTTTTGAGAGTGCTCAGGCTCCGCACGGTCATATTCATGCGAGCGGCGATGGTCCCGGCGAGGAGGGGCAAGGCCAACCGCTCGCCGTCAACCCCCAACCAAGGCAGGGTGGGCCGCGGCTTGAGCACGGTAGTCCTCCGCCGGCCCGGCCGGTCGAGGCCGTAGGCCTGCCCGAAGACGGATCGGGAGGATATCCGGTTGGATCAAACGCGGGGGTCGCGCACATACGTCTGCTGAGACCCCCAACCGGTGACGAAACCTACCGGGAGGCCCACGACAACGCCCTCGACGATCGGCGATATGAGCAGCGGTTGGAACTCGACGCCAAATTCCCGGGCGGTGTAGTCCCGTCTGAAGAGGAGCGGGCGCGGGAGCAGGAGCAGCTAGCGCAGCAGCGGGAGCAACAGCGGTTAAACGATTGGCATGCTGACCATTCGGGCCCGGGTCAGTATCAGGCCGGGCTGGACGCCCAGCGGCTGGCGCAAGACCTACAAGGGATTCAGTCATACGACGACACGCCCGTTGCGGATGCGCCTCCCCTTTCGGAGGAGCAGCAAGCCCGGTTGGAGGCGGCTCAGCAGCAGGTCAGGGATTACGTTCAGCAGCAATATGACCAGCAGGCTGATGTCGATCGGCAACAGGCTCGGGAGGACGGATATCAGCAGGCCATAGCTGAGGCCAGGCAACAGGCCGGGATCGATCAAGCTCAAGGACAATACGCGGGTGTTTACGTCCGCGGTGATCAGGTTTATCCCCGCATGGCAGTATCCGCACCCGGTGAAGGCATGTATTCGTTAAGTCAGCCCCATCCGGAGTTGGACGATTGGCAACCGTCCGACGACGAGGCGCAACAGCCAGCGAATGAGTTTTCTCCGGAGTCTCTGCAGCAAGGGCAGCAGATTCCGATCATCCAGCAGGCCATGCAACGGGCTCAGCAGCTGGCCGCGCAGCAAGCCGCCACAGGCACGCCAGATCCCGACCGTTCAGGTGAGCTTGGTGCTGAGGCGGTGGGGGAGCCGGGTGTTGGGGGTGAGCTTGGTGCTGAGGCGTTGGGGGAGCCGGTTGCCGAGGGTGAGCTTGGTGCTGAGGCGTTGAGCGAGCCGGGTGAGTTGGGTGCTGAGGCGTTGAGCGAGCCGGGTGAGTTGGGTGCGGAGGGCTTGGGGGAGCCGGGTGCCGAGGGTGTGCTTGGTGCTGAGGGCTTGGGGGAGCCGGGTGCCGAGGGTGAGCTTGGTGCTGAGGCGTTGGGCGAGCCGGGTGAGTTGGGTGCGGAGGGCTTGGGGGAGCCGGGTGCAGAGGGTGAGTTGGGTGCCGAGGCGTTGGGGGAGCAGGGCGACAACCAGGCAACGTGGGTACGGTTGCGGCGGCTGAGAATCAGGGGATGTCGCTAGGTGATGCTGAGCAGTTGGCCGGTGCCGGTGAATCGGCGGGGCAGGCGGCCGCCGTTGCGGCTGCTGAGAATCAGGGGATGTCGCAAAGCGACGCCATAGAACAAGTGAACGCCCAAGAGACGCCGGACAACAGCGGCGAGACGCCCACCGACTCCAGCGGGGACTCGGGCGGGGGCGAGACGCCCACCGACGGCGGCGGGGACTCGGGCGGGGTCGAGACGCCCAGCGACGGCGGTGGGGACTCGGGTGGCGACGGCGGCGGGGACTCTGGCGACGTGGACTACAACAACTTCGGCGGAGCGGACTGGTTGCAAGAGGACGACAGCGGAGGAGACGGCGGCGGCGATTACAGTAGCGCGGACTACAGCACCGCGGATTACAGCAGTGGCGACGGGGAGGGTTACGGGTCGGACGATTGAAACGGACCCCTGTGCCGTCGACGGCTTCGGCGGTGGATCAGCCCATCGCCCAGCAGGTTTCTTGGGCCGGGGCACGACCGACGCGTAACTTGTCGACCCGTGAACGGGATGGGAGCTTTGGCTGCCAATGCGCGGTCAGCTAGAGGCTGCAGTGGCACAACCTATCTGAGAACACTTGTTACCAGCGCCAAAAGCGCTTAGGGGTGGCAGGCGCTGCTGCCCCAGCCGCGGAACGGAGCGCGCAGCGACGGGTGATCTACAACCCATTCACCAAAGGTCCTGCTCGGGCGGAGGGTTGATCGTGCAGGGCAGTGCTGGCTCGGCCCCGGGCCGTCAGTCACTTGAGCCCGCTGAATCACCGCGAACACGTGAGCGCGTCGGGGAACATTGTGTGCTTCTCGGGCATCGAATCAGTTGAAAGACCACAGGTCGGTAACGGACCCAGAGAAGGAGTTCGACATGCCTCGTCGCGAAGTAGGACCAGATTCGAGCGACCGGACCAACGACACTGGCACGGGAACGACACCGGGCCAAGTCAACGACGAGACCCGTCTCGGTCTACTAGACGACATCGGTAACCTGCCCGCTCCTGATTCGAATG
>NZ_DATFZD010000220.1:0-4499 GCF_035314665.1 Mycobacterium sp. | reverse complement strand
GCAGCGGCGAAGTCACTGTTCACGGCAAGGCTGAACGGGTCGATCGGCTACCACTTCCGGTCGATGTCGGTGAGGCGATTGTGGCGTATCTGGCCGACGGCCGACCGGCCTGCGCGGCACGGTCGGTGTTCTGCACCGTCCGGGCACCCTACCGGCCGCTGACGCCGGCGGCGATCCGGCAGGTGATGGGGTGGGCCTGCCGCCGTGCGGGTCTGCCACGGGTGGGTGCGCATCGGCTGCGGCACACCCTGGATAGCAGTAAAGAAAGTTCTCACGTGCGACACGAGGTCGTGCATAACGAGTGAACTCGCAGATTGGAGGCCGGTCATGCCGGGTGCGTAGTTCTCGATCAGTGTTCAAGATCGATCCCCGCCCTGGCGTGCGTCGACGGGTCTTGTCCGTTGGGGTGCGAAGCCCAGGGTAGAAGCCTAAGGGCCCCTGTTCCGTCTGGGGGACCAACCGGGCGAGGGGAAGGCCGGACGGGTGAACGAAAGTGAACCCCTGATGATGCCTCGTTATTTCTAACCCTGGATGACGGGACGAACACCTGGGTGATAGGGCCTGGCCGCTGGAAGGGGCGGCAAGCGGCGACCGGGCAGTGAGAGCCGGTCGCGGGAACACCGCTGGCCTCGGGGTATAGGGGGCACCCACCCCGGTCGTGTCTCGTGTGCGTGGAACGTGGAAACCCCGTCGGGGTCCGGGCCGAGTCGGTCCGGTAGGCCGATCGTAAGAGGGGCGGAATCCCTCGGCGGGACAGGATGCCCAAGAAGCGGATGCCGGTGGCCGAAAGGCGACGGGACTCACGACAGCGTGGCTGCTGCTCTAGGCGGTCGTCGTGGGGAACCGGCCGGATGCCGGTCCGAGCGGCCGGACCCGAAAGGGTGCTGACGTGGGCAGGTGAGCCTTTGAAAGCCGAGGCCGATGGCCTGATGAACCGAAGGGGCAAGTTGGACACCATCGCGGTGAACGGACCCGAGGACGTCGCGCTCGATTGGGACGCCGTTGACTGGCGTTTTCATGAGCAGAACGTAGTCCGGTTGCGGCGCAGGATCTTCAAGGCGACGCGGGAGCAGGACTGGGCCAAGGTCCGGTCGCTGCAGAAACTGATGCTGGGGTCGTGGTCGAACACGCTGATGAGCGTGCGGCAGGTCACCCAGCGCAATGCCGGGCGTCGGACGGCGGGGATCGATGGCGAGGTTGCCTTGTCGTCGCCGCAGCGAGCGGACATTGCGGTGCGTGTGCACCGCAGTCGCGCGAGCTGGGACCCGATGCCGGTTCGGCGCGTGTACATTCCGAAGGCCAACGGCAAGCAGCGTCCGCTCGGTATTCCGGTGTTGATGGATCGGTGCCACCAGGCGCGGGTCCGCAACGCGCTGGAGCCGGAGTGGGAGGCCAAATTCGATGCCCGCTCGTATGGGTTTCGTCCTGGCCGCAGTTGCGCCGATGCGATCGGCTCGCTGTATTCAATCCTGAAAGGCCCTCGTGCCCAACGGGTATGGATTCTCGATGCCGACCTGTCGGCCGCGTTCGATCGGATTGACCACGACCGGCTATTGGCCGCGGTCGGCGACTTCCCCGCTCGGGGAATGATCGCCGACTGGTTGAAGGCCGGCGTGTTCGAACCGGGTAAGGGCTTCGCCCCGACCGAGGAGGGAACTCCGCAAGGCGGGGTGATCAGTCCGTTGTTGATGAACGTGGCGCTGCACGGGCTGGAGGAGGCCGCCGGGGTCCGTTACCGCCAAACCGGTGTCAACACCGGGACAACGGTTCCGGGAACCCCGATTCTGGTCAGGTATGCCGACGACATGGTGGTCTGCTGTCATACCCGGCATCAGGCCGAACATGTCAAGGAGCGGCTTGCCCAATGGCTGGCGCCGAGGGGGCTGGTCTTTAACGAGGATAAGACACGCATCGTGCGCCTCGAAGAAGGCTTCGACTTTCTCGGCTTTAACCTGCGCCGGTACCGGCGTGGTGGTCGGCCCGGCAAGCTGTTGATCAAACCGAGCCAGGATGCGGTCAGGCGAATCCGGCGCAGGCTCGCCGACGAGATACGCAGCATGCGTGGCTCGAACGCGATGGCGCTCATCGCCAGGCTCAACCCGATCATCCGGGGTTGGGCCGCCTACTACCGGGGGGTGGTGTCCAGCAAGCTGTTCAGCGCGCTGGACAGCCACGTGTGGTGTCTCACCTTTCGGTGGGCGCGCCGCACCCACCCCAACAAGTCGAAGAAGTGGATCGTGCGCCGCTACTTCGGCAGGTTCAACCGATTCAGGAATGACGGGTGGGTGTTCGGTGCCCGCGATCGGGTACTCGACGATCGTGGCGGCATCGCCTACCTCACCAAGTTTTCCTGGACCAAAATCGTCCGGCACCAGCTGGTCGCGGGCGGGGCGTCTAAAGACGACCCCGACCTGACCCAGTACTGGGCCGCACGGCGGCGAAAGGCGTTGGCCCCGTTGGACAGCTACAACTTGCGCCTGCTCGCCGAGCAGGACGGGCACTGTCCATTATGCGGGGACCACGTCCTTACCCCGGATCAGCCCCCGCAGTCCCCGCACGAGTGGGAGCGCTGGTGGCTGAGCATCGTTAAACGGGCGATCGCCGCCAACTACCTCACCCACCACGGGCGAGGCGGCGCGCCGGACGGAAACCGAACCCGCCTGGTACACACCTCATGCCATCGCAGCCTGCGGGCTCGCAGCGGCATCAGACCGGAACCCGCAACGCCCTCGGGGCTTGCTTGAGCCGAGTGCGGGGAAACCCGCTCGCGCGGTTCTGAGGGGGCCCCGGCGCAGAAATGCGTCGGGGCTACCCGACAAGGTAGATCCCGGAGGATGTCGTCGGGTGACTCTGCGGCGGTAGGTCTGGGTCGGTTCGTGGCGGCGGACGGGAGCGCCAGCGGACGGGAGCCGCCACTGCGCTGGCTGTTAATCCGAAGTTCCGACTTATATGGCGTGTCAGCGGTTCGTGATCGGGTTGGCCGCCCGTAGCGTGCCGTAGCGAACCGGAGGCCTGACTCGCGAAGTTCCTGTCACCCGCGTTCGGGTTGACTCCAAGGGGGTGTGTCGGGCCCCTCCGGTTCGCGTTCGCGGCGTGACTGAAGAGAGGCGTGACCACAAGTACGTGCGAGGTACTGGAAGTCGGATTGTCCGCCGCGGATCCCCCCATCACAACGCGAGAAGGGAATCCGTCCTCCATGATCGTTATCGGTGTCGATCCGCACAAGACCACGCACACCGCCGCCGCGGTGGACCCCGTCACCAACACCGGTCTGGGTTCGCTACGTATCGACGCCACGCTGGCCGGTTACCGCCGGATGCTGGTTTGGGCCAAGCAGTGGCCACAACGGCAGTGGGCGGTCGAGAACGCCGAAGGGCTAGGTCATCACCTGGCCCAGTGGCTGTTGGCTCGTGGCGAGGTCGTGCTCGACGTGCCGGCCACCGCGACCGCGCGAGTGCGTGAACTATCCCGCGGTGCGCGCCGCAAGAACGACCGCATCGACGCGGCCAGCGCCGCCTGTGTGGCGGCGGCGCAGGGCGACGCCCGCCCGGTCGTAGCCGAGGATCACGTCGACGCGCTCGCGTTGCTCGACGAGCGGCGAAACAACCTGTCCCAGAACCGGACACGTACCATCAACCAACTACACCGGCTCCTACGCGAGCTTCTGGCCGGCGGCGTCCCGACCGACCTGACCGCGGCCAAAGCCACTGCAGCACTGCGTACATTTCGGTCGCGCAGCACTCCCGAGCGGGTCCGGGTTCAACTGTGCCGAGACTTGATCGCCGACGTGCGCCGGCTCGACCAGCAGCTCGCGGAAAATCAAGCCGAAGCCACACGGCTGCTCGACGAGCACGGCACGCGACTGCGCGAGATCGACGGCGTCGGCCCGGTGCTGGCTGCCCGCATCCTCGGCCGAACCGGTCACGTGAGCCGGTTTGCTACTGCGGCCGCCTATGCCACCTACAACGGCACCGCCCCGGTTGAGGTCGCCAGCGCCGAATACCAATGCCACCGCCTGAACCGCTACGGCGACCGGCAACTCAACTGTGCCATCCACACCATCGCCATCGTCCAGCTCCGCAGGCACGGAAGCGCCGGACGACGCTACTACGACCGCAAGATCACCGACGGCAAGACGCCACGAGCGGCGCTGCGCTGCCTCAAACGACACCTATCCAACCAGCTCTGGCGAACCATGCTCGCCGACGAACAACGCGACCAAGACAGATGCCACGACCAATCCACGAAGGCCTCTTGACAAACAGAGAGGCACCCCCTTCTGAAGGGGGTCTGAGTCCCGATCTGCCCTGTGAGCAGGGGTTCCGTGTTCATGTGTTATCCGGAATGTAATCATGTATTTTCGGGATTAGGTCGGCGTGTCTTCTTAATATCTGGCTACTGTCGTGCTGCTTTCGTGCTAGAAAGTAATCATGTATGTGACGCGGGTGCCCAACCGTGGATCACCGCCGGCGGTCCTGTTGCGCGAAAGCTACCGCGAA
>NZ_DATFZD010000219.1:0-19779 GCF_035314665.1 Mycobacterium sp. | reverse complement strand
CAGATCACCAGTTATGTGATGACCAAGCACGCGATCGTGGGGCTGTCTCTGGCGCTGCGCTCGGAGGCCGTCTCCCGCGGGGTGGGCGTGCTGGCCGTGTGCCCGGGCGCCGTTGAAACCCCGATCCTGGACAAGGGCGCGATCGGCGGTTTCGTCGGCCGCGACTACTACCTGCGCGGCCAGGGCATGAAGACCGGGTATGACCCCGACCGGTTGGCGCGCGACACCCTCAGGGCGATCAAGCGCAACAAGGCGCTGCTGGTGAAGCCCAAGCAGGCGTATGCGTCCTGGGTGTTCGCCCGGCTGGCGCCAGGTCTGCTGCAGCGCATGTCAATTCGGTTCATCGCCGATCAGCGCAAGCGACAACACGCGAAAAGCCCTGTCTAAAAGCAGGATTCGGAGGGCGGCCATGAACACCGAGTTCACTCTCACCCAGAAGCGCGCCCTCGCGGTCTGGACGTTGGTCAGCCTGCTGTTCGCCGCCTACTTCCTGCGCAGCTACTTTGTCCTCATCGTGGTAGCCGCCGTCGGAGCGTATTTGTTCACGCCGCTTTTCAATTGGTTCGGCCACCGGATGAAGGCCGGCTTGGCCGCCACCTGCACGCTGGTGTCGGCGCTGGCCGCTGTCGCCGTGCCGGTCGGCCTGTTAGTGGTGCTGGCGATCGTGCAAATTTCCCGGATGGTGACCCAGGTCGCCGGTTGGGTGCAGAAGATCGGTATGACTGAGCTCGGCGACAAAAGCCTCCAAGTCGTCAATCAACTCTTGGCGCGAGTGCCGTTCCTGCACATGACCGTTACCGCGGAGTCGCTACGAAAAACGATGGTGACCGTCGCGCAGAAGGCGGGTGAGTGGAGCCTGCACTTCCTGCAGGACACGGCCGGAAGCCTCTTCGGCACAGTGACTTCAGCCATCATCTTCTTGTACGTGTTCATGGCGCTGCTTTCCCACAGCGACAAACTCCTCACCTTGATCCGCCAACTCAATCCGCTCGGCGACGACGTCACCGATTTGTACCTGCGCAAGATGGGCTCCATGGTGCGCGGCACCGTGAGCGGCCAGTTCGTCATCGCACTGTGTCAAGGGGTTGCCGGGGCCGCGTCCGTCTACGTCGCCGGTTTCCACCACGGGTTCTTCATATTCGCGATCCTGTTGACCGCACTGTCCATCATTCCGCTGGGCGGCGGCATCGTGACCATCCCGTTCGGCATCGGGATGATCTTCTACGGCAACATCGTCGGCGGCGCCTTCGTAATCCTTTGGCATCTAATAGTTGTCACCAACCTCGACAACTTCCTGCGCCCGATCCTGGTGCCCCGAGACGCGCGCCTCAATCCCGCGCTGATGTTGCTGGCCGTGTTCGCGGGTATCGCCATGTTCGGCCCGTGGGGCATTGTGATCGGCCCGGTGTTGATGATCGTGATCGTGACCACCGTCGACGTCTACCTGGCGGTGTACAAGGGCGTAGAACTCGAAGAACCCGTCGACGAGGACGACAAGCCCGGCTGGCTGACGCGCTGGCGGAGCCGAAACTCGACTAAGACGCAGCCAGCCGCTCCTTAAAGAACTCGACCACTCGCTTGCGCGCCTCGTAGGCCGGCTGGCCGTCGACCTCGCGGACCTCGTCGGTCAGCACCGAATGCGCCATCCGGGAAAAGCCGTGCTCATTGCCTGGGCTCGAGTCGATTTCGATCACCTCGAACGCGTCGCCCAGCCGTTCTTTGAGCATGGTGAACCGTTCGCCCGGCGCCATCCGGTCCTCGCTGAACCGCAGACCCATCGCGCACAAACCCTCGTTGGCGGCACGGTCCTTGAACGCGTTCAACTCCAATTCGCTCACTCCGGTATCGCGGCGCTGGCGCGGCGTCAGCGGAAAGGGTACTGACGGCTGGCTGAGCACCGGCGCCAGCACGCTGTCGTCGACCGCGGCCGCCAGCGCGAAGCCGCCGGTGAAACACTGGCCGATCACCCCGACACCCTTGCCCGGCGTCGACTTGTTGAGGTCACGAGCCAATGCCCGCAGGAACACCGACACCGGCCGCTGCTTGTTGGTCGCCAACGCTGCGAATTCCCTTGCCACACAAGCACGTCCGATGGCGGAAAGCACGTAGCCGACGTCTTTTCCACGGCCGGGCTCACCGAACAGCGACGGTATCGCGACGGTGAATCCGTTGTCCACCAGGTGATTGCCCAGCCCCAGCACACCGGGATGGATGCCCGGTAACTCCGGGATGAGCACCACGCCAGGCCCTTCACCCTTGCGGTAGACATCGTGGGTGTAGCCGCCACCGGTGAACGGTGCCGGCGACCAGCCGGTCAGGTCGGCTTCTGGTGCGGTCATGGATGTCCCTTCTAGCGGTGCGCCGATAGCGGCGGCTGCGATTGAGTGGCCGCCGCCAGCGTACGAAACTGGTCGACGCCTCCGGCGCCGGTGATCGCAACCTGGGCCGGACCGGCCGGACTGCCAAGCCGGGTGGTCCACACCGGCTCGACGCCGTCGCCCTGGTAAACGATCCACCGGGTGCCGTCGATGTCGACGGTTCCGGTGGGGTACATCGACGGGTGAATCGAGCCGACCAGCTTGTCCTCGTCGGCGTTGCTCTGGGTCAGGCTCAGGTACATGCCGGTGGGGCTGATGAATCCGACGGTGGAGGTGACCGCGCGCACCCGCTGACCTGTCGACGGGTCGGTCCGGCCGTCTCCGATGCCGCCTCGGCTACCGGAGTTGGGTTGCCAGCCTTGGGGCAGCCGCGGCAGCCGGACCGGGAAACCCAGCGTCTGTGCGTCGGCGTGCAGCGCCCCGGCGTCGTCGTACGACGGCACCGGTCCGCGGCTGGTGCCGCCGGGGGCGAAGGAGCACATCCCGACAATGCCCGCCAAGACGATGCAGGCCACCACCAGCGGCGCAATCGACCAGAACATGTCCCGGCCGTCCTGCAGTAGCCGCGGCTTGGCCGGCTTTGCCGTCGGCTGCGGCTGCGGCTGCGTCACTGAAACCACCAACACGAACTCTTAGCCTTCAGGCCGGGGAGGAATGGCCCTCCGCCGTGGCAGGGTCGCGATCTCATGATGTGTCGGTCCTTTGGGATAAGCATTGTGTTATGCGTACGGCGTTCCGGTGTCGGGCCTATCCGACCGACGAGCAAGCGGCAAACCTTGCTCGAACCTTCGGCTGCGTACGCAAGGTGTGGAACGAGGTGCTGACCTGGCGCACCAGGCGGTATCGGGTCGATGGCCTTCGCACTAACTACGCCGAAACCGACCGATTTTTGACCGAGTTGAAGAAGCGCCCGGATTTGGGATTCCTTAATGAGGTGTCGTCGGTGCCCTTGCAACAGACGTTGCGCCATCAGTACCGGGCGCTGAATAACTTTTACGCGCGACGGGCTCGCTACCCACGTTTCAAGTCCCGGCGCGGACGCAAGACAGCGACCTACACGCGCTCGGCATTTCGCTACCGGGATGGCCAATTGTTTCTTGCTAAGCAGACCAGGCCCCTGCGGTTCGTATGGTCCTGGACGGGCATCGACCAGATCGCCATCGCACCGTCGATGGTGACCATTACCCAAGACGCCGACGGGCGCTGGTATGTGACTTTTC
Source organism: Mycobacterium sp. (assembly GCF_035314665.1). Classification (GTDB taxonomy): domain Bacteria; phylum Actinomycetota; class Actinomycetes; order Mycobacteriales; family Mycobacteriaceae; genus Mycobacterium. The sequence continues at coordinate 16,181 of NZ_DATFZD010000219.1, read as the reverse complement.
AGCTCGATGTCGCGGACGCCCGGCCCCTGCCCAAGACAGGCAACGCGGTTGGTGTCGACGTGGGCATCAGATCGTTCGCGGCGACCTCCGGTGGCGAGATCCTCGACAACCCGCGCCTGCTGCAACGCAAGCAGCGCAACCTGGCCCGGTATCAGCGCCGCATGGCCCGCAAGCACAAGGGCTCGAAGAACCGGGCCAAAGCGGCACGCAAGGTTGCGGTCGCCCACGGTAAGGTCCGTCGCGCCCGAAACGACTTTCTGCACACCACGTCCACAAGGCTGGTTCGTGCCAACGACGTGATCGTGATTGAGGACTTGAATCTGTCGGGGATGCTCCGCAACCGCCGGCTCGCGCGGGCGATCTCCGACTGCGGTTGGTCGTCGTTTCGGCAGATGCTCGACTACAAGACCATCAAGTGGGGCAAGAGACTGGTCGTCATCGACCGGTTCTGCCCAAGCTCCAAAAGGTGCAGCGTGTGTGGGCACATGCTCGCCCAGCTCAACCTCGATATCCGGACGTGGCGTTGCCCGTCCTGTGGCACCCGGCATGACCGGGACTTGAATGCTGCAAAGAACATCTTGGCCGAAGGACTTTCGGTGACGGCCTGTCGAGCGGACATCAGCCTGCAAGGAGACCCCCTTCAGCGGTCGGCGACGAAGCAGGAACCCCAGCCCGTGAGAGCTGGAATCCCCGTCCCTCAGGGCGTGGAGTAGTCAAACCACGAGTATCCCAGCTCCAGAAGGCCGATCTGCTTCTGGGACAATCGGGGCATGCCGCAGAGCCGTCGTGAAGCCCCGGACCGCAACCTCGCTCTGGAATTGGTACGGGTCACCGAAGCCGGTGCCATGGCCGCCGGTCGCTGGGTCGGTCGCGGAGACAAGGAAGGCGGCGACGGGGCCGCCGTCGACGCGATCCGCCAGCTGGTGAACTCGGTCTCGATGCGCGGAGTGGTGGTTATCGGCGAGGGTGAGAAGGACCACGCGCCGATGCTCTACAACGGCGAGGAGGTCGGCAACGGCGACGGCCCGGACTGCGACTTCGCCGTCGACCCGATTGACGGCACCACGCTGATGAGCAAGGGCATGCCCAACGCCATCTCGGTGCTGGCGGTGTCCGATCGCGGCTCGATGTTCGACCCGTCGGCGGTGTTCTACATGAACAAGATCGCCGTGGGTCCGGACGCCGCTCACGTGCTGGACATCACCGCGCCGGTCGCCGACAACATCCGGGCGGTCGCCAAGGTCAAGGGCTTGTCGGTGCCCGACATGACGGTATGCATCCTGGACCGGCCGCGACACGCTCAACTGATCGAGGACGTCCGCGCGACCGGGGCGCGAATCCGGTTGATCACCGACGGCGACGTGGCCGGCGCGATATCCGCGTGCCGACCGGGCTCCGGCACCGACATGCTGGCCGGGATCGGCGGCACCCCGGAGGGCATCATCACCGCAGCGGCGATCCGCTGCATGGGCGGGGAGATCCAGGCGCAGCTGGCACCCAAGGACGACGCCGAACGGCAGAAGGCACTCGACGCCGGCTACGACCTCGACAAGGTGCTGAGCACCGAGGATTTAGTCTCCGGTGACAACGTCTTCTTCTGCGCGACCGGCGTCACCGACGGTGACCTGCTCAAGGGGGTGCGCTATCAGCCCGGCGGCTGCACGACCCAATCGATCGTGATGCGCTCCAAATCCGGCACGCTGCGGATGATCGAGGCCTATCACCGGCTGTCCAAACTCAACGAATACTCGGCCATCGACTTCACGGGCGACAGCAGCGCCGCATACCCATTGCCGTAACCACCCACAGAAGGACCCAATCCATGGGCGCTCACACCGCCGAGAATGACACCGAATACCGCATCGAGCACGACACCATGGGCGAAGTCCGGGTGCCGGCAAAAGCATTGTGGCGCGCCCAGACTCAGCGTGCGGTGGAGAACTTCCCGATCTCCGGACGGGGACTGGAGCGCACCCAGATCCGCGCATTGGGACTGCTGAAAGCCGCTTGCGCGCAGGTGAACAAGGACCTCGGATTGCTGGCACCGGAAAAGGCCGACGCTATTATCGCAGCCGCCGCGGAGATCGCCGACGGGCGCCACGACGACCAGTTCCCGATCGACGTCTTCCAGACCGGGTCGGGCACCAGTTCCAACATGAACACCAACGAGGTGATCGCGTCAATCGCGGCTGCCAACGGTGTGACCGTGCATCCCAACGACGATGTCAACATGTCGCAGTCTTCCAACGACACCTTCCCGACCGCCACCCACATCGCGGCCACCGAAGCCGCTGTGCGCCATCTCATCCCGGCGCTGCAGGAGCTGCACGATGCGCTGGCGGACAAGGCCCGCGAGTGGCGCACGGTGGTGAAATCGGGCCGCACGCATCTGATGGACGCCGTCCCGGTCACCCTCGGCCAGGAGTTCTCCGGATACGCCCGTCAGGTCGAGGCCGGTATCGAACGTGTCCGCGCGACGCTGCCCCGGTTGGGTGAGCTGGCGATCGGCGGCACCGCGGTGGGCACCGGCCTCAATGCGCCCGACGGCTTCGGCGCCAAGGTGGTCGAGGTTCTGGTGAAAGACACCGGGCTGACCGACTTACGCACGGCGGTCAACGCTTTCGAAGCCCAGGCGGCCCGCGACGGGCTGGTCGAGGCATCCGGCGCACTGCGCACCATCGCGGTGTCGTTGACCAAGATCGCCAACGATGTCCGCTGGATGGGATCCGGCCCGCTGACCGGTCTGGCCGAAATTCACCTGCCAGATCTGCAGCCGGGCAGCTCGATCATGCCGGGCAAGGTCAATCCTGTTCTGTGCGAGGCGGTTACGCAGGTCGCCGCTCAGGTGGTCGGTAATGACGCGGCGATCGCGTGGGGTGGCGCGGGCGGCGCCTTCGAGCTCAACGTCTACATCCCGATGATGGCGCGCAACCTGTTGGAGTCGTTCAAGCTGCTGACCAACGTGTCCACGCTGTTCGCCGAGCGCTGCATCAGCGGGCTGACCGCGCGCGTCGAGCACCTGCGCGAGCTGGCCGAGTCGTCACCGTCGATCGTGACACCGCTGAATTCGGCGATCGGCTACGAGGAGGCCGCCGCGGTAGCCAAGCAAGCGCTCAAGGAGCACAAGACGATTCGCCAGACGGTGATCGACCGCGGGCTGATCGGCGACAAGCTGTCCGAAGAGGAACTCGACCGTCGCCTCGACGTGCTCGCGATGACCAAGGTGAACGAACAGCCGACATGATCACCGATGAGCTCCGGCAACGCCGCCTGGCTGTCATTGAAGAGCACATGAGCACCGAGGTGACCAAGGAATTCGACCGGACCCTGGCCACCTTCAACGGCCATCCGCGTTACGAGATCATGGCCACCGGGCAGGTTTTCGACGGTAACGACGAGGTGATGGGCTACTACTTGACCACCCGGACCGCCTTCCCCGACCAGCGGCACGACAACGTCCGATACCACTTCAGCGACGACGCGGTGATCACCGAATTCGACCTGTTGGGAACCAATCTCGGTGAGTTTTACGGCCTACCGCCCACCGGCAAGGCGTTCCGGGTGCCGACCATCGCGGTGTTTTTCTTTGACGGCGATCGAATCACCAACGAGCGCATCTACTTCGACTCGGCCAGCCTGGTCACCCAGATCGGCCGCGCTGAGCTGCTGGCGGCCGCAGTCGCGGGTGAACTACCGGATCAGTCACCGACCGGAGGCTAGCTGCCGTTATTCGATCCGCCCGAGTTCTGGCCCGGGACATCGCTAATCGGGAAGTTGGGCATCGGCTTCGGCGACGGCGTGTTGGGCAGCGACGGGATTTCTCCGGCCGGGATGTCGTGCAGGTCGTTGGCCGCTGGCCCGTTGTCTCGGCTGCCGTACACGCTGCCCGGTGCTCGCTGCCCGAGCAGCTGGCTGACCGTCACCAGGTGATAGTTGTTGGCTTTGAGCACCGGGATGAACTGGTAGACCAGATCGACCGTGCTGGAGTAGGTGTCGTGCAGCAGCACCACCGAGCCGGGCTTGATCTGGGTCATCAGCAGGTATCTGCTGGCCGCGGTGTTCGAATCGTTGATCCAGTCGTAAGGGATGACGTCCCAAAGGATTCCGGCCAGACCGATCTTGCCGGCCTGCTGATTGACCGCGTCGTCGGTGAGCCCGCCGGCGGGCCGCCATAGCTTGGGCGTCACACCGGTGGCGGCGGCGATCGCGTCGTTGGCCCTGGACAGCTGGCCGGGAACGTCGGGCAGCGGCAGCGTCGTCATGTTGGGGTGTTCCCAGGTGTGGTTACCGATCTCCATGCCCGCGTCGACGACGCGTTTGGCGCCCGCCGGGTTAGCGGCAACCTTGTTGCCGATCTCGAAGAAGGTGGCCTTAGCGTTGTTGGCGGTCAAAATCCCGAGCAGCCGATCCGTGTACGGCGTGGGGCCGTCGTCGAACGTCAGCGCCACGCACTTGACTTGTGCACAGTCGACGACATCGTTGGCTTTGGCGAACCTGACATGCCCGGTGAATGCGCCGATTGCGACGACGGCGGCGGCTGCCAGCACACCGGCGACGGTGCGCCAATACCGCCACGCAAGGGTGTCTGGTCGTCTCGGCACGGCGGGAAGCCTACCCACCCCTACGGCAGCGGGGCGCGGGTGATCTCCTCGAGCATCTCGGTGACCAGCGCGGCAATCGGCGACCGCTCGCTGCGCAACAGCGTGATGTGCGCGAAAAGCGGATGTCCCTTGAGTTTCTCGACCACGGCAGCGACGCCGTCATGACGGCCCACCCGAAGGTTGTCGCGCTGAGCGACGTCGTGGGTCAACACCACCCGCGATCCCGTACCCAGCCGTGACAACACCGTCAGCAACACATTGCGTTCCAGCGATTGCGCCTCATCGACGATGACGAACGAGTCGTGCAGTGAGCGACCGCGAATGTGGGTCAGCGGGAGCACCTCGAGCATCCCGCGGGACAGCACCTCCTCGAGCACCGCCGGGCTGGCCAGACCCTCGAGGGTGTCGAAGACCGCCTGCGCCCACGGGCCCATTTTTTCGCTCTCGCTGCCGGGCAGGTAGCCCAGCTCCTGACCACCGACCGCATAGAGCGGACGGAAGACCACCACCTTGCGCTGGCTGCGGCGCTCCAGCACGGCTTCCAAGCCGGCACACAGCGCAAGCGCCGACTTGCCGGTGCCGGCCTTGCCGCCCAGCGACACGATGCCCACCGACTCGTCGAGCAGCAGATCCAGCGCCACCCTCTGCTCGGCGGAGCGGCCACGCAGTCCGAAGACCTCACGGTCGCCGCGGACCAGCTGGACGCGCTTGTGGGCGTTGACCCGGCCAAGCGCGTGCGAGCTGCCGGCGAGCAACCGAATACCGGTGTGGCACGGCAGGTCTCGGGCCGCGGCCAAATCCACGTCGCCGTCGGCGAACAACGTGTCGATGTCGTCGGCGGTGGCTTCGATCTCCGCCATCCCGGTCCAGCCGGACGTGACGACGTCCTGCGCGTGGTACTCGTCGGCGCGCAGACCCACCGCACCGGCTTTGACGCGCAGCGGAATGTCTTTGCTCACCAACGTGACTTGCTTGCCCTCTGCGGCCAGGTTGGCGGCACAGCACAGGATGCGCGAGTCGTTGGTGTCGGTGCGGAACCCGGCGGGCAGCACATCCGGATCGCTGTGGTTGAGTTCGACGTGCAGCGTGCCGCCTTGTGTCCCAACGGGAATGGGCTGATCCAGCCGACCGTGCTCGAGCCGAAGGTCGTCGAACAAGCGCAACGCCTGGCGGGCGAACCAGCCGAGCTCATGGTGATGACGTTTGGCTTCCAGCTCACTGATCACGACCAGCGGCACCACCACTTCGTGTTCGGCGAAGCGGGAACAGGCCCACGGATCGGACAACAAAACGGAGGTGTCCAGAACGTACGTCCGTTTGGTGTCCTGTGGAACCGCCGGGGAATCAGTCACGAGCGCTCCTCGAACTCATCGCCTGGTTTGCTGCCGCATTCGAGTGGTGGCCCCACCGCCACCCATTCACGCGGGGCGTCATACCGGGCTGAAGCCCGTGCGGCCCGCACGGACGATTCGGCGGGGGCCGCGGCGCCAGGACCGGGGCCGGCGGTCCTGTCGAAGTTGAGACGAGAGACGCCGCCCGGACAGCAGAGCATATCGCTAGCCATCGATTGGAACGCTACTCTCGTCTGCGCATGTGCGCCGGGCAGGCGCGCCGACGTGGCTAGCCGATGACGAACTGCCGCAACGCAGGCTCGTCCGCGAGGCCCCATGCGGCGATGCGGTCGGAGATCACCCGCGCCAGCTGATCCGGGCCGAAAATGCCTGCGTCGGCGACGTTTCGCACCTTGTCTTGGTAGGCGTCGATGTCTGCGCCGACGACTTGGAGGTCAGCCGCCCGCGCGGCGATCGCCGCGATGGTCTCATCGCGGGCGTAGTCGAGGCAGTGTGCGACGAGGTTGGCGAAGAACTCCTCGTGCCGCTCTTCGTCTCGCGCGATGTGGGCAATGAGTCCGGCCAGCACCGGCTCTTCGATCTGGGCCGCCAGGTTGTTGCAAAACACGGCGTGGGCCCGCTCGAAGAAAGCCATGAACACCAGGGTTTCGACCTGGGAGTACTGGTCGGCGCGATACCCCTTGCCTGACACGTGCTCGAAGCGGACCTGCTCGTTGGCGACCGGGTCGATCTCGCGGGTCACCACGAAGTACTCGCGCAGTGCAATGGCGTGCAGGTGTTCTTCGGCGGTCCACCGGCCGATCCACTGGGCCCAATTGTCTTCGAGGATGAAGTGCTCGACGAGTTCGCGGTGATAGCCGGCCACGTTGTCTTTGGTGACGAGCAGAATCTCGCACGCGTCGGTGATGACTTTGGGCAGCGTCACCTGCGACGGGTCCCAGTCACGTCCGCCGAGGAAGGCGAAGTTCTCGCCCTGCTCGAACGGCACGAAGTCGTGCGCGAACCACAATTTCTCGGTATCGAGGTGGCGGTCGAGGTTCTCGCCAACCACAGGCTCGAGTTCGAGGATCAGCGCGTTAGCGACAGGTTTCTGTGCCATGGGGTAACTGTAACCCGCGTACACAGGTTCATGAAATCGGCCGCGCAGTGCTCGGCGCTAGCAGAGATCAGCTCGGATGACCCCTAGAGCGTCAACCCCGGGTAGAGCGGGTTGGCCGTCAGCAGCTCGGAGGCAGCGGCGTGCACCCGCTCAGCGGTGCCATCGGCCAGGGTGTACTTGGCCTTGGACGGCCCCGCGGGCCCCGGCCCGGGTTGAGTGTTGCTCAGCACGTCGACCACCAGCTCGGCGACCCGGTCGAACTCGGCGGCGCCGAAGCCGCGGGTGGTCAGTGCCGGGGTGCCAAACCGGATGCCGCTGGTGTACCAGGCACCGTTTGGGTCCGCTGGGATCGAGTTGCGGTTGGTGACGACGCCGGAGTCCAGCAACGCCGATTCGGCCTGCCGGCCGGTCAGCCCGAATGACGTCACGTCTAGCAGCACGAGGTGGTTGTCGGTGCCGCCGGTGACCAGCCGCGCCCCGCGCCGCAGGAACCCGTCGGCCAGCGCCTTGGCGTTGTCGGCAATCCGCTGGGCGTAGGCCCCGAATGCGGGCTGGCGCGCCTCGGCCAGCGCGACCGCCTTGGCCGCCATGACGTGCGCCAGCGGCCCGCCCAACACCATCGGGCAGCCCTTATCGACCGCGTCGGCGTACTCCGGCTGGGCCAACACCAGGCCGCCACGTGGCCCGCGCAGCGACTTGTGCGTGGTGGTGGTGGTGATGTGGGCGTGGGGCACCGGGTCCTCGTCGCCGGTGAATACCTTGCCGGCGACCAGTCCGGCGAAGTGCGCCATGTCCACCATCAGGGTGGCGCCCACCAGGTCAGCGATCTCGCGCATCTTGGCGAAGTTGATCCGCCGGGGGTAGGCCGAGTACCCGGCCACCAGGATCAACGGCTTGAACTCACGCGCGGCGAGGGCGACCGCGTCGTAGTCCAGCAGCCCGGTCTCCGGGTCGGTGCCGTAGCTGCGTTGGTGGAACATCTTGCCCGAGACGTTGGGCCGGAAGCCGTGGGTGAGGTGACCGCCGGCATCCAGCGACATGCCCAGCAGCCGCTGGCCGCCAAGTTTGGCGCGGAGCTGTTCCCAGTCCGCCTCGGACAGGTCGTTGACGTGTTTGACCCCAGCCTCGGCGAGGCTGGGCGTCTCGATGCGGGTGTTCAGGATGGCCCAGTAGGCAACGAGGTTGGCATCGATGCCGGAGTGCGGTTGGGCGTAGGCGTACGGAGCGCCGAAGAGCTCACGGGCGTGCTCGGTGGCCACACTCTCGACGGTGTCGACGTTTTGGCACCCGGCGTAGAAACGGTGGCCGATGGTGCCCTCGGCGTATTTGTCCGAGAACCAGCTGCCCATGGTAAGCAGCACCGCGGGCGAGGCATAGTTTTCGCTGGCGATGAGCTTGAGCGAATCGCGTTGGTCGGCAAGTTCTTTGCGTGTCGCAGCGGCGATGCGCGGTTCGACGGACTCGATGACCTGTAATGCCGCGCGGTAGGCGCTGCTGGCGGTATCGGCGTACTCAGCGCCTAGGGCTGCGGTGGTGTGGGGTGCGGCGGTCACGGGCGCCAGTCTATCGAGACGGACTAAACGGGCAGCGCTGATGGGATCATCGGTTCGTCGAGCAGCCGGCCAAAACGCTCGGTGAGGCTGACGCCGGCCGGGCGATCGTCTAGCCAGGCTCGCAGCAGTCGATATCCCTCGACGTAGGTGCTGGTGTAGGCGCGCCACAGCGGCGAGGACAAGAACCGCAGCATCTGTTGGGCGCGGGTGTCGTTGATCAGCAGCCAGCGTCGCAGGAAAGCCGCCACCTCCTCGGCGTCGCGGTGCTCGTCGTGCAGCATCAACGCCGCGTCCTGACGGACACCGGCCAGCGCCGCGGACGCCTCGGAGACCGCCTCGGCGCGTTCGCCGTCGAACCGCAGTCCCAGGTCGGCGTAGATCTCGGCCGCCCAGCGCCCCCAGCCCGGGCCGATCGCGGCGTACAGCGCCAGGTCGGCCAGGCCCTCGGCCATCAGGCACTGCGGGGTGTTCACCAGGAAGATGGTCTGCTCGGCCTGGCCTTTCCGGTTGACCAGCCCGGCCTCTTTGCGGCAGTGCTCGGTGTGGTGCCCCGGATACGACTCGTGGGCCACCAGCCGCGGCAGGTTGGACATCAGCTGTTTGATGTCGGCGTTGACGGCCACCTTGGAGCGGTAATCACCCAGGTAGTAGTTGAATCCCGACCACGGCTGGTCGGTCACCACTTGGTAGACGACGGTCTCGGTGTCGGGCAGTGGATACTCGGCGCGCACCCGGTCGCGCAGCGCGCTGGAGAACGCCTCGATGCACGCGGCCAGCCGATCGGGCGGGATCTCCTCGGCCGCGCGGTAGGCCTCCATCCGGTCGGCCAGTGCACCGCCGCCGCCCAGCACGTCGTCGAGCCGGGCATGCGCCTGCCGGTAGGTTTCCGCGTCGCCTTTGGCGATGTGCACGTCGAAGTAGTCGCGCACCTCGTCGACGAAGCCGATGCCTTCGCCGGCGAACTTGCGCCCGGCGCAGACCAACGCGCGCAGATGAGCGCCGATGTAATCGGCGCGGGCCTCGTCGAATCCGTTACCGCGCGGCACATTTGGCAGGGCGGCGAGCAGCCGCTGGGTCTGGCGGACCAGGACGGCCGGGTCGGGCGCGGGCTCGGCCAACACCGTCTGACGCAGCGCGGGATCGCCGGTGTAGGCGTCGACGTACCCCGGCTCGATCCGGTCGAAGCGCAAACCGAGCAGCAGGTACTCGCGGATCAGCGCGGCGGATTCCTGACTGACCTCCACGCGCATCCACGCTATCGGGTCGCCCCAGCCGCTCACAGTGTGGCCGGGGCTGCAAGACTGACAGTCATGCCGCGGCTGAGCGAGCCGAGCCCCTACGTGGAGTTCGACCGGAGTCAGTGGCGCGCGCTACGCAAGTCGACGCCGCAGCCGCTGACCGAAGAAGAAGTCGTCGGCTTGCGCGGTCTGGGCGAGCAGATCGACTTGCTCGAGGTCGAAGAGGTCTACCTACCGCTGGCCCGGCTCTTGCACCTGCAAGTCGCCGCCCGACAGGGGTTGTTCGCCGCCACCGACGAATTCCTCGATGAAACGCGGCAGAACCCCGATCGGCCGGTGCCGTTCATCATCGGGGTGGCCGGCAGCGTGGCGGTCGGTAAGTCGACGACGGCCCGCGTGCTGCAGGCGCTGCTGGCCCGCTGGGATCACCACCCACGGGTCGACCTGGTGACCACCGACGGGTTCCTCTACCCGAACGCCGAGTTGACCCGACGAAACCTCATGCACCGCAAGGGCTTTCCGGAAAGCTATGACCGACGGGCGTTGATGCGATTCGTCACCTCGGTGAAGTCGGGTTCGGACTACGCATGCGCCCCGGTGTACTCGCATCTGCACTACGACCGGGTGCCGGGCGCCAAGCAGGTGGTCCGCCACCCCGACATCCTGATCCTCGAGGGCCTCAACGTGCTGCAGACCGGGCCCACGCTAATGGTGTCGGACCTGTTCGACTTCTCGCTGTATGTGGACGCGCGCGTCGAGGACATCGAGCAGTGGTACGTCTCGCGATTTTTGGCGATGCGCTCGACCGCGTTCGCCAACCCGGCCTCACACTTCCACCATTACGCGGGCCTGACCGATCAGCAGGCCGTCGTCGCCGCCCGCGACATCTGGCGTTCGATCAACCGGCCGAACCTGATCGAGAACATCTTGCCCACCAGGCCCAGGGCCACCCTGGTGCTGCGCAAAGACGCCGACCATTCCATCAACCGGCTGCGGCTGCGCAAGTTGTAGATTTCCTCCGACGGTGTTCTCGACCCCGAGGGGGTGCAGTGGACGAGTGGGCGGGCAGTAACCCCGCGGCCGGTTGGCAGGTCGCACATCAGCCACATCCCATACCCGCGCCGCCGCGTCGGCGCCGCCGAACGCTGATCACGATCGCCGTCGTCGGCGCCGTGATCGCCATCGTCGCGGGAGTCCTTGGGCTCATCAGGTCACCGAACTCCCCACTGACCGCACCGCTCTATTCGCGGCAGACTGTGTTGCCGTTCACCGGCCTCAAGGATCCAACCAGCGTGGCGGTGGACAGCCGGGGCGACATCTACGTCACCGATGCCGGCAACCGCCGGGTGCTGAAGCTGACGGCGGGGTCTGACAGCCAGACGGTGCTGCCGTTCACCGGACTGCAAAACCTGACCGGTGTAGCCGTCGACGGCAAGGGCAACGTGTACGTCAGCTACTTCACCGACGGCTACCCCGGCGTGGGCAAGGTGGTGAAGTTGGCGGTCGGGTCGACCAGCCAGATCGAACTGCCGTTCACCAACCTCGCAGACCCACGGGCCGTAGCAGTCGATGCCGCCGGCAATGTCTATGTCGCCGACCGCCACATACACCAAGTGGTGAAACTTCCGGCGGGGTCGAGCAGCCAGACCGTGCTGCCGTTCACCGGGCTCGAGTTCCCGCAAGGTGTGGCGGTCGACCCGGCAGGCGACGTCTACGTCACCGACACCCAAAACAACGACAACAGGGTGGTGGAGCTGCCTGCCGGATCCACCAGCCAGACCGTGCTGCCGTTCACCGGGCTGAACCAGCCCTACGGCGTGGCTGTGGGCCCGACCGGCAGCGTGTTCGTCAGCGATTCGAACAGCAGACAAGTGCTGAAGCTGCCGCGGGGGTCTGCCCGCCAGAGCGCGCTGCCTTTCAACGGCCTCAACGCCCCCGAAGGGGTGGCAGTGGACGCGAAAGGCAGCGTCTACGTTGCCGATTCCATGCACGCGCGGGTGCTGAAACTACCGAAGGCATAACAAGCCGATGCGGAGGCGCGCACCGCAACCTCTGACGGTGGCACCCCGCATCGGCGGGACGGGAGTCAGGCCGGCAGTCGGCGCACTCCGAGGTATTGCAGGTAGCCGATCAGCGCGGTGTAAACACCGCTGGCCAGCGTCGCCCCGATCCCCGTCGCGGTCAGCGGCAGCATACCCGCGGCCACCACGACGACTGCCGCCACGGTGAAGACGATGTTGGCGACGATGACGGCGATCCCGGTGCGACGCAGATCGGGTGCTGCGGCGAGTCCGAACACGATCAAGCCGCAGAGAACGAAGAAAGCGCCCATCCCGTATTCGGCGATGGAGCTCAGTCCGGTCAGCGACGAGATCGGATCCGCCGCCGCGGCGATCATCAGGCCGGCGAGCCCGCTCAGTGTTGCGTCGAGCCGCATGGCGAACCGCAACAGGGAGTCGGTTGAGTCGGCGAACGGCGGGGTGGCCAGTGGAGTAACAGCGGTCATGTCCAGAACTCCTTGCGATGTGGGGTCGAACACCTCTGAGCTTGCCGTTCTGGGACTGCCAGATCGACGCGTGGCAGTGCCAAGCACTGCCATGCGCAGGTCAACTGGGTGATCTAGGCCACGTATTCCTTGCCTAGCTCGGCTAGCTAACTGGAGACGGCGACCCGGCCGCGCAGATCGGCGGCGATGAGCTTGGCCGCGGCGCTCTGCCAGTTGTGCAGCGAACGCTGCGGCACCTCGGTGACGAACCACTGCCAGGCCTGCCGGGAGGTCGCGTCCAGCCCGGCGGCGGTGGCGTTTTGCGCGTAGGCGCGGACACCGACGACGTAGGGGAAATACAACGAGTTGTAGTAGCGCCACTGCTCGGTGGTGCCGAAGTCGCCGCCGTCGCGTGGTTTGAGCCGCGCGATGCGTTCGGCGAGCAGAGCTTTGAGCTCGACGGCCCGCTCCAGCGGCTGGTCGGGCGCTCCGCGGGCGGCCAACCGCTCGTCAATGGCCGGCAACGCGGTCAGCGGGCTGGCGACCAGCTTGGACAGGTCGCCATAGTGGCCCAGCGCCCGGCGGGTGAGCCGGGCGAACGTGTCGTCGTCGAAGTCGTCGAGCGGATCAGCCGACCGCAGCGGCAGCGCGGATTGTGTGCGCCGCAACGTATCCCGGTCGGCACGCAGCATCGGGGACCGCGAGAACACCAGCCGGTCAAGCAGCCCGGCCAACGGGTCGGCCAGCACCTGCACGGAGGTCGCGATCGCCAAACTGGTGAACAGCAGCACCGTCAGCGCGGTCTGCGCGGTCGTCTGCCGCGGGGTCAACGCGATGCCGATCAGCATCTGGCCGCCGAGCAGCACCGCCACTGCCCCGGTGCCGGTGAAAGAGCGCAGCATGTCGCCGCGCAGCGCCTGACCCTCGTCGAACGCGTCCCACAGCGCCACCGCCACACCCAGTCCCAGCACGTCGCAACCCGTCGACGCCAACGCCAGCCAACTGGGCACTACGCCCAGCGGAATGATCAAGATGGCGTTCGCCAGTGCAAAGAACAGCGTCGCCGTGATGACCAGACCGACCACCGGGATCTTCTGCGCCCGATTTCGTAGCGCGGCCACCATCGCTCCCAGCGTGGACGCCGAGATCACCACGCACATCACCACGTGCCCGAGCCGCAACGGCCCGCTCACGGTGCCGGCCAGCGTTGCGCCCACCAGCGTCAGCGCAGCGACGACACCGACGAGCAACACCTCACCGGTGCGTCCCCGTCCCCCGTCGGACGGCCGGGCCAGCTCGACCAGCACAGCGAACCAGGCCACGCCGGGGACGGCGACCAGGTAGATCTCGACGTGGCCGAGCACCGCGGACCGGGTGACGAGCCGTATCGCATCCAGCGCCACCGCCGTCGCAAAGCTGCACAGTCCGATCGCCGCCAGGGCGAGCACGGGTTTGCGCGGACCTCGGGCCAACAGATACAGCCCCAGCCACCAACTCAGCGAGAACACCAACGCCGACAGCGCCGCCATGCTTCAAGTGTGACACGGCCGACGCCGGCCGCTACATGCCGTAACGGCGGTGGCGCAAGCTGTAATCGCGCAATGCGCGCAGGAAGTCGACCCGGCGGAATGCGGGCCAGTGCGCTTCGGTGAACCACATCTCCGAATAAGCGCTTTGCCACAGCAGGAACCCGGACAGCCGCTGCTCCCCCGACGTCCGGATGACCAAGTCGGGATCCGGCTGCCCGGAGGTGTACAGGTTCTCCGAGATCGCGTCGACGGTGACGGCGTCGACGAGTTCGTCGGCGCTCGCCCCGTTGGCGATCTCCTTGTTCAACAGTGCGCGGACGGCGTCGGCGATTTCCTGGCGGCCGCCGTAGCCGACCGCGACGTTGACGTGAAAGCCCGCGTTGGCGTTGATTGCGGTGCCCTCGACGGCGTCGCGCAGTCGTCGCGCCGGCTCTTCGCCGATCAGCTCCAAATCCCCGACAGTGCGCACACTCCAACGGTTGGCCGGGGCGCAGATCTCCTCGACCACATCGGTGATGATCTCGATGAGCGCAGCCAGCTCGGCGGGATCGCGGCGCAGGTTTTCGGTGGAAAGCAAATAGACCGTGGCCATTTCGATGCCGGCCTCTTGGCACCAGCGCAACATCTCGGCGATCTTGGCCGCGCCCATTCGATACCCGTAACTGACGTCGTCGTAACCGGCGTCGCGTGCCCAGCGCCGGTTGCCGTCGCACAGCACGGCGATGTGGCGCGGCAGCGCGGGTTTGGATGCGGCCAGGCCCTGCCGCAGGCGCAACTCATAGAGCCGATACAGCGGTTCCTTAAGGCGCGGCGGAATGATCTCCACAGGGAACCAGATTACTGTGGGCGGCAGCTCTTACCGGTGATCCGACCGCAAAGGCATCCGGGACCAGGCAGGGATTTAGGAGGGATATTGACCCGCGAGGCAGATGTGGCAACCGAGCCCGACACTTCCGGGCCGGGCGGAGCCATTGAGAAAGCCGAGAACGCCGCCGGTCAGGTCCTGCAATCCGCCGCCGACGCGCTGACCAAACCCAGGGCACGTGGCTGGATCCATTTGGTGTCGGCGGTCGTCGCGGTCGCCGCCGGAGCCTCGCTGATATCGGTGTCCTGGCCGCTGGCAGGACTCAAGGCCGGTTTGGCGACCTTCGTCTACACCGGCGCCGTCGTGGGCATGTTCACCGTCAGCGCGATCTATCACCGAGTGACCTGGAAATCGGCCAGGGTCCGAACCCGGATGAAGCGGCTCGACCACTCGATGATCTTCGTGTTGATCGCCGGCAGCTATAACCGTTCGCCAGGCTGGCGATGCCGCGCCCGACGGGGTATGTGGTGCTGGCGATCGTGTGGGGCGGCGCGTTGGCCGGAATCGCGGTCACGTTGTTTTGGCCGTCGGCTCCGCGTTGGGTGGGCGTGACGCTTTATCTCCTGCTCGGCTGGGTAGCAGTCTGGTACGGCGGAATGATTGTGCACGGGGTCGGAGTGGCCGCCGCGACGCTGCTGGCTTCCGGCGGCGCGCTGTACAGCATCGGTGCGGTGTTCTACGGGCTGCGCTGGCCAGACCCGTGGCCGACGACGTTCGGTTTCCACGAGTTGTTCCACGCTTGCACCGCGGTCGCGGCGATCTGCCAATTCATCGCCATATGGATGGTGGTGTTTTAGTCGGCCGCAAAAGACTTCAATGGCTGGCACTAGGATCCATAAATCGTGGTTAGCTGTCTTGAGGGCGTTCATACTCGGTACCTGAAATGTCGTCCCAGAATTTTGGTGAGATCTCTTTTGGTCGATCTTCCTCGGCGACGGCCTCTACTCGCTGCTGAAACTCATCGAATAGCTTTCGTGCGCGAGCCAGCTCTGCTTCTGTCGGAGGAGTGACGCCGGCCTCTTCGGGCGTCGAAAAGATCTTTCCCGCAATCTCTTTGCTCATTGTTGACTCCCGTCGTCCATTGGCTGTCCAGTTGGTCAGTGACCTAGTTCAAGCATTTCAATAACCGTCCGCCCTGTTAGCGGGTCGAAGGTCTTGTTTACAACATAGAATTTTGTACCCGCTCGAAATAAGATTTCTTGCTCCTCAGGAAACAACGAAACGGAGGAAATATCGCGTCCCGTGCTGGACAGAATCCTAAACTCGACGTTGCCCGCGAATGCTGGCGAATGCGCCACGGCGGGGTCAGTTGTGGTGCTTAGGAAAGCTTTCTCTGTAATGACTTCACCTGGTTGATATCGCGCGAGCACATCGGGCGGGAGATTCGAGCCACGAACCACTGGGCCATCATGCGCTGGGAGCTTCTCCAACGCGTTATTAAGTGCGGCAACACGAGCGT
>NZ_DATFZD010000218.1:0-8397 GCF_035314665.1 Mycobacterium sp. | reverse complement strand
GCAGGGCGCCGGCTGGTTCCTGTTCATGCTGATGCTCGTGACGCTCACCATGGGCGTACCTCCGATCGCCGGACACGTTCTGCCTGGCTGACGAACTGCTGGCAATCTCGTCCGGATACTTCCGGGGCGTCTGTGAGCGACTACCGTGGTAGGTACCGCCCGAAAGGTTGGGAGAAGGGTTCAGTTATGGGTGACACCTATCGTGACCCGGTCGACCATGTGCGGACGACACGGTCACACGCAGGCGAGTCAATGATCGATGTGTTGCGCTGGCCTGGCTATCTACTCGTCGTGGCGGGCGTGATCGCCGTTGTGGGTTGCCTGGCGGCGTTCGGGACCGGGCATCAAAGTCAGGGCATGACCACGGGTGTCGTCGCGGTCGCGGCGATGACGTTCGGTCTGCTATGGCTGGCGTTCGAGCACCGACGCGTGCGCAGAATCGAAGACCGCTGGTACGACGCACATCCCGAGGTGCCGCGCCAACGGCCCGCAAGCTGACCAGCCGGACGCTCAGTGGTTGCGGAGCTTTGAGATCAGCTTGTCCTTGGTCAAGTTCGAATAACCCGACATACCAAGCTCTTTGGCTCGGTTCTTGAGTTCTTGGACAGTCCAGTCTTGATACGCGCCGGACTTGCCACCTGACCGGCC
The DNA here is from genome assembly GCF_035314665.1 of Mycobacterium sp. Classification (GTDB taxonomy): domain Bacteria; phylum Actinomycetota; class Actinomycetes; order Mycobacteriales; family Mycobacteriaceae; genus Mycobacterium. The sequence continues at coordinate 7,749 of NZ_DATFZD010000218.1, read as the reverse complement.
CACACTGGAGCGCCCGCGAGCCGCAGCGGCATTCGAGATTCGAGCGGCCTTTTCCTTGGAGTCTCCTTGCTTGCGCAATTCTTGGTAGAGCTTCTCGTCCTTGATTGACGACCTGGGCATCTCAACCTCCTGAGTTTTATTCGCGGTGGCTAGTGGGTATCTGATCTAGACCATGATGAGTTTGAACACGGTCGCGCCCCGCGTTTCGATCGCGTCCATGGGCTGCGGAATACCCGGCGGCGATCATGACTAACCGGCTCGAACGTCAGGGTAGTGTCACTCAAATACTGCCGGGAGGCCCCATGACCGCTGCTGAAAAGCCAGCACAGCATCAGCAACGCGGCGAGCGCGCGATCGAATTGCGTGTTGCAGCGCGGCTGGAGAATCTGGCGGTACTGCGCACGCTGGTGGGGGCGGTCGGCACCTTCGAGGATCTCGATTTCGACGCGGTTGCCGACCTACGACTGGCGGTCGACGAGGTCTGCACGCGGTTGATCCGCTCGGCGACCCCAGACGCCATGCTGGCGATTGTCGTCGACCCGCGAGACGACGAGTTGGTGGTCGAGGCCTCGGCGACATGTGACAATTACGACGTGGTGACGCCGGGCAGCTTCAGCTGGCACGTGCTGACATCGCTGACCGACGACGTACACACCTTCCACGACGGTCGGGAACCGGCTGATGGGCACGGTGTCTTCGGGGTCACCCTCACGACCCGACGGGCGGGCGCCCACAAGTGACAGCGCGAGCTGTCGGCGGTTCTGCATCTCGTCCCAACGAATACGCTGACGTTCCGGACATGTTCCGCGAGTTGGCCACTTACGATGCTGACTCGTCGGAATTTCAGCGCCATCGCGACAAGATCGTGGAGCGCTGCCTACCGTTGGCCGATCACATCGCCCGCCGGTTCGAGGGTCGCGGGGAACCCCGTGACGACCTGGTCCAGGTGGCGCGCGTCGGTCTGGTCAACGCCGTCGCGCGTTTCGACGTCGATGCCGGCTCGGACTTCGTCTCGTTTGCGGTGCCGACCATCATGGGTGAGGTCCGCAGGCATTTCCGGGACAACAGCTGGTCGGTCAAGGTTCCGCGGCGCCTGAAAGAACTGCACCTGCGGCTCGGCACTGCCACCGCCGACCTTTCGCAGCGGCTGGGCCGGGCACCGACTGCCTCTGAGCTGGCCGACGAACTCGACATGGATCGCACGGAGGTCATCGAGGGCTTGGTGGCCGGCAGCTCTTACAACACGCTGTCCATCGACAGCGGCGGCAACAGCGGCGGCGATGACGACGCCCGAGCCATCGCCGACACGCTCGGCGATGTGGACGCCGGTCTCGAGCGGATCGAGAACCGCGAGGCGCTACGACCGCTACTCGACGGATTGCCGGAGCGGGAACGAACTGTGTTGGTACTCAGGTTCTTTGAGTCGATGACGCAGACGCAGATCGCCGAGCGAGTCGGCATCTCGCAGATGCACGTTTCGCGGTTGCTCGCTAAGTCGCTAGCGCGGCTGCGGGACCAATTGGAATAGCCGGTGCGGCTCTTCGATTTCGTCGAGGCTGTCCGGCACCGACTCAACCAGCGGCAGCGCGTTGTCCGGGTCGCAAATGCGTAGCAACCGGGAAACTGCCTTGCTTGGCACCACGGCCCAGCGCACGTCGGTGACCGCGCACCGGACATTGATGGTGTGCAGCGCCGAAAAGCCCGCAGTTCCAAAGAATTCCAGGCCACTCAAGTTGACGATGACCGACTCGGAACGACCGGCGCAGCGCTGGACATAATCGGCGAGCTGAGCGGCATTGGATGCATCGAGCTCGCCGTGCGCCGTAATCACGACGGACGACGCGCCCCACTCAGCGGTGAATCGGGCGGTGTGGTCTTCCCATGGCTCTAAGGGTTGTCTCATGGCAAACATCAGGGTGACTCCATCAGTCGTCGAGCAATCTGTGGATCACGTCAAGCGGTTGGCCCCCGCGCGCGGGGAGAAAAGCTGGGAATAACAGCCTCCCCCTACGTCAGTTAACGTTTTTTGGGGTGGCTGTGAACTCAACCTTCCTCGAACACTACTCCGGCCGCAGTGGACCCACAACGCGAAAGCGCGGGTGTTGCTAGGAAGACCCGTTCGACGCCGCAGCGGCGAATCGTCGCACGGACTCTGCGGCCGCGGTCGCAGCCTGCGCCTGGCCTGCACGTACGCGGGTTGCGATCGCACCGGTTTGCGGGTCGAGCGTTATCTCTGCCAGTAACTCACCCGTCGTCACCTCGCACACCGCCCACGAGTAGCTGGTATCCGCCGACCACTGCTCGGCGCTACGCGCGACATGCTCCGGGTCGGTGACCCCCAGGTCGGCGAGCGCCGGACGATCGTCGATGCGGCTGTCGGCGCGCAATGCGCGCAAGTACCACTGCCCGGCGTTGATCTCGACAGGGTCCAAGAGCTACCCGTGCTATTTGATTTCGGCGAGGACCGTGCCCTGGGTGATTGCGGCGCCCGGCTCGACTGCGAGTCCGGTGATGGTGCCGTCTTTGTGTGCGGTGACAGGGTTTTCCATCTTCATCGCTTCCAGGACCACCACCAGATCGCCGGCGGCGACCTCTTGGCCGTCTTCGACGGCAACTTTCACCACGGTGCCCTGCATCGGTGCGGTCACCGCGTCGCCGGACGCCGCCGCACCGCCGTGTGAACCACGCTTGCGCGGCTTGGGCTTCTTCCTGATCACACCGGCAGCATCGGACCCACCGCCGTTGGACAGCGCCAGGTCACCGGGCAGCGAAACCTCCACCCGACGGCCACCGACCTCGACCACGACCTTCTGGCGCGGCCGAGCGTCTTCTTCGTCCAGCGGCCCGCCGCCGGTGAAGGGTTCGACGGTGTTGTTCCACTCGGTCTCGATCCATCGGGTGTGCACCGAGAAGCCGTGGTCGTCGCCGATGAACGCCGGGTCGGAGACCACCGCGCGGTGGAACGGGATGACGGTGGCCAGGCCCTCGACGTGGAACTCGTCGAGCGCCCGCCGGGAGCGCGCCAACGCCTCCTCGCGGCTGGCGCCGTACACGATCAGCTTGGACAGCATCGAGTCGAACTGCCCGCCGATCACCGAACCGGCTTCGACACCGGAGTCCAGCCGGACGCCGGGCCCGGTGGGGATGTCATACCGGGTGACCGGACCGGGTGCGGGCAGAAAGCCCCGACCGGCGTCCTCGCCGTTGATCCGGAATTCGATGGCGTGCCCGCGCGGCGTCGGGTCCTCGGTAATGTCCAGCTTCTCGCCGTTGGCGATCTTGAATTGCTGCAGCACTAGGTCGATGCCGGCGGTCTCCTCGGTGACCGGGTGCTCGACCTGCAGACGGGTGTTGACCTCGAGGAACGAGATCAGGCCGTCCTGGCCGACCAGGTATTCGACCGTCCCGGCGCCGTAGTAGTGCGCCTCTTTGCAGATCCGCTTGGCGGACTCGTGGATCTCCTTGCGCTGCGCGTCGGTCAGGAACGGCGCCGGCGCTTCCTCGACCAGCTTCTGGAAGCGCCGCTGCAGCGAGCAGTCACGGGTTCCAGCGACGACGACGTTGCCGCGCTTGTCGGCGATCACCTGCGCCTCGACGTGGCGTGGCTTGTCCAGGTAGCGCTCGACGAAGCACTCGCCGCGGCCGAACGCCGCGACCGCCTCGCGGGTCGCCGACTCGAACAGCTCGGGGATCTCCTCGAGGGTGCGGGCCACCTTCATGCCGCGCCCGCCGCCGCCGAAGGCCGCCTTGATCGCGATCGGCACGCCGTACTCCTTGGCGAAGGCGACCACCTCGTCGGCGTCTTTCACCGGGTCGGGGGTGCCGGGCACCAGCGGGGCCTGCGCGCGGGCGGCGATGTGCCGTGCAGTGACCTTGTCGCCGAGGTCGCGGATCGACTGCGGGCTGGGCCCGATCCAGATCAGGCCGGCGTCGATCACCGCCTGGGCGAAGTCGGCGTTCTCCGACAGGAATCCGTAGCCGGGGTGGATCGCGTTCGCGCCGGACTTCTCGGCCGCCTCCAGGAGCTTGCCGAAGTCCAGGTACGACTCCGCAGAGGTCTGACCGCCCAGTGCGAACGCCTCGTCGGCCAGCTTCACGTGAGGAGCGTCGGCGTCAGGCTCGGCGTACACCGCCACGCTGGGCAGACCGGCATCTTTGGCCGCGCGGATCACCCGCACCGCGATCTCACCGCGATTGGCGACAAGAACCTTGGCGATCGTCGAGCTGGCGTGACTAGGCACTGCGCCTCCTGTATGGCTGAGCACTTCTCACATGTCTAAGAGAAATTCTTACAAGTCTTATCGGGGGAAGTTTAAGCGGCGCGCCGCGGGCGATACGACCCGGTGCCCACTTCAGCCGGACTCGCGCACCCGCCGCTTGATACGCGCCAGCATCGCCGACAAGCCACGCAGCCGCAGTGGGCTGATCAAAGCCGCCAGGCCCAGCTCGACGTAGAAATCCTCCGGTACGGCCAGGATGTCGGCGGCGGGCTGCTGGTCGAGGCCGGCGGCAAGTATCGACGCGAAACCACGAGTGGTGGGTGCTTCGGCCGGAGCGCTGAAGTGCAGCCGCACCCGGTTGGCGTCGCTGGCGTCGACGTGCAGAAACAGCGGCGTCTGGCATTCGACCACCGGCTCCATCGCCGCCTCTTCCAGATCGGCGGGCAATGCCGGCAGGTCGTCGGCGAACTCCAACAGCAGGTTGAGCTTGTCCTGGCCCTGGACTTCGGCGAAGTCGGACAAGACCTCGGCCAGCGGCGCGGGCATGCTCATAGGACCGGCACGGCTCCCGGGCTTTCGCCGGCGACGATCGGCACCCGGACGGTATTGCCCCACTCGGTCCAGGAGCCGTCGTAGTTGCGCACGCCCGGGATACCGAGCAGATGAGTCAGCACAAACCAGGTGTGGCTGGACCGCTCGCCGATGCGGCAGTACACGACGGTTTTGTCGTCCGGCCCGACGAACCCGTAGAGCTGCTCCAGCTCGTCGCGACTGCGGAAACGCCCACTGTCGTCGGCCGCCTTTCCCCACGGGATCGACCGCGCCGTGGGGATATGCCCGGCGCGCAACGCGCCTTCCTCGGGGTAGTCGGGCATATGCGTGCGCTTGCCGGTGTACTCGTCGGGCGATCGCACATCGATCAGCGGCTCGGAGCCCAGGATGGCCAGCACGTCGTCTTTGAAGGCGCGGATGGGTGCATCATTGCGCTGCACAACGGGATAGCCGCTCGACGTTTTGGACGGGACATCCAAAGTGGTGTCGCGTCCCTCGTGCATCCACAGGTCGCGCCCGCCGTTGAGCAGCCGCACATCCGGATGGCCGAAGAGGGTGAACACCCACAGCGCATATGCGGCCCACCAGTTGCTCTTGTCCCCGTAGATCACCACCGTGTCTTCTCGGGAAATGCCTTTGCGGTTCATCAATTCGGCGAACTGCTCGCCGTTGATGTAGTCGCGCACCCGCGGGTCGTTGAGGTCGGTGTGCCAGTCGATCTTGACCGCGCCCGGGATATGACCGACGTCGTAAAGCAAGACATCCTCGTCGGATTCGACGATGGCAAGCCCCGGCTGACCCAGGTTGCCGGCCAGCCAGTCGGCAGTCACCAGCCGTTCCGGGTGGGCGTATGCGCTCAGCGTCGGGCTGGGATCTTCTGGTAATGGCACACTGCGAGCCTACCCGCCGGATAGGCCCTCGTTCATGCCCCACAGCTCGGCGACCGATAGGCCAACGCGTTGCAGCAGGGTGGCGGTCAGCGGCAGGCTCAGCCCGATGACGTTGGACGGGTCGCCCTCGATCCGGTCGACGAACCAGCCACCCAGCCCGTCCAGCGTGAATCCCCCGGCGACGGCCAACGGTTCGCCGCTGCCGATGTACGCTTCCAGGTCTGCTGCGGTTGGTTTAGCGAAATGCACTGTAGTGGCTGATGATTCGGATACATGCCGAATAGGGTTGCCGTGGAGCAGCCGCAGCAGGCAGTGCCCGGTGTACAGCTGGCCGGATCGACCGCCCATCGACTGCCACTGGCTTCGCGCCATGTCGGCTGATGCTGGCTTGCCGACCAGTTGGCCGTCGATGTAGAGCATCGAATCACAGCCGATGACAACGCAATCCGCGGCGGTCGCATCGTCCAGGTTGGTCGCGACCTGGTCGGCCTTGGCCTGGGCCAGGATGCGCACGACGTCACCGGAGGAGGTCTCTGATCCCAATGCGGCGATGACCGCGTCCTCGTCGACACCGGAGACCGCGACCAGCGGATCGATGCCGGCTTGCCGCAGCACTTTGAGCCGGCCCGGTGAGGCGGACCCGAGCACCACTCGGGTCATCGGCGCATGTGGGTCCGTTCCAGCAGCGTGATCTTCTGCCAACTGAAGACCGGGTAGCGCAGTTTGTCGACCGGCAGCCCCCACCGGCTGTGCTCCGGCGGTGCCGACTCGCCCCCGCCGCCGACGGCGCTACCCAGCACCGCGATCAGCGCGGCCAGCTCATCGTCGGTCGGCTCGCCCTTGAGCACCTGGATGTGCGGCTCGTGGGTTTCGTGCTCGCTCACAGTGGAATGTTCCCGTGCTTCTTGGGCGGTACCTGGGCGATCTTGCGCTGCAGCAGCCGTAGCGCCGTGCCGATGTAGCCGCGGGTGTGCGACGGCGGAATGACCGCGTCGACGTAGCCCCGCTCGGCGGCGATGTAGGGGTTGACCAAGGTGTCCTCGTACTCCTGCTGCAACTGCAGCCGTAGCGCGTCGACGTCCTCACCCTTTTTCGCGGCGTCGCCGAGTTGCTGGCGGTAGACGAAGCCGACCGCGCCGGACGCGCCCATCACCGCGATCTGCGCCGTCGGCCAGGCGACGTTGACGCCGCAGCCCATGTCTTTGGAACCCATGACGCAGTAGGCGCCGCCGTAGGCCTTGCGGGTGATCACGGTGATCTTGGGGACGGTGGCCTCGCCGTAGGCGTAGAGCAGCTTGGCGCCGCGGCGGATGATGCCGTTGTATTCCTGGTCGGTGCCCGGCAGGAAGCCGGGCACATCCACCAGCATGACGATCGGGATGTTGAAGCAGTCGCAGGTCCGCACAAAGCGGGCGGCCTTCTCCGAGGCGTCGATGTCCAGGCAGCCGGCGAAATGGGTGGGCTGGTTGGCGACGATGCCGACCGGGTGACCGTCGATGCGGCCGAACCCGATCACGATGTTCTGGGCGTAACCGGACTGCACCTCGAGGAACTCGTCGTCGTCGAGGATCCGGGTGATCACCTCGTGCATGTCGTAGGGCTGGTTGGCCGAGTCCGGGATCAGGGTGTCCAGCTCGAGATCCTCTTCGGTGAGGTTGTCCTCGATCGCGCCCTCCGGAACCGGCACGGCATAGCGTGGCGGATCGGTGAAGTTGTTGGGCGGTAGGTAGCCGAGCAGATCACGGACGTAATCGAAGGCGTCCTGCTCGCCGGAGGCGACGTAGTGCGCGGTGCCGGACTTGGCCATGTGGGTGTGGGCGCCGCCCAGCTCCTCCATCGTCACGTCCTCGCCGGTGACCGTCTTGATCACGTCCGGGCCGGTGATGAACATCTGACTGGTCTGGTCGACCATCACCACGAAGTCGGTCAGCGCGGGGGAGTAGACGTGCCCACCGGCGGCCGCACCCATGATCAGCGAGATCTGCGGGATCACGCCGGAGGCCAAAATGTTGTTGCGGAAGATTTGGCTGTACAGGCCCAGCGAGACCACACCCTCCTGGATGCGGGCGCCCGCGCCGTCGTTGATA
>NZ_DATFZD010000217.1:0-47619 GCF_035314665.1 Mycobacterium sp. | reverse complement strand
ATCGGACGGCGTGCGACTGGTCCCGGCGGTCATCGTCGGCACGATCCTGTCGATCGGGCACATCAACCACGCGATCGTTGCATCGCTGGTGTGCTTCGCGGCTCTCGTCGCCGGCGCGCCGTTCGGCTACGCCGACTGGGGAGGGATGGTCGCCCTGGCCATCGCCGGAAACATGGTGGGAGGGTTGGCGCTGGTGACCCTGTTGCGGCTACTGCAGCTCCCGCACAAGGTGAAAGAGGCTCGCGGTTCCTGAGCGCCACGTGTTGCCGGGGGTTCAGGCCGGGTACCGGAACACCGGGCTCGTCATGGATGCATGGTCCCTGTCTGGAACTGCGTGTGTCAGATCACCGTCGAACCGCGAAACAGGACGCGCCCAGTCGCGGCCCATATGATCAGCAACGCAATGGGAGCCATGAGCCGGCGTCTGCCGCCAAGAGCAGCAGCAGCGCTGCGATCTGCCGCCGCCGCGGTTGGATCAACGGTGGCACCTTTCCTGCCGCCGGCAACGCCGCGCTTTCTGCCGGGGCCCGATGACGGGCGCACCCATCGGCTGCTCGCCGCTGCCGCCGTCGGTGTCTGCTTCCTCGCTTTCGGCGGTGCGGCCTCAAGCGTGGACACCGCCGCTGTGGCGAGCAGCCCCGCACCGCCGTCTCGCGGCGCGATGACCCCGCTCGACGGACTGCTGCTCAGCCCATCGGAGATCAACGCCGCGCTGGGCGCCACCGGCATGACCATCGACCACAGCACCGACACACCGTCGGGCGATGAGATCGACGACGGCGACGAGGATTGCCTGGCAATATCGAGCCCCGCGCAGGGCAAGGTCTATGCCGGTAGCGGATGGACCGCCCTTCGCGCTCAACAGCTCAGTGAACCCGGCGCACTCCCCCACTCGGAGCACCTGGCCGTTGAGGCGGTCGTGGGTTTCGGCTCCGCACATGAGGCCGCGGACTTTTTCAGCGCATCGACACGCAGCTGGCCGGCCTGCGCCGAGCAGCCCTTCACTGTGCGGGAAGCCGGCGAGGACGTGGCCTGGAACGCCGAGCCGGCATTGACGGCCGACGGCACCCTGTCAGGGGCGAAAACCCTGGCAGACAACGTAGATTGGATCTGCCAGCGGGCGCTGACCGTTGCCCGTAACGTCGCGGTCGACGTGGAAACGTGCAGTGTGAACCCCACCGACCCGGCGGCGGCGGCGATCGCACACCAAATCGCCGCCAAGGTGGGACATGACACGTATCAGGCGGCAGCGGTCACATGGTCCGGGCTGCCTTTCACGGCCTACCAGATGCCGATTCCGCCGGACTCCTGAGTCGGGCCCATGGGGCGACGTGACCGTGAACGACGCGCTACGCTCGCCGCAAGCCGGGATAGCGGCCCATACAGGAGAGAACGGCACCCACTTATGACTGAGCCGCAGCGCACGGCCCTCATTACTTCAGCGATCCAGGTGGCCAGGATCGCCTTCGCCGGCGCCATCATCGGAGGGTGCGCGGTGGGCCTGGCGGCCCAGGCGGACGCGTCCTCCGGCAGTGACTGCAATCCGTTTTACCTATCAATGACACCACAACCCGTGCTGGGGTGTCCCGGTCCCGATGCGGCGCCGCCGGCCGATGGGCCGCCCGCGCCCGGCCCCCTCAACGACGTCGCCGGCCCACCGACCCCGGGTGCGCTGCCTGCCCCGGGCCAACCGCCAGCCGCCAGCTCGACCGGGTAGACGCGGTGGGTGCCGCTGAATCCCTTCAACTCGACTTCGCGAACCGCTCCGAACGCGAAGTCGTCACCGACGGCGTCGTGCACCGACTCGCTCACCAGGATCTCGCCGCCATGGGCCTCGGTCGCCACGCGGGCGGCCATCGCGACGTTGCGCCCCAACAGGTCCTCACCGCGGCGCACGGACTTGCCCATATGGATGCCAATGCGCACGCGAACGTTCCCGTTGCGCGTGCGGTTCACGCCGCCACTGAGCGCGCGCTGGACGGCGATGCTGCAGCGCACGGCCTCATCCGGGTGCGCGAAGGCGACCATGAACCCGTCACCCTGGCTCTTGACGACGTGACCGGAGTGATCGTTGACTAACTTCCGGATCAGTTTGTCGTGTCGCTCGATCAGCTTCACCCACGCGCGGTCACCCATCCGCTCGTTCAGCGCGGTCGACTCCTCGATGTCGGAGAACAGGATCACCACGTTGCCGTCCGGGGTGAGCCGGGCCAGATCGGCGACCTTGGCCCAGTCCCAAGTGAGCCGGGCCAGATCGGGCCGCTCGACCTTGGCCCACTCCGAGGTGTGCCGGGCCAGATCGGCGACCTTCGCCCAATCCGAGGTGAGCCGGGCCAGATCGGGCCGCTCGACCTCGGCCCAGTCCGCCAGTTCCTCGATAGAGCTGCGCACCGCGGCGCCGAATCCCTCGTTGCGGACCAGGTTTGCGGTCTCCAGCGCCCTTTTGACCGCGGGGGAGGCGGTCAACAGGGTCTCCCACCCTGCGTGTGCGGTACGCACGATGTTGTAGAGGGACGGGTGGAAGGTCCAGCGCAGGTCGGCCGCCGCTTCTTGAAAGCCCGCGCTCGCGATCGCCTCGTTGAATTCCTCAGCGCTACGCCAGTGCGCGATGTTGACGAACTGGAAGTCGGCTGAGTCCGCGATCGCCTGGTGTAGCGCTGTGTCGAGATGGCCCGGGTATTGCTTCAGATAGTCCCGGGTTTTTCCCCACGCCCGGATGAACTCGTCCGCCTCGGCGGCAGGCACCTCAAAAACGTTGATCAACACGACCGGCCCCGCCACAACGCTCCAATCTCGACCGATGTCCACCGTTTCGCTACGAAGCTGACAGACTACGCCTTCCTGACTCGTGATGCGGTGAGGGCTGGCCTGAATCGGCGCCGGCTTTGCAGCCTGGCTGAAAGCCTCCCCGGCGGCGCGCTATATGCCGAGCAAATTGGCGCCTTGATTCGTCATTTGCGGGCCGCATGTCCTCGCGTTGTCCCAAACTGCGCTGTTGTTCCAGGAGCGGTCGTAGAAGGTTGACCGGCACGCTGGGTTTCGACATTGTTTGAGTCGCTGCCATGTCCCGGCGTGCTGACTCAGCAGAACCTCACTCCAGATCGCACTGGAAAACCAGCGCCATCCGTGGCCGGTCGGCATCGTGCAGATGTCGCCGCGGTCGTCAAGCGCGAGCTCGACGGCCCCGACAACGTGGCGCTGCCCCACCACGTGCCCGGTGAGCAGGCCGTCGAGGGTATCGCGTAAGTCCCTGAGTCTGGCCGCATCGTGGTTCGTCAGCGTGGGTGGACTGATGTTTGTCCCTCGCAGCGCCGACCAAGCCGGTGCGACGTGTGCGGCCCACGATTGGGCGCGAGCCCCGTCGCCGAGCAGGTCCGGTCCGTGTTGGGCACTGGTCCTGGTATTGAGAAACTCTCGCACCAGCGCCAGTCCGCCCGGTGCGGGCCGGAACCCATAGCGCTCGGTTGCCGGGCACAACGACCCCGGGTCGCGGGATTGAGATGCTCTGCCCACCGACGGGCCGAGTTTCGACTGCTGTTTCATGTCCGTGCCTTTCTCGTGCTCGCTGCGTTGCGCTGATGTGCCGCGACTGGGGCGTAGATTCTGTCGCCGTGAATCCTGAGCTCGACCAGCCTGTTGATGCCAATCGCTGTGGAAACGGCGCGTTGAGGCCGCTGCGCTAAGAGGCCCGAACGATTGTGCTTTCGACGAGCCGCAGCGACGCCTATTGAACGGCGCTGTCGGGTGCATAGCCGAGAATGCCCTTGATTTCCAGATATTCGTGGAAGCCGAATTCGCTCCACTCGCGGCCATTGCCGCTGCGTTTATAGCCGCCGAATGGCGCGTGGAAGTCGAAGGCATCGTTGATCGCCACCCAGCCCGCGCGAATCCTGCGGGCCACGGCACGTGCCTTTTCCAGGTCGGCCGACGCAACATAGCCGGCCAGACCATATTCGCTGTCGTTGGCTATCTCGACGGCCTGATCGATGTCGTCATAACCCAGCATGCACAGTACCGGCCCGAAGATCTCCTCTCGGGCGATAATCATGTCGTTGGTGACGTCGGCAAAGACCGTCGGCTTGACGTAATAGCCTGTCTCCAGTCCGTCCGGCCGGCCGGTGCCGCCCGTGATCAGGGTGGCGCCCTCGTCGATGCCTTTCTGGATGAGGCGCTGGATCTTGTCGAACTGTGCCTTCGAAACCACGGGCCCGATGGCGACCTCCCCGTTGGGATCTCCTACAGTCACTTGTTCGGCGGCCGCCCGTGCGACGGCGATAGCTTCGTCGACGCGGCTGTTCGGCACGAGCATGCGCGACGGCGCGCTGCAGCTCTGACCAGAATTGCTCATCATGGTGGCCACGCCGGCGCCGACGTTCTTGGCGAAATCCGAATCATCGAGGATGATGTTCGCGCTCTTGCCGCCCAGCTCCTGCGTCACCCGCTTGACGGTGGGAGCGGCATTCTTCGCTATGTCGACGCCGGCTCGAGTCGAACCGGTGAAGGAGACCATGTCGATGTCGGGATGGGTCGAAAGAGTCACGCCCACGGTCGGACCGTCGCCGTACACGAGGTTGTAGACGCCGGCCGGCGCGCCGGCGGCGTGAACGATCTCGGTGAGTATCTGGGCCGAGTACGGCGCGAGCTCCGACGGCTTCAGGACCACGGTGCAGCCGGTCGCCAATGCCGGAAAGACTTTCACGGCGATCTGATTGAGCGGCCAGTTCCAGGGCGTGATCAGGGCGCAGACGCCGACCGGCTCCTTCACCACCAGCGTTGCCCCGTGCTGTTCTTCGAAGTTGAAATTCTTCAGCACGTCGATGGCCGTCGACAGGTGGCCGAGGCCGAGGCCGACCTGCGGGCCCGACGCCAGCGAGGCCGGCGCGCCCATCTCCTCGGTCACCGCCTCGGCGAGGTCACCGGCGCGCCGCTCGTATTCGGCAAGAATCGCCTGCAGCAGGTCCAAGCGCTCCTCCCGGCCGCTCTGCGACCAACTCGCGAATGCCCTTCGTGCCGCTTTGACCGCCTTGTCGACGTCCGCTGCCGAACCCAGCGAGATCTTGCCGGAAACCTGTTCGGTAGCTGGGTTTTCGACATCGAGAGTTCTCGGCTCCACCGGATCGACCCACCGGCCGTCGATGTAGATCTTGAGGTATTCACGCATCACATAACCTCCGCTTACTGTGTGCCTTCGGCGTACCAGGTCCTGAATTCGCCGTAGTTGGGCATTTCCTCCGAGTTCGCTTTCGGATCGATGCAGACATGGATGACAGCGGTCCTGCCGCTGGCGTAGGCGCGCTTGATCGCCGGACCGATCTCTTCTTCCCGTTCGACATATTCGCCATGGCAGCCGAGGCCCTCGGCGATCTTGTCGAAGCGCACATTGTTGCTCCAGTGCACGCCGGTTTCCGCAGACCCTGCACCGAACGTGCGTTTATAGACACCGACTTCGAGTCCCCACTGGTGGTCGACGCCCACGACGCACACCAGCGGCAGTTTCTGACGCGCGGCGGTCTCCAGTTCGGCGATGTGGAACAGGAATGACGAGTCGCTCGTCAGCAGCATGACGGGCCGCTTGCCGCCGTCGGCGACGGAAGCACCGACTGCATAGGGCAAGCCCGTGCCGAGGTGGCCGAAGTTTTGGTTCCAGATGACGTCGCGCGGCTTCGCCTGAGAATAGGTCCACTGGAAGATGACGGTCGCGCCGCCGTCGCGCACCATGATGCCGTCCGCGGGGAACGCCTTGGTCGCCTCCACCACGAACCGGGCGGGATGGACGCGCGCCGTACCGCTGGGTGCTGTCTCCGCCAATTGGGCCAGCTGGTCGGCGTCCTCCTTGATCCAGCGTTCAAGATCAGCCGAGGGCGAACGGGGACTGTCTTTGAGCGCTTCGACGAGTTGCGGCACGACACCACGCAGGTCTCCCACCAACGCCACGTCGACCGGCCGGTTCACACCGATCGCCGCCGGGTCCTGTTCGACATAGATCCACTTGCGGGTTGAGTCGTTCTCGGCCCAGTGCCGGGTCCTGCCATAGTGGACCGGCTCGCCGAGTTCGGTGCCCAGCGCGATGCACAGGTCCGACGTGACGACCGCTTCCACGGCCGCGGACGAGAAGCCGTACGGGAAGGTGCGCTCCTGGAGCCCGGGGATGAACGACGTGCCGCCCGATGTTTGGATCACTGGGCATTGCATCAGCTCAGCCAGCGCCTTGACGGAGTCTGCGGTGCGCGAGGTGTGCACGCCGTGGCCGACCAACAGGATCGGACTGTTCGCCTCGCGGATCAGCGTTGCCGCTTCGGCAATCTCCCGCGCGCCCGCACCCTGGTTGACAAGACGATAGCTGCTGGGTTCGACCGGCGCCGGCACATCCAGTTCTTCGAGGAGCACATGCGCGGGGTACTCGATGTAGGCGGGGCCCGGGGTTCCCGACATCGCGCGCCGGATTGCCTCCCGGACGATTTCGTCGGTCTGATCGGCATATTCGATCGACGCGCTGTACTTTACCGACGGCGCGAACAGCGCTTCCTGGCGGACGAACTGAATGCGCCCGCGCCGCACGCGCCGTTCGGTGATGCGTGCCCGCTGGCCGCCGAGGTAGATGATCGGCGAGTTTTCGACCTTGGCGCACATCATCGCGCCGGCAAGGTTGGCGACGCCGGGGCCAAGCGTGCCGATGCACAGCCCCGGCTTGCCCGTCATCCGCGAAGCCGCCTCTGCCATGAAGCCGGCGCTTTCCTCATGATGCGGCGCCACCACCGTCCAGCCGCGCTTCTCCGCCTCCAGGAACATGTGGACGAAATTCGGGTCCGGGATACCGAAGAGCGTGTTGACGCCCTCGGCCTCGAAGAGTTCCAGAATGCGTTGGTAAACAGGTACGCCCATGTCAAACTCCTGATTCTGATAGGTACCGTTGAGCGAGTTGTTTTCGGTGCGTCGCGGGCGAACCGAAGATCGAACGATTCAACGCGGCGCGTTTGAGATACACGTGAATGCCGCTTTCCCAGGTATATCCGATGCCGCCGTGTAACTGCATGGCCTTGCCGACGACATCAACCGCAGCGCTGCAGGCATACGACTTGGCCATCGCGGCAGCGACATTGGCATCGGATCGGTCTTCGGCGATGGCTTCGACTGCGGCGCTGACGAGCTGGCAGGAGACCGAAATCTGCACGAGCATGTCGGCGCAGGCATGCTTGACGGCCTGGAATGAACCGATTGGCCGACCGAACTGATGACGCGTCGACGCGTACGACACCGTCGCGGAGAGCATCGCCTCGCTGAGCCCCAGGCTGTCGCAGGCAACGGCGACCGCCGCCCGATCGAGCAGGCGACGAACATGCGCGCGCGGTTCGCCGCCGAACCGCCACACCGCCGATTCGTCGATCGCTACGCCGTCGGCAATCACGGCGGCGAACCGACGAGTTTCATCGAGCACCGGCTCTCGGGTGATGGTCAGTCCGGGGGATTGCGCCGCGACGCTGACGATCACCGGTGTTCCGGACGGCTCGTCGGCGAGGAGCAGTATCCGCGTCGCGGCGTCGGCATCCGGCACGAAATCGGCGCGGCCGTGCACGCGCAAACCACCTGCCGACTCGTCGATTGTGAACGGCACCGCGACCGCGCCGATGTCGGCGTCGGCGCCAAGTGCCACCGCAATCGTCACGGCTCCGGTCACCACGTCCTTGAGGAGATCGTCCCGGCAAGCGTTCGCCCCCAGTTGATTCAGCGTGCCGACGCCCAGAACGGCGCCCCCAAGATAGGAGCTTCGGGTGGCGGCACGACCCATCTCCTCGAGGATGACCGCCACCTCTCGGAACGTTGCACCCGCGCCCTCGACGTTTTCGGGTGCCTCGAGCCCCACCCATCCAGCGCGGGTCAGTAGGGACCACCCGATCTCGGTCTCGGCGGGACGATCCTTCGTCAACACATCGCCCGCCACGGACCTGAGTTCGTCGTGGATGTCTTCGTACCCCTGCGCCATCAGATCGCCGCCGGTTCTCGCGGTAGGCCGAGGCCACGCTCGCCGATGATGGTGCGCTGGATCTCACTGGCCCCGCCGGGAATCGTCCATTCCCATGAGGAGATGAAGTCGATCACCCACGCGCCGGACTCCCAGCCGCTGGACATCGGTTTGGTTAATTGGGTGTGAGCGGCAAGTCCACCGATCTGCGCGCCGAAATCCATCATTCTCTGCAGCAACTCGCTGTAGTACAGCTTCACGATCGAGGCGTCGGCCGGCCCGGCCTTGCCGGCATCGGTGTCTTCGGCCAATTTCCGACAAAGCCCCCGCAGGCCGCTGATCTCGATCTCGAACTGCGCCAACCGCTCCTGCACCATCGCATCCTCGATCAAGCGTCGTCCGTCCCGCTGCGATCGACCGCACGATTGCAGCAGCCACCGGAACCCCGCATTGCCAAGGCGCTCCGCCAGTTCAAGCATGGTCAGGCCACGCTCGGCGCCCAACGTTGCCTGAGCCACCTGCCATCCCTGGTTCACCGCTCCGACCAGGTTCGTCGCCGGGATCGCCACGTCATCGAGGAAGATCTCACAGAAGTGCGAGTCGCCGATGGCATTACGGATCGGCCGCACGTCGACGCCCGGTGTTGTCATGTCGAGCAGGAAATACGAAATGCCCTTGCGCTTAGGCGCATCCGGATCGGTGCGGGCCAGCAGCAGGCACCAGTCGGCGTGCATGCCGCCGCTCGCCCAGAGCTTCTGGCCGGTGACGATGTACGAGTCGCCGTCCTTGCGGGCTGACGTCCGCAAGGATGCCAAATCCGACCCCGCCTCCGGCTCAGAGAAACCCTGCACCCAGATTTCGCCGTCAAGGATCGCCGGGAGGTGTCGCCGACGCTGCTCTTCGGTACCCGCGGCGAGCAGTGTCGCTGCGGCATGGTGAATTCCGACGAAGGCCAGCACCAGCCGGGGTGCATCGTGTGCGGCCAGTTCCTGGTACAAGACGATCTGCTCGGCGACCGTCATCCCGCCGCCCCATTCACGTGGCCAGTGCGGAACGGCGAATCCCGCCCTGTGCAGCTCGGCGAACCACCACTTCTGGAAACTCACGAACGTGTCGTCGCCGACGCCGGTTTGCGAGTGACGCCAGTCCGCGGGAATATGCTCCTCGCACCAGGCTCGCACGGTGGCACGGAACTGTCCGAGCTCATCCGCCGACGTCATGTCCGTTTCGACTTCGTCTGGAACTCAAGAAGTCTTTGCCGATGCTCCTCCGTCTGCATCATGACTCGCTCCGCCGCGAAGCCTGGCTGCGGCGGCCCACCGAGCACTTGCGACAAATACCGGTTCAGGGTCACCGTGAGAACCGGGCCGTCGGCGTCGACGGTCAGCTCGTCGGGAAGGTCGCATTTCATCCGAAGAGTCCCGTAAGCCCGTGTCGACCCACCTGGCGGGTCAACGTGTCCCGCGTGGCCGACAGCCCGAGCGGCAGTCGTCGCAGCGGTTGGCTGTAGCGCGACAGCCACGACAGCGTGGTTTCGTCACAGAATCCGACCGCACCGTGTAATTGGTGACACACCCGGAACACGACTTCGGCCGCCTCGATCGCGGCCAGCCGGAGCGCCAGTGCATCGTCGAGCGCATCGTCGCGCGCGGTCCCGACACTCCACAGGGCGTATTTCGCAAGCATGTCAACACCGCTGCGCTCGACTTCGGCATCGGTCAACTGGAACTGGACACCCTGGAACGACGAGAGCGGCTGACCGAACTGCTTGCGCAGGCGCACGTGCGCGATGGTCAGTTCCAGGGCGCGATCGAGCATGCCCAGCAGGGTCCAGCACGGCAACACCAGTCCGAGCGCGACATCGCCGGCTCCGTTGTCGTCGATCTCGGACAGCGTCAATGCGGCCACGAAGGCCGTCCCGGTGGGGGAGTTACCAACCACCTTACTGCGACTACCGTCCAGGCTCACTGTGGCCCAGCGGTTGTCAAGGCCCGCGACAGCAGCTTCGGGCGTGCCGTTCGCGACCACGATCAGGCCGTCGACGTCGAGATCGGTCGGCCGCGCCAGGCGCTCGGCCACCGGGTATGGCAGCGCCCAGTACCCCGCACTGCGGCACAATGCGGCGGCGGCCTCGAGGGCATCAGGATCGGTGCGGGTGTCCAGCTCCCAGGCGCCCAGACCGGCCAGTACCGGCGCGACGAGCGCCTCACGGGCGTCGGGCTTGGCTCCGGCCTGCTGCGCCAACTGATCGCCACCGGCGCTCCCGAACGCGCGAAGGGCCTCCCGTCCGAACTCTTTGGCTTCATCGCCCAGCTCGAGAATCATGACGCCGCCAGCAGCGCCCGCGACAGCAGGATGCGTTGCATTTCAATGCTGCCCGAGGCGACGGTCGATGCCTGCGAATAGCGCCAGTGATCTTCGACTTCGGCACGGAAATACTCAGTTTCCGCATCGCCGCGCGGTACCACCGCGATGATCTCCATCAGCACTTCCGCGCTGTCCTGGTCCAGCTTCGTCACGGCGATCCGGTAGCCCGCCGCATCGGCCGGTTGCACCCGCCCCGCGCTCTGCAGCCCCACCACCCGGTAGGCGAGCAGCCGCGCGCGCCGGCAGTGCGTCAGCATTCGGGCCCACCGTCCCCGCAGTTCCGCGGGCAGATCTTCCCACCGGTCGCCGAGCACGGCCGGCGCGGCGGAAAGCAACCGTTCACAGCGGGCATAGCGCGCGATGCCGACGCGTTCGAAGGACAGCACGTCGGCGACTATCGACCAGCCCCCGTCCACCTGGCCAAGAACGTCTGCCTCGGTGACCTTCAGGCCGTCGAAGAACACCTCATTGAGGTGATGCGGACCCAACATGGCTCGGATCGGCCTGACCCGGATCGCCGGATCGTCCATGGGCACCAGGAAGATCGTCAGGCCGTGTTGTTTCTTCTCCCCCTTGGAGGTTCGGGCGAGCAGGAAGCACCACTGCGCCATCGTCGCGTAGGACGTCCAGATCTTCTGCCCGCTGATCCGCCAGCCGTCACCGTCGCGTCGCGCCGCCGTCCGCAACGACGCGAGATCCGAGCCGGCCTCCGGCTCGGAAAAGCCCTGGCACCAGATCACCTCGCCGCGCGCGATCAGCGGCAGGTGCTTGCGCCGCTGGTCGGGGGTGCCATAGCGCATCAATGTGGGCCCGACCCAGTTGACTCCCATATATTGCGCGCCGCGCGGCTCGTGGTGCGCCCACATCTCCTCGCGCACGACCGTTTGTTCCCACACCGACGCTCCGCCGCCGCCGAACTCCTTCGGCCACGACAGACACAGCAGGCCGCGCTCGGCAAGCAACCGGCAGAACCGCTGTGCCACTTCCAAATCGGCGGGATCATCCGTGAACGCTCCGAGAAAGCCCTCGGGCACATGCGAGCGCACCAACTCCCGCAGCTCGCCGCGCAGTTGCGTTGCCTTTGCCCCCATCTCGAAATCCACGATCGCTCCTATCCAGAGCCCAGCACCGGTTCGGCGTCCGCGACAGTCAGTCCAAGCTCCTCGAGCACCCCTTCTGTGTCGGCACCCAACTCGGGGGCGGGGCCGGCGACCCGGCCCGGTGTGCGGGAGAACCAGGTCGGAACGCCAGGAAATCGCACGGGGCCATGGGGCGTTTGCACGGTCTCGAACAGGCCAACCGCATTCAAATGGGGATTGTCGAACAGCGCATCGGGTGTGTTGATGGCGGCAGCGGGTATCTCGAGCCCGCGGAACAGCGCCAGCCATTCGTCGGTCGTACGCTCTTTCATCGTTTGGGCCACAAGTCCATACACGGTGTCGATCTGGCGTGCTCGCCGCTCGAGTGTGGCGTACAGGTCGCTGGCCCACGGCGGCCGCACGGCGTCGATGAACGCCGACCAGTGCTTGTCGTTGTAGATCAGTGCGGCGATGTAACCGTCGCTGGTGCGGTAAGGCCGGCGGTTGGGGGCCACCGTCCGAGGATAGACGGCCGGACCGAGCGGAGGATCGAACATGGCGCCGTTGGCATGCTCGACCAAGATGAATGACGCCATGGTTTCGAACATGCTGACCTCGACTTCTTGCCCTTCGCCGGTGCGCTCGCGGTGGAACAGCGCCATCATCGTGGCGTAGAGCGCCGTCAATCCGGCGACCTTGTCGGCCAGGATCGTGCCGACATAGTTCGCTTCGCCGGTCAGCTGTTCCTGCACTGCCGGTAATCCGCATTCGGCCTGGATGGTGTCGTCGTATGCGGGACGGTCTCGGTCAGGTCCACGCCGTCCGTATCCGTAGCAGTTCGTGTAGATGATCGCCGGGTTGATCGCGGCGACCTCGTCGTAGCTGAAGCCGAGCTTGGTGATCGCCTTGGACCGCATCGAGTGGATGAAGACGTCGGCGGTTTCAATGAGTCTGCGCAGCGCGGTATTACCGGCTTCGGACCGCAGATCGAGAACGACGCTGCGTTTGCCGCGGTTCACATTCACGAAGACGCCGCTCATCCCCGGCGCAGGGCCGACTGAGATATACCGGGTGTTGTCGCCTTCGGGCGGCTCGATCTTGATCACGTCGGCGCCCATGTCGGCCATGATCTGGGTGCAGTACGGCCCCATCACCATTGCGGTGAGATCGACGACCCGCACGCCGCTCAGCGGGCCAGTCCCGTTGCTACCCATGAAGTGCTCCTTTTTGGGTTGCGCCTCTGGCCATTTCGAAGCTGTAGCGGATGTGTTCGTTATGGCCGTCGGGAACAACCGGAAAGACCAGCGGCCCGGCGGTGTCACGGATCGCGTCGATCTGTTCGCCCACCTCCTCGATCGTCCATGACGGCCGGTAAATGCCAGGTGTTTCGGCAACGACGGCCTTGGCGACCCGGCCGGCGATGGCGACGAGCATCTCGCCGGTGATCGAGCAGGTTTCATGAGCAAGCCAGCCGACCACGGGCGCGACCAGCTCAGCGCCCATCGGGGGATACGTCGACGTGTCAAGGCCCTCCGCCATTCTGGTCACCGCCCCGGGGATGATGACGTTGCACTTCACGCCGTCAGCAACGCCTTCCAGCGCAACGACATTGGACAGGCCGATGATGCCCGCCTTTGCGACGGCGTAGTTCACGACGCCGCGATTTCCGTAGAGCCCGCCAATGGACGAAGTCAGCACGATCCGGCCGTACCGTGCCCGGCACATGAGGGGGAAGGCGGCTCGTACGACATGGAAGCCGCCCCGAAGATGGACGTCGAGCACGTTTTCGAAGTCGTCACAGGCCATGTCTTTCAACGACCCACGCCGGACATTGCCGGCGTTGTGGACGAGGATGTCGATCCGGCCGTACGCGTCGATGGCTGACTGGATGATCGCCTCACCACCCGCTGGCGTCGCCACCGACTCGGTGCACGGGACGGCTGCGCCTCCAGCGGCCCGGATTTCCGCCACTACCTCTTCTGCAGGACCGGCGTCGACACCTTCCCCCGTCAGGCCGCCGCCGGGATCATTGACGACAACTTTCGCCCCGCGCGAGGCGAGTAACAGGGCGTAGCTGCGGCCCAGCCCCCTTCCGGCGCCGGTGACGACGGCGACGCGATCATCGAATCTCAGTTCACCCATTGGTGATTCCCGCGCTCAAGCGAATGTTTCGCCGGCATGGTTGCCACTGAGCAGAGACCGCGTGGCAAGGCGCGCGGTTTCGGGCAACGAATATCGCGAGTGTCATTGCACGGCCTCTCGTCAGGTTCCGAGCACAAGGCCGTTGAGATCACCTTTGTCCCGCCATACCGTCAACAGATCGCCGAAGGCATAAAAGCCTGGCCCGTACGGCTCGCCCAGGTGGGACCGGATCCCTTCTCCCCCGCCACCGCCTTCGTTGTTGTAGTAGCCGGGCGTGCATTCGCGGTCGAACGCCGAGTTGTCGACCGCGGTTTCCCGGATCGTCTTGCACCACTCGTTCTGCGCCCCCAGGCTGGGCTCCACCGTGGTGGCACCCCGCGCCAAAGCTTCGGAGATGATGTAGGCGATGTGCTCACCCTGCAGCTCGTAGTTGGAGGCGATGTTTGCGGAGATACCGACCTGGGTGAAGCCCGTAAAGAACTGGTTCGGGAACCCTCGGCTCGTCATACCGTGGAACGTCTTGTAGCCGTCGTGCCAGTAGTCGAAAAGCGACAACCCGTCGCGGCCCACGATCGAGTCGATCGAATAGCGGCGGCTGATCTCAGTCGTGATCTCGAAGCCGCTGGCATAGATGATGCAGTCGACCTCGTACTCGGCACCGTCGGCGATAAGTCCCTTCTCCGTGGCCCGTTCGACGCCCTTCGATGACGAGACGTCGACCAGGGTGACATTCGGCCGGTTGAACGTGGTCAGATAATCGTCGTTCGAACAGGGCCGCTTGCATAGGAATCGGTAGTAGGGCTTGAGCGCCTCGGCGGTCTGCGGGTCCTTGACGGTGCTGTCGACGCGGCGCCGCAACCGCTCCATCACCTTGTAGTCCTCTTCCTCGCGTATCGCCATGAATTGCTCGGGAGACAGCGACGCGGGATCGTCCAGGGCGAGCACCCTGGCGGCCGTGTTGCGGCCGAGCTCGGTCCAGAAGTCACAGACCAGGTCCGGCTGGCCCAGCGCCATGCCCTCGAATGTCCAGGCGTGGAAGTTGCGCTGCCGTTCTTTCTGCCATCCCGGCTTCAGCGATTTCACCCACTCGGGATCGGTCGGCTTGTTGCCACGCTCGTCGACGGTTGACGGCGTGCGCTGAAACACGTACACGTGCTTGGCATACCGGCCCAGGAAAGGCGCGATCTGAACACCCGTGGCGCCCGTGCCGACGACGGCGACCCGCTTGTCGGCCAGCTTGTCCAGCCCGCCGGTGGCATCACCGCCGGTGTAAGAGTAATCCCACCGCGACGAGTGGAAGCTGTGGCCTTTGAAGTCCCTGATCCCCGGGATGCCGGGCAGCTTTGGCCGGTGGAAGGGTCCCGAGCCCATGACGACGAAACGGGCGCGGATGTCATCGTCGCGGTTCGTGCTGATCCGCCACCGCTTGATTTCCTCGTCCCAGCGCAGGGCCCGGACCTGGGTCGAGAAGATCGACCCGTCGTAGAGGCCGAAATGCTTGCCGATGCGCCGGCAGTGTTCGTAGATCTCCGCGCCGTCGGCGAATTTCTTGCTCGGCATGAAGTCGAGCTCTTCGAGCAGTGGTATGTAGCAGTAGGATTCGTTGTCGCATTGGATGCCGGGATAGCGGTTCCAGTACCAGACACCGCCGAAATCCCCGCCGAGCTCGATGATCCGGACATCGTCGACCCCGGCCTTCTTCAGGTGGGCCGCGGACAGCAGACCCGCGAAGCCGCCACCCAGAACGGCCACGTCGATGTCCTCGGAGATCGGATCGCGGGGCGTTACCGGCGTGTGCGGGTCGGTCTCGTAGTATCCGGCGAAGTCATCCGACAGCTCGACGTACTGCTTCGAGCCCTCTTCACGGAGTCGCTTGGCGCGCTCCCGGCGATACTTCTCCCGCAGCGCCGGGATATCGATGTCGTCGGGTGTCTGCGTGGGTCCGCAGGGTGGGTTGGATGCATCAAACGCGGTCATGCGGTGCCGTCTCCTTACTCAAAGCTCACGTGGTTCGCCGGTACCCATGTACTTCGACAGTTGGTAATGAAGATTGACGGTGCTGCGTTCCCTGTAGGGGTTGGGCTTGGTGCCCGGAAAACCAGCCGATTTCATGCCCTGCTGAACCGCGGCCATGTTGGAGAAGTCCTGCGGCAGCACCGAGCGCCAGTTGGGGTCGCCCGCCGGGGTGTAGACCCATTCCGTCTGTGGCTCTTCACCTTTCGGGAACAGTTCGAGCACGGCGACCTCGAAGATGCACTTGTTGGGGTCGTAGCTGGGGTCGGGGCGGGCGCTGTAGCACAGTGCGCTGGTCAGCCCCTGTCCGATCTGGAAATTCGGGAAGATCTGCCACGCGGTGCCGCTCTGCCCCAGGATCTCGGGCGGAATCGCCGGCCAGATCACCCCGCGGGCGGCGTCGTCGCGACGAGCGGATGTCAGCCAGTGCTCGAGGACCTTGTCGGCCGGGGTGTCTTCGGGCAACTCGTCGACCAGCCGCAGCGCCGCGTTCACCAGCGTCTGAGTCGTCGTCGCGTTGGTCTCCTCCATCGTGTAGACCTGCATCTCAGCGGTCGAGATCCGCGGATCGCCGGTGCCGAGCCGGATCTTCGACTTGGTCTCTTCCAGGTCGTCCGGAGCGTCGTAGCCGATGTTGCTGTGCTTGCCCTGTGCCTTGGCCCAGCCCTTGAATTCACCGAACTTGTTGAACTCCGGGTGGGTCGTATAGACGTGGTAGGTCTCGTTGAAGGCCTCCAATGCGACCTTCCAGTTGCAGTCGAAGTGCAGCCACTTGCGCCACTTGTAGCGCATGTTCTCCAAGCCGAAGGGGTCGAGGATCTTCGCCGCGGGGAAGAGGTAGTCCATCAGCGGCTCGCAGTCGGGATCCATGTTGATCCACAGCCAGCCGCCCCAGGTGTCCACCTTGACAGGGGCGAGGTGCGTGCGCTCGGGGGTCAGTGCGCCCTGCCAGTCGTCCTGCTCACGAATGTGAGTGCATGCGCCGTCCAATCCGTAGGTCCAGCCGTGGAAGCCGCACACGAACGACTTTCTTGTTCGGCCGCAGGCGTTCTTCGCGCCTTCGGGGGTGTCGATCAACCGGCGGCCGCGATGCATGCAGACGTTGTGGTGGGCTTTGAATTCATTGGGCCCGGTGCGCACCACGATGATCGAGTCGTCGAGGATGTCATAGGTGTGGTAACTGCCCACCTCGGCAAGCTCCTCGACACGACCGACCTGCTGCCACACTTTTCGCCACAGCTTGTCGCGCTCGGCGCGGGCATAGTCCTCCGAGATGTAGGCCGCCACGCCGATCGTCACCGGCTCCGAAAGTTCCTCTGCGGGCTGGGCTTCCGGACGGTTGTCGATGTCGGTCATCGGATCCTCGCTTTCCGAATCGGTCGCATATCAGGTTTCGTCCCAGCGTTGTATCGCTGCGCGGAATGTTTCGTCCTTGAGGAACAGTGAGGTGTTGTCCGCGCCGAGATGGCTCCATTTCAGGCTGAGGCCGCCGTCGACCAGCAGAGTCTGGCCGGTGAGGTAGCTCGCCAGGTCGGACAGCAAGAAGAGGATCACGCCCGCCTGCTCCTCGGGTCGCCCGCGCCGCCCCATCGCAATGGCTTGACGATCGCGGTCGGGGTCGTCGTCGACATAGGTGCGCGACGCGGCTGTCTCGGTGACTCCCGGCGCCACGGCGTTCACGCGGATATTGTCCAGCGCCAGTTCGACCGCCATGGTGCGAGTCATCGCCGCGACCGCGGCCTTCGCGGTCCCGTAAGCGATGTGGAACGGCGCGGTGTTCATGCCGCTGATCGAGGAGATCGAGACGATCGAACCGGGCTTGCCCTGGTTCTTGAGCTCCGCGGCGACGGCCTGGCTCATGAAGAAGGTGGTCTCCAGGTTCGCCGCGAACAGCTCACGCCAGTCGTTCCTGCTTACCCGGGTCGACGGCATCCAGGTCGACGGCGCCGCGCCCCCCGCGACATTGACGAGCCCGTACAGGTCGCCGTCGGTGTTCCGCGCCTGGTCGATGACCGCGCCGATCCCGTCGTCGGTCGACGCGTCGGCGGCCACTGGTACGACCGACAGACCTTGCTGCGCCAGCGGAGCGACGTGTTCGTCGAGGTTCTCCTTCGAGCGGCCGACCGCGATGACGGTGGCTCCCGCCTCGGCCGCCATCCGGGTCACCGTGGTGCCGATGCCGCCGCCGCCGGCGCCCGACACGACGACCACGCGGCCGGTCAGCCTCAGGAGATCCCCGGCAGTCATATTATTTTGTCCGGACAGTATATGGTGCTCTGCATATTGCAGAACACTATTCCGCAGCGGGTATCGCGCCGTCAAGGCCACCAGGACTGCCTTCGACGACTATTGTCTGGACTAGCAGCACTTGGTAACGTCCAGCGAAATGGCGGACGGAAGGATTTCAGCAAGACGATGACCACGCCGCTGCGAGAAGCCCGGTACACGGCTGCGCAACCGCCCGGGGTCGCCGAAGGGTGGCGGCTCCAACGGGTGACCGGGCCCAGCCGGTTGTTCGGCGCCAACGGTCTGCGCACCGGTCCCGACGGGCGGGTGTACGTGGCGCAGGTCACCGGCAGTCAGATCAGCGCTCTGGATCTCGAAACCGGGGGCCTGCAGACCGTGAGCCCCAAGGGCGGCGACATCATCGCGCCCGACGACGTCGCGTTCGATCCGGACGGCAACCTGTACGCCACCGAGGTCATGGACGGCCGGGTCAGCGTCCTGGATACAGCCGGCCGGACCCGCGTGCTGCGCGACGACGTCCCGTCCGCGAACGGCATCACGTTCCACCGTGGCCGGCTGTTCATCGGCGAGTGCCGCGAAGGCGGCCGCCTTCTCGAAATGGACCTGAACGGCGGCGTTCCCCGCGTGCTGCTGGACAACGTCCCGTCGCCCAACGCCATGGAGGTCGGTCCCGACGGCCAGCTGTATTTCCCGGTGATGGGTGCGAACGAGGTCTGGCGGATCGACCCCGAAGGCGGTGAACCGCAGCGCGTCGCAGGCGACCTGGGTGTACCGGACTCGGTGAAGTTCGACTCGGAAGGCTTCATCGTTTCCACACAGGTGGCCAGTGGACAGGTGCTGCGCATCGATCCGCGCAGCGGCCAGCGAATGGTCGTCGCCCAACTCACGCCTGGCCTGGACAATCTCACCTTTGCGGGCAATCGGCTGCTCGTCTCCAACTTCACGGGCGAGATCACCGAGATTTTGCGCGGCGGCGAAACCCGAACGGTCTTGCCCGGCGGGTTGAATTGGCCGCTGGATCTGGCGGTCGGCGACGACGGGAATCTCTACGTCGCCGACGGGACCTATTTCTATGTGGTGCGGTCGGACGGGGCATTACAGACGGTCGGCATGCTGTTCTCTCCGGGCTACCCCGGGTTCCTGCGCGGCCTGGCGCCGGCCGGGGCCGGCGAGTTCGTGGTGACGACGTCCGGTGGCCAAGTCACCCGCTACCGACCCGCCGTTAGCGAAAGCGAACTGCTGGCAGACGGCTTCGACCAGCTCTATGGTGTGGCGATCGCACGGCGCGGAGCCGTGGTCGCCGAACTCGGCACCGGACGAGTGCTGTCGGTCAACGCAGGCAATGTCGAAGTGCTGGCGTCCGACCTGCGTGACCCGGTGGGCCTGGCGGCGGCCCCCGACGGCGCCGTGCTTGTTGCCGAATCGGGAGCCGGGCGGGTGGTCCGGGTGACGGGATCGGACGTCGAGACCGTGGTCGACGAATTGCACTGCCCCCAGGGGATTGCGCTGGCCGACGGGCAGCTCTACATCGTCGACGCCGGCGCCAGGGAACTCGTCCAGTTCGACCTGAACAACCGGGTATGCAACAGGATCGCCTCCGGGTTGCCGGTCGGTCCCCCGCCCGGTGTGGTTCCCAAGCCGCTGAAGGGGATGCCACCGTTCTCGGGGCCGCAGGGCCCATTCGCGGGCATCACGGTCGGGTGGGACGGCACCCTGTTCGTTTCGGCCGACGGCGAGGGCAGTGTTCTCGCGTTCCACCGGGTCGGACGGCACGCAGCTCCCGAGGACCGCTCGCAATGACTGTCACCCCCGCCGATCACCTCTACCTTCAGATAGCGCGCACCCTGCGGAAAGAGATTGTCGAGGGCGTGTATCCCGTCGGCTCGCAACTGCCCACCGAACACGAATTGTGTGAGCGATTTGCCGTCAGCCGCTACACCGTTCGGGAAGCTCTGCGCCGGCTGCGAGACGACAACCTCGTCTCGTCACGCCCGCGAGCGGGAACGCTCGTCGTTTCCCGGCCGGCGGCGAACTCATACGCCCGGGACGTGATGTCGATCAACGACCTGTTAGCCTTTGCGGCCGGCGCACAGTTCACCATCGATTCCAATGCCATGGTGACGGTCGACGACGACCTCGCCGCGCGGGCCGGGCTGGCGGTCGGCACGGAATGGCTGGCCGTCCGGGGATACCGGCAGGCCGCGGGCGCTTCGGCGCCGATCTGCCGAACGGAGTACTACATCAACCGCGCCTTCGCGGCGGTCGGCAGGCTTCTACCGCGCCACACCGGCCCGATCTTCCCACTCATTGAGGACTTGTTCGGGGTGAGCATCGTGGAGGTGCATCAGGAGATATCCGCGGTATTGATCTCCCGGGAGTTGGCGGACGGCCTCACGATCGAGTCGGGAACCGCGGCACTGGAGATGCACCGTACGTACAAGACGTCTGATGGGGAGGTTGCGCAGGTCACCATCAATACCCACCCGTCCTCCCGTTTCCGGCACGCGATGACCATGCGCCGGGTCAAGGGTCAGGTCCCGGGGTGAGGGTCCGCCTCGATGCCGACGGCGAAACCGACGCGTACACGCGCGGATTGTGGGTCCGCACGACGCTGGCCGACTCGCTGCGTGAGGCCGCGCTGCTGACGCCGCAGCGAACGGTATTGATCGACGGCCACATTCGCGTGAACTGCCAGCGGCTGAACAGCCAGGGAACGGCGCTGGCCCAGGCACTCATGGCGCGCATGCCACCAGGCAGTGTGGTGTCGTTCATGCTGCCGAACTGGCACGAGGCCGCTGTCATCTACCTTGCGGCAACATTCGCCGGCATGGTGGTGAATCCCATACTGCCCTCGCTGCGGGATCGTGAACTGCGTTTCATCCTCGATGATGCGCAGAGCCGGATGATCTTCGTGCCCTCTCACTTTGGTCGGCAGGACTATGCGTCGATGCTCAGCCGTGTGACGGCACAAATGCATACGCCACCGGAAGTCGTTGTGCTGCGTGGTGAACCCGGTGGTCACACGGCCTACGAGTCGCTGTTCTCGGCTCATCAGGCGGCGAAGCAACTGCCGGCGGTGCTGGATCCGGACGCAGCGCGGATGATTCTCTACACGTCGGGGACGACGGGCCATCCGAAAGGCGTGCTGCACAGCCATAACTCGATCCATGCGCTCATCTGGCAGATTCGCGAGTATTGGCGTGTCGAGCCCGAGGACCGGTTCCTGGTGCCGTCGCCGATCGCCCACATCGGCGGGTCGATCTATGCATTCGAGTGTCCGCTGTTGTTGGGCACAACTGCGGTGCTGATGGACCGGTGGAACGCAGACGATGCCGTCAAGCTGATGACAGCGGAGCGGTGCACCCACATGGCCGGAGCGACGCCGTTTCTGGAGCAGCTGCTCGCCTCCGCCGAGCGGGCGGGCACGCACCTGCCTGACTTGAAGGTGTTCATCTGCGGCGGCGCCTCGGTGTCACCGTCGTTGATCCGCAGCGCAACCTCTTATTTCGAGCGGGCGGTTGTCAGCCGCGTGTACGGCTCCACAGAGGTGCCTGTCACGACCGTGGGCGCGATGCGACGCGGCGACGCCGATCACGCGGCGGAGACGGATGGTCGCGCCGGCATTGCCGACATCAAACTAGTTGGGCACGCGGCCGACACCTCAGGGGTGGGCGAGATCTGTGCCCGCGGGCCGCAGATGCTGATCGGCTACCTGCATGCCGAAGACGAGGCCGAATCCTTCGACGCTCGAGGTTACTTCCGCACCGGAGATCTCGGTCGCTGGGTTGACGGCGAATACCTCGTGGTGACGGGCCGGGCCAAGGACATCATCGTCCGCAATGGCGAGAACATCTCGCCGAAGGAAGTCGAGGACATCCTGGTCGGCCATCCCGGCATCGCCGAGGTGGCGGTCGTAGGTCTGCCCGATGCCCGTACCGGTGAGCGGGCGTGCGCTGCCATCGTGCCCAACGCTTCGCGGGCTCCGGACGTCACCGGGTTGCGCGAGTTTCTCGAGGACCAAGGTGTTGCGAAATTCAAAGCGCCTGAGCAGGTGGTGATCTTGGATGCGTTGCCGAAGAACGACGCCGGAAAAGTCTTGAAGCATCAGATCCGAGCGGAACTCATGAAGGCGGACGGATGACATGCAGGTAGCGATTGTGACAGGGGCCAGCGGTGGTATCGGCTTCGGTTGCGCGACGAAGCTCGCGGACATGGGAATGGCGGTCCTCGGCACGGGGCGGGACGTGGGCAGGCTCGCCGAGTTGGAGAAAGCGATCGACGATCCCGATCGCGTTGCGACGCTCGCCGTCGATCTGACCGATGACGACGCGCCGAAACGAATCGTCGGCACCGCCGTGGATCGATGGGGTCAGATCGACTTCCTGGTCAACAATGCTGGGGTGGGCAGTCCCAAGCCGCTTCACGAGACCGACGACGAGACACTGGATTACTTCCTCGCCGTGATGCTGCGCGCGCCGTTCCGTGTGGCGCGCGAGGCGCTGCCGCACATGAAACCCGGCTCGGCGATCATCAACATGACGTCAACGTTCGCGGTGGTGGGAGGTCTTCGCGGCGGCGCGTACAGTGCGGCAAAAGGCGGCCTGACAGCGCTCACCACCCACATCGCGTGCCAGTACGGGGCACACGGAATACGGTGCAACGCCGTGGCTCCCGGTGTGACGCGAACGCCGATGGTGGAGCAACGCCTGCAGGACGAGCGCTTTCGCAAGATCAACGTGGAGATGACACCGCATCAGCGCCTCGGCACGGTCGACGACATCGCGAGCACCGTGGCGTTCCTGTGTTCGCCCGGCGGAAGTTTCATCAACGGGCAGACGATTGTGGTCGACGGTGGCTGGAGTTCCACCAAGTATCTGTCGGACTTCGCGCTGAATTCTGAGTGGACGGCCCGTTGAACCTGTTCAGCTTCCTCGACCAGGCCGCGGCGCGGTTTGCCGATCGCGGCGCGGTCTTCCACGGGCAGCGTCAGTACTGCACGTGGGCCCAGCTGCGTGAGCGTGCGCTGCGCCTCGCGGCTTCGATTCGGCAGCAGTGCCCTTCGGGGGCGCGGGTCGCGATCGCCAGCGGGAATCGCCCCGAGATCGTCGAGTTGCTGTTCGCGATCTGGGCCGCCGAGTGTGTCGCCGTGCCGATCAACTACAAACTGCATCCCCGGGAGATGGCACAGATACTCGACGATGCCGGTGCATCGCAGGTCTTCGCGTCCAAGAAGATCGCCGACGACCTCGTCCCGCTCGTCGGCGTTCCGATCGAAACGCCTGGCGCCGAGGGATACGCATCCCGGCTCGCCGTCGCACCCGCAGTTCCACCGTGCACCGATCCGTCGACGCTGGCCTGGTTGTTCTACACCAGCGGGACGACCGGCCGGTCGAAGGGCGCGATGCTCACCCATCGCAACCTGACGGCAATGACGGTTGCCCACCTGGCCGACATCGACAACCCCGACGAGGACTGCAGCCTCATCCACGGCGCTCCGATGTCTCACGGCTCGGGGCTGTACATCGCGCCGTACGTGCTGCGCGGCGCCCGCCAGGTGGTGCCCGAATCAGGCGCATTCGATCCGGTTGAATTCCTGGGTCTCTGCGAGCACCATCCAGGCGCCAGCGCCTTCCTAGCCCCGACGATGGTGCAGCGGCTGGTTGACACCCGCCGCGGCCGGCCGCGCAACTTGCGTGCGATCATTTACGGCGGCGGCCCAATGTATGTCGAAAGCCTCAAGAAGGCCATGGCGGCGTTCGGCACGCTGTTCGCCCAGATCTACGGCCAGGGCGAATCCCCCATGACGATCACCGGATTGCGGCGCGCCGACCATGAACTGGCCGACGACGCGATACTCGGGTCCGTCGGCTATGCGCGTTCGGGCATGGAGGTCGCCGTGCTGCGCGACGACGGCAGTCGCGCGGACACTGGCGAGGTCGGTGAAATCGTTTGCCGCGGCGATGTCGTCATGTCGGGGTACTGGAACAACCCCGGCGCCACCGCCGACACCTTCAAGAACGGCTGGATGTACACCGGCGACATGGGGTCGTTCGACGCGCGTGGCTACCTCACGCTGCGGGACCGCTCAAAGGACGTGGTGATCAGCGGCGGCAGCAACATCTACCCCCGTGAGGTCGAGGAAGCGTTGCTCGGGCACCCGGGTGTCTCGGAGGCCTGCGTCGTGGGCGCGCCCGATGCGCAGTGGGGTGAGGTGGTGGTCGCGTTCGTCGTCGGCTCCGCCGACGAGGACGAGCTGGACGAGCATCTGCTGCAACGCATTGCCCGGTTCAAACGCCCCAAACGCTACGAGTTCATCGACGAGTTGCCGAAGAACAGCTACGGCAAGGTGCTGAAGCGCGAGCTGCGCAATCGGCTGGTGGATGCTACTCCTGCATCCGCTTGGTGGCCAACTGCCGAAGATCGCCGGATTTGATCTTTGCGTTGCCCGTCAGAACGAGTTCATCCTCGCGAAAGAAAAGCACATGGCGCGGCACCTTGTAACTCGCCAATCGTTTCCGCAGGAATGTCCGAATCTCCTCAGCTTCGAGGCTCATGCCTTCGTGTGGCACGACGCAGGCGACGACGACTTCGCCGAGCGTTTCGTGCGGTACGCCGACGGTGTGCGTCACCTTGACGCCCGAATGGTTGCCGAGCGCCTCATCGACCTCCAGCGGCGAGACGTTCGCGCCACCTGTCTTGATGATGTCTGTGAGCCTGCCCTCCCAGAACAGCCGCCCTGCGTCGTCGAGATAGCCGCCGTCGCCGGTGCGGAAAAAGCCGTCGGCGTCGAGCGTCTCATCCAGTGGCGTGCCGATGTAGCCGAGCATGAGCGTGGGACCTTTGACGCAGATCTCGCCCCGCTCGCCGCGCGGAACGACCACTCCCGTGAGCGGATCCACAATCTTGAGCGTCACACCCGGCAGCGCCTCCCCGCTGCTGTCCGCGTGGATTTCGGGTGGTGTATTGGCTGGGAAGCACGTCGTGATCGTGAAGGTTTCCGTGTTGCCATAGGCGTGGCCCGGCTCGAACCATTTGGTCGATACCGTGGGATGGCGCGCGACGGGTGTCTTGAAATCCACGAACCGCATGCTGCTCAAATCCACACGACTCCAATTGGGTGCGCTTTCGAGCTGCGCCCACTGGTGCGGCCACGCGAACGGAAAGTTCACGCGCTCGGCAGCCATCAGCTCGAGCGCCTCGGCGGCGTGGAAGGTCGGTTGCAGCACGAGGGCACCGCCGGCGGCAAGCGTCGAACCAAGCGACATGGCGAAATTGCCGGACCAGAAGAAGCCGTTCGCTGACCAACAGCGGACGTTGTCCTCGGGACCAAATCGGTACATACGCCGGAAGCGCCACAGTTGGATGCAGACGCCGCGGTGCGCGCTGAGGATGCCCTTCGGCCTACTCGTCGAGCCCGATGAGAAGAACAGCACGGCGGGATCACTCGGATGCACCGCCGCAGCCGTCGCCTCGACCAGTTCGCGCGGTTCATTGTGACCACGGGCCAGGAAGTCATCCCAGGTCTCGATGCCGGGCGCAGCCTCCCCGATCGTTGCGAAGCTGCACAGGAACGGATACTTCGCCGATTGCAGCGCGCCGGGTGCCGCCTCAGCGATTTCCGGCGCCAACTCGGTCAGAATGGCCGCGAAGTCCTTTGTCAGCACCCTTCGCTCGAACAACAGCACCCCAACCCCGGAGGCCCGGAGCAGGTAATCGAGCTCAGCCGGTGTCGAGAAGGTGCTGAGTGTAACTGCCACGCCCCCGGCCAGCGTTGTGCCGAACACCGCCGCGATCCATTCGGGGCGGTTCGTCATCAACACGCCCACTCGGCCGTCCTTGGCCACGCCGCACGCCCGCACCGCACGCGCCACTTCGATTGCGCGCTCCCACAGCTCGGCGTACGTCCAGCGCGTCACCCCTTCGGGAGCGTGCAGCACGAGCGCTTCGCGTTCGCTGTACGTCGCCGTCACCTCGCGCAGGAACCCGGGGAGGGTCAGCGCCCCGAGCCCGGGCTCCGTGTTGAGCGGAGGGCCCGAGACGATCGAAATCCCTTGCTCGTGATCAGGGTTCCTCTCGGCCGCCATCGCTCACCTGCCCGTCGCTTCGCGGCGCACTACAGCGGCAGCTCGACCTCGGCGGTGCAGTCCACCAGCCTCTCGCCGTCCTGGTTGGTGAGTCGCAGCTTGACCTGGACGAGCGGCACACCCCACGTCGACTCTGCCTCCTTGCCAATGACTTCGGCGTCGAAATATGTCACGTCGCCCTCGAAGGCGGGTCCGCGGAAGTCTGCCTTGGAGTGGCGCACGATGCCGTCGTGGCCGGCCCAATACGCGAGATAGTCGGTGCACCACGCGCCCATCGTCGCGCCGTAACCGTAGGCGCGCGCCATGCCGACTTCACTGGCCCTGTCGGCATCGATATGGCCGCGGGACGGGCCCACATAGAGCCCGTCGCGCTTGCGCGGATCGATCTTCGCGTCCTCCTCGTCGAAGGCGAAGTCTTTCCCCCAGCCGGGATCCTGGTAGATCCAGGGATCGTCGACTCCGGACGGCGCAACCCAGTGGAAGGTGCCCCAGATGTTGAAAAGAAACGCCCGGTATTCGGTGGTGAAGCTGGCGATGGTGTGCGGGCCGATCACCCGACGCGGCAGCGTGTCGCCGACCTTGATTTCCCCGAAATGCGGTGAGACGCCCATTCGATTGGACTCGAGCCAGTCACGGCGTAGTTCCTCGATCCCGGCCAGCTCGGTATCCGTCCAGCGTTTGACATCGCCGAGCTGGCTTTCGAACATGCCGCGTTTCTTGGCCTCCGCGAAGAGATAGCGGATCGCGGTCGAACGCTCGCGAGCGACGAGGGCGCCGTGTTGATTCGTGTGGGTGGTGTCTCCGCGCGAAAACATGGTGGGCCCGGCGAATTTCGTTTCCACCACTTTGTAGTCGTGGAAGCGTCGCTCCTGGAACAGCTGATCGCCGGGCCGCACGGGACAGCCGTAGAACCACCATTCCTCGCCGCCGAAGATCAAGTGGCTGTCGGGGATATGCCCCACGCACGCGGGCGCTGCGCCGTGCCCGTAGTCCAGGGCCACCGCAATGGACTGCGGAGCGACGATGCCGCCGAATTTGGAATCGCGCGCGAACTGCTCGTCCCAGTGCAATGGGTTGGGATAGTCCATCGCCATCACCCACCGCCGGATGTCGGAGCCGCTGCATGGATCCCACAGCTGCCCGCCGCCGATCAGCTCGCCCACGCGGTGATCGACGTCGGAGAGATCGAGCCGGGTGACCTCTTCCTTGGTGGACTTCCTACTCATTCGTGCTCCGATCAGCGGTTGACGTCGACCACGATGCGGCCGCGCACCTTGCCGTCCAGGAGTTGACCCGCCGCGGCGATCGCGTCTCCCAGGGCGATCTCCTCGGCGATCAAGTCGAGCGCGCGGAGATCCAGATCGCGTGACAGGCGTGTCCAGGCGGCCATGCGGCGCTCCTTAGGCGCCATCACGCTGTCGATGCCGAGCAGGGAAACGCCGCGCAGAATGAACGGAGCAACCGAGGCCGGAAAATCCATGCCCTGGGCCAGGCCGCACGCGGCGACCGCGCCGCCATAGCGTGTCTGAGCACAGGCGTTCGCCAGTGTGTGGCTGCCGACGGTGTCGATAACGCCCGCCCAGCGTTCCTTCTGCAGGGGCTTGCCGGCCTGGGCAAACCCGGCGCGGTCCAACACCGTGACGGCGCCAAGTCGCTGGAGATACTCTGCCTCCGACGGCTTGCCGGTCGCGGCGGCCACTTTGAACCCTGCCCTGGCCAACAGCGCGATCGCGACGCTTCCGACACCGCCTGTCGCCCCCGTCACGAGCACCTCACCCTGGTCGGGTGATACACCCTGGTCGAGGAGTGCGCCCACGCACAGGCTCGCTGTATAGCCCGCGGTTCCGATCGCCATCGCCTGCCGAGTCGTGAAATTGACGGGCAGAGGCACGAGCCAGTCGCCGTTGACGCGTGCCCGTTGAGCGAGGCCGCCCCAATGGGTTTCGCCCACGCCCCAGCCGTTGAGCACGACCCGGTCGCCCTTGTTCCAATCCGCGTGCGTACTGTCCATGACGACGCCCGCGAGGTCGATCCCGGGCACCATCGGAAACGTGCGAACCACAGGTGACTTGCCGGTGATCGCGAGGCCGTCCTTGTAATTCAGGGTGGAATATTCCACGTCGACGAGGACATCGCCGTCCGGCAACTGTGCCTCGTCCAGGTTCGTGACGGCAACCGCCTGACCCTCCTCACCCTTCTCGATCAGGATTGCCGAAAACATCGGTGAACCCATCCCCTCTCAACCTTTTTCAATGCGCCGGGAGCTCCTGAGATCTCTTGCACAAGTGATCGCAGGGTTTGGGCGAACGCTCAACAACTAGTATGGCGCTATGTCTAGCAGTCGTACAGCGGCCGGTCAAGAGTCGACCGCGTTGGACGTATGAGTGGGCGCCTAAGGCATGTTGAACAGGACGGGGTGATATGACGTCTCCTAAGTCGGGCACACGCGACTCGACAACCCGACTAGCGCTGATACGGGCGACTGCCCAAATCATGATTGAGGAGGGCTATGCCGGGGCGACATCAAGACGGGTGGCGGCCAGGGCCGGGGTCAAGTCGGCGCTGGTGCACTACTACTTCCCGACCATGGACGACCTGTTCCTGGCCGTGTTTCAGGCCGGGGCGGAATCCAACCTGCAACGCCAGCGTCGTGCGCTGGGTGAAACCGAACCGCTGCATGCACTGTGGCAGCTCAACAGCGCCCAGGGAGCCCAACTGTGGATGGAGTTCATGGCGCTGGCGAATCACCGCAAGGCGATCCGCAGTGAGATCGCCGCCTACGCCGAGCGCTTCCGGGACCTGGAGGAGGCCGCCCTGATGTTGGTGCTCCGCTCACACGGCGTCGATGTGCAGGCGTTCCCCCCGGTGGTCATGTCGATGATCGTGGCGAGTGTCGCGCGCAACCTGGTGCTCGAACGAGGCCTCGGCATCACCCGCGGACACGCCGAGGCGCTGGCTTTCATCGATCGTTACCTCGACCGCTTTGAAATGCGCCCATGGCAAGGTGACGGATCGCCGGATGATGGAAGGCAATGACGCAGGCTCAAACGGACCCATCGATCGGCCAAATATATGCTGCGTTGCCGCGGAATTGCGCTGACTCTCAAGTCGCCCCGGTTTTCTCCCTGTACCCCTCCCTCCCCTGCGCGGGCAGAACGTCAGCCCTGAGCGAACAAAGCAGAAAATGGGAAAAGAATGAGGGGAAAATCCGGGGGTTGCTCAACCCCCCGGCTACAAGGAGCCCCTGAGGACCAATGAGCCCGAACAACCCCTGGCGGCACCCCTTCCGCGTGCCCCGCATCGAAAAGCCGCGCGCCGAAGGGCGCTTCCATCTCACAGGTGGCCGCCGGCTCGGCTACGCCGAGTACGGGGACCCCTCCGGCCCGGTGGTGCTGTGGTTCCATGGCACCCCCGGCGGGCGGCGCCAGTACCCGCTGCTCGGCCGCCGCGCCGCCGAGCAGCTCGGCCTGCGCGTCGTACTGGTGGAACGGCCGGGGTCGGGACTGTCCGACCCGCACCCCTACAACGCGGTGGCCGACTGGGCCGCCGACGCCGCCCAGGTGGCCGACGTCCTCGACGCCGAGCGGGTCGGCGTCATCGGGCTCTCCGGCGGCGGCCCCTACGCCCTGTCCTGCGCCGGGACGTCCGCGCTCGCCGGTCGCGTCGCGGCCGTGGCCGTGGTGGGCGGCGTGACGCCGTCGGTCGGCCCGGACGCCACCGGCGCCGGCCCCGTCGACCTGACCCGCCGCTTCGCCCCGATGCTGTCGGGCCTGCGCCGACCCTTAGCGGCGCTGGTGGCCGGGGGGTTGCTGCCCATCGTCCCGCTCGGACACTGGGCCTACCGGGGCGTGTCCAGGATTATGCCCGAGGCCGACCGACGGGTTTTCGCCGACGACGAGATCCAGGCGATGTTCATCGACGACATCGCCCTCACCTCCCGGGGCCGCTTCCAGGCCCTCGTCGACGACCTCCGCCTGTTCGGGCGGGACTGGGGCTTCCGGCTGGCCGACGTGAAGGCGCCGGTGCGGTGGTGGCACGGCGACGCCGACCCTCTCGTGTCCTTCGAGGCCGCCAAGGTCGCGGCCTCCTACCTGCCCGACGTCGAGGTCATCCTGCGCCCCGGCGAGAGCCACCTCGGCGGCTTCGCCGCTGTCGACGAGATCCTCGGCTTCATGCGCTCGTTCCTCTGAGCCGAACCGTCGGCACGTTCCACCCCCACGCCGTGCGGCCATCACGGTGCGCAACATTCCCACGCACATTCGGGACGAACTGGCCCCACGGCGCGGGCCGGTAAGTCGTTGCGCGTGAGGTGTCGTCAGATTCGCCCTGGGTCCGACCGCGGCTACTGGTGATGGCGCGACGCTTCAGGAGGGGCACCCTTCGTCGAGTGGCCGTGAGATCTTGAGTCCCAGATCAAGGTTACTCATTCGAGCCCGAAAAGAGACGGCCATGAGTAATAATTGCGGGTCCAACGGAGACGAGGTCACCATGGACCAGTTCCTCAAGGCGCCGATAACAGTGCCCCGTTCGGCCGCTACGACTGTGCGCCTAGAGCGACGGTTCGGCCGCAGTGGTGTTCGCCGCCGGACTTCGAACAGCGGCGCGGCAGCGCCTGCAATCAGGTCGAGGGCGCTCGAATCAGCTTGGCGCACAACCTCGGTGGCGCGGCCGCGGTGGCAGCGGTGACGATTCTGGAAGGACCTGGGGCCAATGGCGAGTAAACAATCGGACCGCTGGCCCCGGGGTCTCATATCAGGGCGAGACATGTCCAGGCCGATGCAGGGCGTCGGAGGATTGTTCTTGATGTCGTTCGATGCGCTGAGGTTCGTCTTCCGCCGGCCGTTTGAGTGGCGCGAGTTCCTGGACCAGTCGTGGTTCGTGGCCCGAGTCTCGATGGCTCCTACGCTGCTGGTCGCAATACCACTCACGGTGCTGGTCAGCTTTACGCTCAACATCCTGCTGCGCGAGCTCGGTGCTGCCGACTTGAGCGGTGCCGGTGCGGCGTTCGGTGCGGTCACGCAGGTTGGGCCGCTGGTGACGGTCCTGGTCATCGCGGGAGCAGGCGCCACGGCGATGTGCGCGGATCTGGGTTCGCGCACGATTCGCGAAGAGATCGATGCGATGGAGGTTTTGGGCATCAATCCGGTGCAGCGTTTGGTGACTCCCCGCATGCTGGCATCCACGCTGATAGCCCTGCTGTTGAACAGCCTGGTGGTCATTGTCGGCGTCGTGGGCGGCTACGTCTTTTCGGTCTTCGTCCAAGACGTCAACCCGGGCGCGTTCGTCGCGGGCATCACCCTCTTGACCGGTATCCCTGAGTTGATCATTTCCGGGGTGAAAGCCGCATTCTTCGGCATGATCGCCGGCCTGGTGGCCTGCTACCGCGGCCTGATCATATCCGGCGGGGGCGCCAAGGCCGTGGGCAACGCCGTGAACGAAACCGTGGTGTACGCGTTCATGTTGCTGTTCGTCGTCAACGTGGTTATCACCGCCGTCGGCATCAAGATGACGGCCAAGTGAGGAAGGGCATCCTGTGACGCTGCGACCTGTCTATCCGCGGCTTGCGCGGCAAGCCGAGAAGCCGATCCGCGCGCTGAGCAAACCCGGCAACCAAACAATTTTTTTCGGCAGGGCGATTCGTGGGGTGCCATACGCGGCCGTTCACTTTCGGAGTGAGATCACCCGGCTCGTCGCCGAAATCAGCATGGGTGCAGGCACCTTGGCGATGATCGGCGGAACGGTGGTGATCGTTGGGTTTTTGACCCTGGCAGCGGGCGGCACGCTGGCGGTCCAAGGGTATAGCTCGCTGGGCAACATCGGCATCGAGGCGTTGACGGGGTTCTTGGCGGCATTCATCAACGTCCGCATCTCGGCACCCGTGGTCGCGGGAATCGGCTTGGCGGCCACGTTCGGAGCCGGCGTGACCGCACAACTCGGCGCCATGCGAATCGCCGAAGAGATCGACGCGCTGGAAGCCATGGCTATCCGCTCCGTTGAGTTCTTGGTCAGCACCAGGATCGTTGCCGGGCTGATCGCGATCACGCCGTTGTACGCGATCGCCGTCATCCTCTCGTTCGTCGCCAGCCGAGGTGTGACTGTGATCCTCTTCGGGCAGTCCGCCGGCCTCTACGACCACTACTTCCGGACATTCTTGAACCCGATCGACTTGCTGTGGTCGTTCCTGCAGGCCATATTGATGGCGCTGGCCGTCCTGATGGTGCACACCTACCACGGCTATTACGCCAGTGGCGGACCCTCCGGCGTCGGTGTCGCGGTGGGCAATGCGGTGCGGACCTCACTCGTCGTCGTGGTCTCGGTAACTTTGCTTATTTCGCTTGTCGTCTACGGCACCAACGGCAACTTCCACCTGTCGGGCTAGGGGGAGAGCCGATGAGACCTGGTATCGGGCCCGCGCTGGCGGGTCTGGCGACGATTATCACGATCGCGGCAATAATCGCCCTTGCCGTCGGTGCGTTCCGGGGCAGTTTCACCCCAACCGCGCCGGTGACCGTGTTGTCGCCGCGGGCCGGCCTGGTGATGAACACAAACGCCCGGGTGACGATGCGCGGTGTCGAGGTGGGCAAGGTCGCCTCGATCGACGCGCTGCCCGACGGGCAAGCCGCCCTCCACCTGGCGATGGATCCGTCCCAGTTACACCTCATTCCCGCCAATGTGCTCGTGGAAATCACATCGCCGACGGTGTTCGGCGCCAAGTACGTGCAGCTGATGCCTCCCGCCAACCCCGCGCCGCAGCCGATACACGCCGGACAGGTGCTCGACGCCCAACACGTCACCGTCGAAATCAACACGGTGTTCGAGCAACTCTCGTCGGTGCTGTCGAAGATCGACCCCGCAAAGCTGAATGAGACCCTCGGTGCGATCGCGACGGCGCTGAACGGCCGTGGCCACAGGCTCGGCCAGACACTCGGTGACCTGGACGATTTTCTCGCCACCGTGGACCCGAGTCTTCCGGCGCTCAGCCACGACCTCGCCGTGGCGCCCGACGTGTTCAACGCGTACGCCGATGCGGCGCCGGACCTCATCCGAACCGCCGCCAATGCGACGCGGGTGAGCCAGACGATCGTCGATGAGCAACGCAACCTCGACGCGTTGCTGGTCAGTCTCATCGGCCTGGCCGACATCGGTAACGACGTGCTCGGAACCAACCGGCAGGCGCTGACTGATGTCCTGCATCTGCTGGTACCGACGACCGATCTCACCAACCGGTACAACCAAGCGCTGAACTGCGGGCTCGCCGGCCTTGTGCCGCTGGCCAAGGCGCCGCCGTTGCCGTTGCCGGGTGTGGTCGTGTCGGTCAGTTTCACGCTGGGCATCGACCGGTATCGGTACCCGCGGGACCTGCCGAAGGTCGCGGCGACGGGCGGTCCGCAGTGCCAGGACCTTCCGAAGGTGCCCATGGAGGCGCATCCGCCGTTCGTCGTCATGGACGTGGGCGCCAACCCCACGCAGTACGGAAACCAGGGCATTCTGCTCAACTCCGACGCCCTCAAGCAGTGGCTGTTCGGGCCGATCCCCGGGCCACCACGCAACAGCGCACAGATCGGGCAACCAGGATGACCGGCGCACGGCGAACGGTCATCAAGTTGGGGGCCTTCGGGGTCGTGATGGCGGTGTTGACTACCTTCCTGTTCTTCATCTTCGGCCAGTACCGCACCGGTTCCACCAACGGATATTCGGCGGTGTTCGCCGACGTGTCGCGCCTCAAGGGCGGAGACACGGTGCGGGTCGCCGGCATCCGGGTGGGCACGGTCGACAGCCTGTCGCTGCGCCCGGACAAGACGGTGCTGGTGAAGTTCGACGCCGACCGCGACATCGTGCTCACCACCGGCACCAAAGCAGCGGTGCGCTACCTCAACCTGACCGGCGATCGCTATCTCGAACTCGTCGACGGTCCGGGATCGACCACGGTGTTGCCGGCCGGGTCGCAGATCCCGGTCGACCGAACGGCCCCGGCACTGGACCTCGACCTGCTGCTGGGCGGACTGAAACCGGTGATCCAGGGCCTGAACCCGCAAGACGTGAATGCGCTCACCTCGTCGCTGCTGCAGATATTTCAGGGCGAAGGCGGCACCCTGGAGTCTCTGTTGTCGCGAACATCGTCGTTCTCGAACACCTTGGCCGACAACAACCAAGTCGTCGAGCAACTGATCGACAATCTCAACACGGTGGTGGCCACGATCGCCCGGGACGGAGATAAGTTCTCGCAGACGGTCGACCGCCTCGAGCGCCTTATCACCCAGCTGTCGGCCGACCGCGATCCGATCGGCGCCGCGATCGACTCCCTCAACAACGCGACCGCCTCGTTGGCGGACCTGTTGACCAATGCCCGCCCGCCGCTGGCCGGCACGGTGGACCAGCTGAATCGGATCGCGCCGCTGCTCGTTCAGGACAAGGATCGCATCGACGTTCAGCTGCAGAAGACACCGGAGAACCTCCGGAAACTCGTCCGGCTCGGCTCGTACGGCAGCTGGATCAATTACTACGTCTGTGGAATATCCTTCCGGGCCACCGATCTTCAGGGCCGGACCGTCGTCTTTCCCTGGACCAAGCAAGAGGGCGGGAGGTGCGCGGAACCCTGATGCTTAGATACCGCGGAGCCAACCTCGTTCGACCGGGATTCATCGGCGTAGTCCTGGCGGTGCTCGTCATTTTGGTCGGTCTATCGCCCGACCGGCTGGTGTCGCTGGCGACGGCGATCAGATACCAGGCGCTGTTCGACGAAGCCGGCGGCCTCGCCGTGGGAAACGACGTGACGATTTCGGGCATGAAAGTCGGCACCGTGTCGCACACTTCGCTGCAAAACGGTTATGCGCTGGTAACGTTCACCGTCCGTGCGAAGATTCAGCTCGGGTCGGACAGTTCCGCGCACATCCGCACCGGGACGCTACTGGGCCAGCGGGTACTCACCGTGGAATCCGCGGGCACGGGCACACTGCGCCCAAACGACGTGATACCGCTCTCGCGCACATCGTCCCCGTACTCGCTGACCGAGGCGCTCAGCGACCTCACGACGAACGTCGCCGGCACCGATACCCAAACGCTCAACCAGTCCCTTGACACCCTGTCGGCCACCATCGATCAGATCGCACCGCAACTCGGTCCGACCTTTGATGGGCTGACCCGGTTATCGCGGTCCCTCAACAGCAGGAACCAACCACTGCGCGATCTTCTCAAGAATGCCGGCGATGTCACGGGGATCCTGTCGGAACGCAGCCAGCAGGTCAACACGCTGATCCTCAACGCCAACGATCTGCTCGGGGTGCTGGCTGCCCGGCGGTACACGATCGTCCAGCTGCTGGCCAACACGTCTGCGCTGGCCAAACAGCTGTCCGGGTTGGTGGCCGACAACGAACAGAAGCTGGCACCCACGCTGGAGAAGCTGAATTCGGTGATAGCGATGCTGGAAAAGAACCGCGACAATATCGGCAAGCTCCTGCCACGCTTAGCGAAATTCGAGGGCACCCAGGGCGAGACGGTGGCTAGCGGCCCGTACTACCAGGCGTACGTGCCGAATCTGCAGCCTGCGCAGTTATTTCAGCCGTTCCTGGATTATGCGTTCGGGTTCAGAAGGGGCGTCAACGCGGGGCAACCACCCGACAACGCCGGGCCACGGGCAGAGCTCCCGTTCCCCTACAACGGAATTCCGCAGCCCGGAGACCGTCCATGGTTCGACCACCCAGGGGGCCAGCCATGATGTCTCGCAACCGACTGCTGGCCGCCGTGGCGGTCGTCTTGGCAGGCCTGATCGTGGCGGCGGCGATCTTCGTCGTCCACCAGACGTTTTTCCGGCCGAAGACGATCACCGCCTATTTCACCACCGCCACCGCGATCTATCCCGGCGATGACGTGCGCGTCTCCGGCATCAAGGCCGGCAGGATCGCTTCCATCCAGCCTGAGGGCACTCAGGCCAAGCTGACCATGAAAGTGGACCGCGACGTGCCGATTCCGGCCGATGCGAAAGCGGTGATCGTGGCTCAGAATCTCGTCGCGTCGCGCTACGTCCAGCTCACGCCGTACCGGTCGGGCGGCCCCACGATGCGCGACGGCGCGGTGATTCCGGTCGAGCGTACGGCGGTGCCCGTCGAGTGGGATGAGGTGAAAGCTCAACTCGCCCGGCTGGCAACGGATTTGGGACCAACCGGCAATGTGTCGACCAGTTCGGTCGGTCGGTTCATCGAGAGCTCCGCCGACGCGCTCCAGGGCAATGGCGACAAGCTCAGGCAAACACTGGCCCAGCTGTCCGGGGTGGGCCGGATCCTGGCCGACGGCAGCGGCAACATTGTCGACATCATCAAAAACCTGCAGACCTTCGTCACGGCACTTCGCGACAGCAACCAACAGATCGTGCAGTTCCAAAACCGGCTCGCCACGCTCACCAGCGTGCTGAACGACAATAGGTCCGATCTGGACGCGGCGCTGACGGATCTGTCGGTTGCGGTTGGGGAGGTTCAGCGGTTCATCGCAGGAAGCCGCGACCAGACCAGCGAGTCGATTCAGCGGTTGGCCAACGTCACACAGACCGTGGCCGATCACAAGATCGATCTCGAGAACGTACTTCACGTTGCGGCGAACGCGTTTGCGAACTACTACAATTTCTACAACGCCGACACGGGAGATGACGTGGGAGCGTTCGTGTTCAACAACTTCTCGAGTCCCCTGCAGTTCCTGTGTTCGGCGATCGGCGCCGTCGAAAACGCCACTGCGCCCGAAACGGCGAAGCTGTGTGCGCAGTACCTCGGGCCCGCGTTGCGGCTGCTCAACTTCAATTACGTTCCGCTTCCGGTCAGCCCGTACCTGATGCCGTCGATGGACCCGCAGGACATCGTGTACTCCGAGCCCAATCTGGCGCCCGGCAGTGCGGGGCCGAAGCCTCGGCCACCCGAGATTCCTCCTGCCGTGTCGGCTTACACCGGGCTGAACGGCGATGTGCCGCCGCCGCCGGGGTGGGGTGGTGCGGGCCTGCCTCCGATGGCCCCCGGCCTGTATGCACCTTTGCCCGCGTCTCCGTCACCGGCGTTGTACCCGGGAGCACCGGTGCCTACCGCGGCCAACCTGCCGGACATGCTGCTGCCGGCGGAAAGGCCGCCATCGTGACCGGCCGGGTCAAAGCACGTGGGCTGCTGGTCATCGGCTCCTGCGTCATACTGACCGCGACCGGATGCGCCTTTCACGGCCTGAACTCGCTACCGCTGCCCGGTGCGGTGGGACGCGGCCCGGGGGCGAGCATCTACCACGTCGAGATCGCGAATGTCGTCAGGCTGGAGTCGAATTCGCCGGTGATGATCGACGACGTCGTAGTCGGCAGCGTCGGCAATATGACGGTGAAGGGCTGGCA
This sequence comes from Mycobacterium sp., assembly GCF_035314665.1. Lineage (GTDB taxonomy): Bacteria > Actinomycetota > Actinomycetes > Mycobacteriales > Mycobacteriaceae > Mycobacterium. Next base: position 10,371 of record NZ_DATFZD010000217.1, on the reverse strand, counting down.
CGCCGACGTTGAAGTGTCGGTGAAGCCCGATGTCGTGGTACCGGCCAACGCGGTGGCCACGGTCGGGCAGACCAGTCTGCTGGGATCCATGCATGTGCAGCTCAATCCCCCGCTCGGCGAGGCGCCGCGCGGGCGGCTCGAGCCTGGTGCCACGATCCCGCTGGACCAGTCGTCGACCTACCCGTCCACGGAGCAGACCCTGGCATTGCTGTCGGTCGTGATCAATTCCGGCGGGCTCGCGCAGATCGGCGACATCATCCACAACGTCAACGCCGCGTTGTCCGGGCGCGAAGGGCAGATCCGGGATCTGCTGACTCGCCTGGACACCTTCGTCGGCACGCTGGACCAACAGCGCGACAACATCGTCGCCTCCATCCAGGGCTTGAACCGGCTGGCCGGCACGTTCGCCGCACAGCGCGACGTCATCACGCAGGCGCTGCGCAAGATACCGCCCGCGCTGGAGGTGCTGATCAGAGAGCGGCCACGCATCACGGAGGCACTCGACAAGCTGCGCGTCTTCGGCGACACCGCCACCGGGCTTGTCAACGACACCCAGGCCGACCTGGTAAAAAACCTGCAGAACCTGGAGCCGACGATCCGTGCGCTGGCAGACGTCGGACCGGATCTCGACACCGCCATCGCGTACGCGCTTACCCCGTTCCCCTACAGCCAAAACCTGATCGACCGAGGCGTCAAAGGGGACTACCTGAACCTGTACGCCGTGGCCGATTTGACGGTTCCCCGACTCAAGCGAACACTCTTCCTGGGCACCCGCTGGGGTCAACTGCATGCGCCGCTGGTGCCGGCGCCGGGGGAACCGTTTTATCAGCAGTACACCTACGATCCGCTCGCAGTTGGCGTGCCGCCCCCGCCGCCCGGCGGTCCCCCGCCTGACGGGGCGCCGCCTGCCGCTACGACGCCGCCGCCACCCACTGCGGGCGCTGCGCCGACCGGCGCGTTGCCGCCACTGGCTCCACTGGACACCGGGGGCGGCTGATGCTGACGCGTTTCGTCAAGGTCCAGCTGACGATCTTCACGATCGTGGGGACCATCGGTGTGCTCGTGATGATCTTCGTCTACATGCAGGTGCCGACCCTGCTGGGCGTCGGCCGGATGACCGTCACATTGCAACTGCCCGCCGCCGGTGGCCTGTACCGGTTCAGCAATGTCACCTACCGGGGCGTGCAGGTCGGCGAGGTCACCAGGCTGAAGCTCACGCCCAACGACGCGCAGGCGACGCTCTCCCTTGGCACGTCGCCCAAGATCCCGGCGAACCTACAAGCGGAGGTGCGCAGCGTCTCCGCAGTAGGCGAACAGTACGTGGATCTAAGGCCGCGCACCGACTCGCCGCCCTACCTTCACGACGGCTCGGTCATCGCCATGCGGGACACCACCATCCCGCAACCGGTGGGGCCGATGCTGGACCGGGTCAGCGCGCTGATCGGCAGCATTCCGCAGGACAAGCTCAGCGCCTTGCTCGATGAGTCGTTCAAGGGCTTCAACGGGGCCGGCTACGACCTCGGGTCGCTGCTCGACTCGGCGGCCACGGTCTCCGGCGACCTCAAACCCGTCGCCGGTCGCACCCGGACCCTTTTCGAGGACCTCGGGCCGCTTCTGGACTCACAAGAGCAGACCACCGACGCGATCAGGACCTGGGCCCGCAGCCTCGCCGGGGTCACCGGGCAGCTGGTGACGAACGACCCGCAGGTGCGTACCTTGCTCCAAACCGGGCCCGGGTTCGCCCAAGAGGTCTCGCGTCTGCTCAACCAGGTCAAACCCACGCTGCCGGTGTTGCTCGCCAACCTCACCACCATCGGCCAGGTCGCCGTGACCTACAACGCGTCGCTGGAGCAACTACTGATGCTGTTACCGCCGTCTATTTCGAGTACTCAGTCATATTCCAGTACCAGCAACCCAACCGGTCTTCCCATCGGCGAGTTCGCTCTCACGTTGGGTGATCCGCCGGGGTGTTCGGTCGGCTTCCTGCCGCCGTCGCAGTGGCGATCTCCGGCCGATACCACCACGATCGACACGCCCGACGGGCTCTACTGCAAATTGCCGCAGGATTCACCCGTCGTGGTGCGCGGCGCGCGGAACTACCCCTGCATGGGGCAGCCCGGCAAGCGTGCGCCGACCGTCCAAATCTGCGAAAGCGACAAGCCGTACGAACCGTTGGCCATGAGGCAACATGCGCTCGGTCCCTACCCGCTGGATCCGAACCTCATCGCGCAGGGCATCCCGCCCGACGACCGCGTCACCTTTGGTGACCATGAATATGCCCCGGTGGAAGGAACGCCTATGGGACCGCCTCCGGGGCCGGGGACGCCGCTGGGCGCACCTCCCGCGCCGCAAGCACCCCCGCCGCCGGGACCACAGGGATCACCTCCGGCGCCAGAAGCACCCGGAAGCGCCGAAAGTGTTCCACCGCCGACGGCCACCGTGCCGCCACCGCCGGACGGTGCCGCGGGTCCCCCGCCACCGCCGGCGCCGGCGCCGGCGCCGGCGAACGGTCCGCCGCCGCCGACCGATATGCAAAGCGGCGTGCCGCCGGCGGCTCCGAGTTCGTTCGAGGTCGGCGGGTCTGGACCCGGACCATCGGTCACCGTCGCCCACTACGACCCGCGCACCGGTCAGTATTTCGGTCCGGACGGCCAAATCTATCGGCAGACAAACCTGGTTACGTCGGGGCCGCCCAAGACGTGGCAGGACCTGCTGGCCAAATAGCCCCGAGCATCGGGCAGGCGTGGCGCCCACGTTCGTGAGGAATTGAACCCGTCACGCGATCTTGACCAGCTTGAACGGCATCCGTACGGTAAGCCACTGATTCCTGCCGCAGGCGCCGCTCGGGCCGGTCGTCTTGTCCTCGCCGATCAAAGTTGTCGAGCCCAGAGAAGTCTGGCCGCCGCTCGCATCCGCTGAATAGAATCTATAAACCTGAGCCCCGGTGTACGCGGTGCCGTCGGCACACGGCTCCCAGTTCGGGATATCTCGCTTGACGGTCCACTCTACGTTCGACCTGCGCAGGTCGGCGCTCCACCCCGCGTCGCTGGTGACCCGTCCGGCGCAGTCCTGCGGAGTTGTACACGTCGAGGTGATGGTCCATGTGCTCCTGACGGTCGCCTCGTCGTGATAGCTGTCGTTCGTTTGGGCCCACTCGCCGTTCGAAGTGGCCAGGTATGTCCCGTTCAGGGCACCATCATCGGTTGCGGTTGCTGACGATGCTGTGCCCAGGCCGCCGACTACGGCGGCAGCCAACAGAGTTGGCCCCGCTATCGCACCGACCGAGCGCATTACCTGGTCCTCAAAACGCTCCGGTGTCGACGAGGTTCATCCTGCAATTACCCTTGTCGTGGTAGCAGCATCCTCAGGGTTGGAGAATAACACCGTCGCCGTCGACCCAGCACCGGTTCGAGCACCAGCTACCGAAACGTTCTCGGGGTCGTCAACGGGATCGTCGTCGACTGTCACTAGACGAACTCGACTTTCGATATCTTCAGTTGGCCGCCGTCCCTCTTGAGGGTGATGCTGATTCGCCACGACCCCGGATCCCGCTTTGTGTGTTCAGAATCTGTCAGATCGGATTTCGCTGCGACAAGCACAACCGCCGAGTCGTCGGTCATGGATTCGACAGCCACCGCATCGACGTTGACCCTTGTGCTGGCCTTTGACTGCTCCATCGTCCTGGTCAAATCGTCTGCGGTCGCTTGCAAGTCCTCCTTGAAATTACCCGTGGAGTTGTCGATGACACGCTGCACGTATTCCCTGGCCTTATCGGGATCAACCGACATCAGCGTCACGACGCTTTGCCGGGCCGCGGCGGAGAACTCTGCGGCGAGGTGTCGTTCCCGCAAGACGGTCCGGTGGTGCCAAACCATATAGCCACTCGCCCCGAGCGATGCGCAAATGAGCACGATGGCGGCGCCGACAGCCACGGCTTTCCATCGCGGGCGACGCAGCCCCGCTTGTTCGAGCGAAGCCGGCGCTTCGCCCGTTGGCTCCGAGGACGGTTGTCCGCCATCGGAATCGGTGACCTCCCGCGGGGCATCACCGTGGTGGGCGGCGAGCGCCTCGGATGGACGCTTCCGCGACGGCATGACGGCCTCCTTGTCGCTTCATATCGTGGCAGAGGGAGAGCTCTGCGTTGCGCTCCCTGACCTACAAACGCGACAGCGTGAACGGGTATGTGTAGGTCCCGGCTGGCGCACCATCGCAGCCCGTTGCGAATGAGGAGTCCAGGGAACCAGCCAGCGTCGCGGCATCCCATGAGTAGACGTCGTGCGTGGGAATGACGGGGCCATAGTAGATGTCACCGCAGCGCAGACCATCTGGAACATCGACGGTCAATGTGTACCGGCCATTGGCGAGCCACACATCCCCTTGGTAGTTGAACGCCTTCGCTATGGGTCTGGCTATAGCGAGCACGTGGACACATCCCTCAGGCGATTTGAGCGAGCCACCGCATGGACTCATAGCCCACACCCAGGTGTGGAAGTCGTACCTGCCCTCGATCTGGAGTTCGTAGTTGCCAAGCGACTCGGCTCGGGCAACCGGCGCGACCGCGACCGCAGCCACCGTGAGCGCAACGCCGAGTGTCAGCGTCTTCACGCTCCCCTCCGCTCGCCAACGAACCCATCGATCGGCCAAATATATGCTGCGTTGCCGCGGAATTGCGCTGAATTCTCAGGTCGCCGCGATTTCTCCCGATAACCCTCTCCCCGGCGCGGGCAGAACATCAGCCCCGGGCGAGCTGGGCCGGTTTCCGGCCCGGTTCCAACGCGGTCGAGCTGGCCTGCCCTGGCGCGGCCAACCGCACCACTTAACCCGTAGAGAACAGTTACCGGGCAGAAAACCACGTGAACTGATCCTGGCCCCGCTACCATCAGGCAAGCCGCAGTCCGCGAACAGGGGTAGCCGTGAGCGAGACCGACATCGACGGTGTGGAAATCCCAAAATGGGACCCTGGCATGACCAAGATCGCGGTTGGTCTGCTCCGGCCGATCGTTAAGCGGTATTACCGCTCAGAGGTTCATGGCCTCGAGAACATTCCGCCCGGGGGGTGTCTCCTCGTGTCGAACCACTCCGGCGGCGAATTCGCGATGGATTGGCAGGTGTTCGTTGTCGACTTCTACGACAAGTTCGGTTACGACCGGCCGATCTACTCCTTAGCCCACGACGCCATATTCCACGGCCCGCAAGGTGACCTGTTGCTGCGCCTCGGCGTCATCCACGCCGCCCCCGGCAACGCCGAGAAGGCGCTGGCGGCCGGCCACTTAGTCCTCGTCTTCCCAGGCGGTGACTACGACGTCTACCGGCCGAGCCGGTCTGAGAACGTCATCGACTTCGGCGGCCACACCGGATACGCCCGCACGGCCATCGCGGCTCGAGTTCCAATCTTGCCGGTGGTGTCCATCGGCGGCCAGGAGAACGAGATTTACCTGTCTCGCGGCACCCGGCTGCTGCACGCACTTCGGTTGAACAAGCTGTGGCACAAAGTGACCCGAACCGACGTCATGCCGATCACCTTCGGTTTCCCGTTCGGGCTCAACTTCGTGGTATCGGTTAACGTGCCGTTGCCGACCAAGATCGTGACCCAGTTGCTCCCGCCTATCGACATCGCCGGAGAGTTCAATGATCATCCCGACGTCGATGGCGTCGACAAGTATGTGCGTCAAGTGATGCAAGAGGCGCTCGACGAACTGGCCGCCAAGCGCCGCTTCCCGATACTGGGCTGACTGCGTCGACCGAACCCCGCCCGGTTGAGGCACACTCGGTGCGCCCACCGCGTCTCGCCCGTGCACCTTGAGCACAGCGGGATTCGAGCGCCAGCCGAGGCGGTAGCGTGACGGCTATGCCGCGTACAGTCAGCTGGTCAGCCGAATCCCCGTTCGGATGCGAACAATTTCATTCGGCGTTGCGCGATGAGGATTATTGGCTGGCGCGGCTGGGTCAATACGACGTCGGCACTGACATCCCGGATTCGCCGATCGTAGAGGGCGACGGCACCGTGACCGTGGCCACCACGCTTAGCGTTTTTGGTGATCGGCTGCCCAAGATGGTCACCCAGTTGCGCCGCGGCGATGTGAAAATGGTGCGCCACGAGAAGTGGACTCCGGTTGAAGGTGGCCCGGTTCGCGGCCAGACCAGCACTACGGCGCCGGGCGTGCCGCTATCGGTGCTCACCGAGGCTCTGCTAACGCCGGCTCGAGACGGTTCAAGGTTGGAGTACACCACGACGGTGGAGATCAGAGTCCCTTTTATCGGCGGCAAGATCGAGAGCCACATCGGCAGCAAGGTGCCCGAGCATATCGCCGAGACGCACCGCTTCACGATGGCGTGGATCAACGGGAATGCCTGACTCCGGCGGGGGAACTCGCGGCCCGTGGGCCACGTCGCCCCTTCGCGAGTTGTGGCGCAGCAATACCCGCAAAGACGTCCGCAACACGCTGCAAGCAGTACCGGGGCGATGGGAACTAGGGTGAGGCTGCGGCAGCGCCGCCCGCTCGTGCGTGCGGCAGTCGAGTTGGTTCATGCGCTCAACGCATTTCGGCCACTCGGACGCAAGGGCTACGCCACCTTCCTGGCTTTCTGGTTCGGCTGGCGTACCACCGAGGTGCCCCACCTGTTCATGACCGCCTCGATGATCGACGCCGTACGCCGCGCACGCCGCGGCGACTTCACCGGTCGCCGCGGCCAGGCCGCGCTGGCCCTGACCGCCGCGAGCTGGGCCATCCTGGCGGCGATTTACCGGCGCGGCGTGGCCTCACGCCCAGAATGGCTCGACGCGCTAGGCGAGGAACTCGGCGTTGATTACACCGACTTACTGGCGACCCTTCCGGTCACACCTTCCCAGAGGCGGCCCAGCGCGGTGCATACCACACTGATGCGCCGCCGCTACGTCGAGAAGGACTCCGTTGTGCGCTACGGACCTTACAGCCGGGCCAACCTGGCCGACGTATGGCGCCGCGTTGACCTGCCGCGCGACGGGAAAGCGCCTGTGGTGGTGCAGGTGCCGGGCGGCGGGTGGGTGATCGGTTGGCGCCGCCCCCAGGCCTACCCGCTGATGGGCCACCTGGCCGACCGCGGCTGGATCTGCGTGTCGCTGAACTACCGCGTCAGCCCGCTGCACACCTGGCCTGACCACATCATCGACGTCAAGCGCGCACTGGCATGGGTGAAGGAGAACATCGCATCGTTCGGCGGCGACCCCGACTTCGTCGCGATCACCGGTGGCTCAGCCGGCGGCCATCTGGCTGCACTCGCCGCGTTGACCCCGGACGACCCGCGGTTTCAGCCCGGATTCGAAGATTCCGACACGTCGGTGGTGGCGGCTATCTCGATGTACGGCCGCTACGACTGGGTCAGCACCCACGGAGACGGCCGCCGGGAGTTCATCGCGTTCCTGGAGAAATTTGTGGTGAAGAAGCCCTTCCGCCAGCACCAGGACATCTACGTCGACGCATCACCGATCCGGCGGGTGAGGCCTGACGCGCCGCCGTTTTTCGTGGCGCACGGCCGGGATGATTCGATCATCCCGGTCGGCGAAGCGCGCGAGTTCGTCGCCGCGCTGCGCGCCGTCTCGAAATCCCCCGTCGTTTACGCGGAGTTGCGAAACGCGCAGCACGGCTTTGACTTCATGGGCTCGGCGCGCGCACATTACGCCGCTGACGCGGTCGCTCGGTTCCTGTCCTCGGTGTACGCGACGAAACGATAGCTTGCCAACGATAGCAGGGGCGGCCGCGCTGTCGTCGGCAGTCAGCCCACCGGAAAGTGGCCGACGTTGGCCCTGAGGTGCGAAAGGAAGAGCCGTGGCGACAGATAGGGCCGAAGGTCTCCTCGGCTAGGGACCCACCGGAGTCGGGCGCTCCTGCCAGTTGCAGCCAGTCAGCTCGGCGGAGAGGTCCCACAACCGACGCGCCATGGCTGCGTCGCGGGCCTTCTTACGTGGTGTTGTCACCTTGGGCTTGCCACGAAATTTGAATGTGGGTGCGAGATAGGTTCCGCTGGGCAGCTCCGTCGTGACCGCCTGGATGCTGGCCCGCGCCGCGCTGGCAGCGGTCTGCGCCAGGAACGGCAGCGCGCGGTGCTCGGCCGACCAGCGCAGCACACCGGTGCTGTACCGGGCGATGTTGGTATCTGCGCCACCGGGATCGCACGCATAGGCTCGGATGCCTCGCCTCGCCAACTCGTTGACGAAGAGCATGATGGCCAGCTTGGACTCCGCATAAGCAGCCCACATCGCGTACTCGCGGGTGTGCCAGTTCAGATCATCGAGGTGGATCTGGCCGAAGACGTACGCCGCGCTGCTCACTGCGACAACCCGGTCCTTGATCTTGTCCCCGAGCAGGCACGTCAAGGCAAAATGGCCGAGGTAATTGATGCCCATGTGCGCCTCGAAACCATCAGTGGTGCGGGTCAGCGGCAGACCTAGCACGCCGGCGTTGTTAACCAGTACGTCAACGCTTTTAACGGAGTCGGCGAACTTTCGCACACTGGGCAGCTCGGCGAGATCGAGGTGACCCACTTTGACGTCGCCCGCCATTTCTGCGGCGGCCTGCTCGGCCTTCGGGATCGTCCGGCAAGCAATTACCACGCTGTGACCGGCGGCGGCCAGCGCCGCAGCGGTCGCTTTGCCGACGCCGCTGTCACCGCCAGTAACGATGACCCGCATCAGACGACTACCCGGTCCGTGATAGCTCCGACGCCGACGCTAGGGATCGGGAGTGGTAGCACGGTCATGGGCGGCGTGTCCGCGTGTACATCACGACAGCAGCTTATTGGAACGCGCACTCCTAGTTAGGGCGGAACTCCCGCACTGCAATGAACACTGGGGGCTCGCAGTGGGCCAGCGTCCGCCCGCGAAACCAGGCCCACGACGTTTCACGGTGCTCCAGGGAACTCCAGGGAAGTTGTGGCTGCGCGTGGGCCGCTGGCAGTAAGGCCGTCAGCGCCGGGTGGCAACGGGTGGCGGCGCGGGTTATCTGTTCGACATGTAGTGCTGTTGTGCTCGCCAAACGAGGGCCAAAGACCCTCCGTGGCGCACATTAAGAGGGGGCACACTCGGGGCGTGGGTCCGAGCGGTCGTGACCACCAGGCCACGGGGCACATGCAACTAGACATGTCCAACCCGATCGCCGGCGCGGTCACTATTCGGGCGGCGTCAAGGCGATACCGCCGTCTGGAGGTTGCACTCGGCGCGGAAGATCAACTGCGACGAACCCGGCGGCATGCCCTGATCCCCGCCGTGATTGACGAAATCGCCACGCGCATGGGCTGAGTCGGCATGGAAGGGAGGAAGCAATGACCACGAACGTCGGGCTGGACCCGGACAGCCTGGACATGATGCTGTCCTCGTTGGACGACTTCATCGCCGAGACCCTCCCGGACCAGCGCCGACTCGACCTCGACCGCGAAGACGTCTGTCCAGAAGAGACCATCCGCGCGATGTGCGGCGACGAGCTTGGCGTGCACCTGGTGTTCATCCCCGAGGAGTACGGCGGCCTGGGCGGCGGCGCATTCGACTCCTACCGGGTATGCGAAAGGCTCGCCCGCGTCGATATCGGCGTCGCGACCTCGGTCTTCGCGACGTTCCTCGGTACCGACCCGATCCTGGTCGGCGCGACATCAGAGCAGCGCAAGGAATGGCTCGGGCGCATCGCCGAAGAGGGCATCCTGTTCGCCTACGGCGCCACCGAGCCCGAGGCGGGCAGCGACCTGGGCGCCATGACGACGACAGCCACCCCGGTCGAGACCGACGGCGAGGTGACCGCATACCGGCTCAACGGGCGCAAGCAGTGGATCAGCAACGGCTCCATCGCCGATGTCTACTCCGTTCTGGCACTGGCCCCCGGCGGCCCGTCCTGGTTCATCGTGGAGAAGGGCACCGCCGGCTTCTCAACGGGGCCACCAGAAGACAAGCACGGTATCCGCCTGTCCAACACCGCCGCGCTGTTCCTCGACGACGTGGTGGTGCCGGCGGAGAACCTGATCGGCCGGGAAGAAGGCCACGGTCTCCTTCAGGCCCAGCAGGTCTTCGGATACACCAGGGTGATGGTCGCTGCGTTCGGCTTGGGCGGCGGCTGGGAGGCCCTGGACCGGGCGATCGCCTACTCGCAGACCCGCGTGCAGGGCGGTGCTCCGCTGTCGGCCAAGCAGGGCTTCACCCACAAGCTGATCGTGCCGCACGCGGTGCGGCTAGAGGCGGCGCGGGCGTTTCTGGAGGACACCGCGACACGCATCGACGCTGGTGAGGGCGCTGGCGGCGCGCTGAACACCGAAGGGGCAATCGCGAAGTACATGGCCACCGAGGCCGGCAACGCCGCTGCGGAGGCAGCGATCCAGGCCCACGGCGGCTACGGCTACACCCGGCCCTAC
>NZ_DATFZD010000216.1:0-6021 GCF_035314665.1 Mycobacterium sp. | reverse complement strand
TGGGCGGCCGCGCGAAAGCAGCTGCTGGTAAAGGAGAAGGAGGTGATGCGTGCGCATGACGCGCTGGCGGCGCAGCGACGGCGGATGCCCTGGTTGGCGGTGGACAAGGAGTACGAGTTCGACGGGCCCGACGGCAAGGTCAGCCTGCTGGGGCTGTTCCAGGGCCGACGTCAGCTGCTCGTCTATCGCGCTTTCGTCGGGCCCGACATCGACGGCTGGCCCGACCACGGCTGCCGCGGCTGCTCGATGATCGCCGACCACATCGGAAACCTGGCCCATCTGAACGCCCGTGACACCACGCTGGTGTTCGCCTCCCGTGCGCCGCAGCCGGGCATCGAGCGACTCAAGGAGCGGATGGGCTGGCGGATGCCGTGGTACACGATCACCGACAGCTTCGACGTCGACTTCGGCGTGGACGACTGGCACGGCACCAATGCGTTCATCCATGACGGCGACCGGGTGTATCGCACCTACTTCGTCAATAACCGCGGCGACGAGGTGCTGGGCAACACCTGGAGCTTTTTGGACATGACGGCGCTGGGCCGCCAGGAGACCTGGGAGGACTCGCCGGAGGGCTACCCGCAGAGTCCACCGTACGAATGGTGGGACTGGCACGACACGTACGGCGAGCACGCGCCGTCGCGTTGGTTCGGTGACCCAGATCCGAACGATCCCAACGACCAGCGTCCACCGCGCACCTGACATCTGTGCGCACTGACCGGCCGCAGTAGGTTTCCTTTCGGGGAGCGAGACCCGAAGGGAGCCTGCATGCCCGGAGCAACCAGTGACGTCTGGGAGGTGATGTCGACCGCGCGGACGATCCGACGGTTCACCGACCAGCCGGTCGACGACGCCACGCTGGCGAGGTGTCTGCAAGCGGCGATGTGGGCGCCATCCGGAGCCAACGCGCAGGCCTGGCGTTTCATCGTGCTGCGGTCAGCCGAGCAGCGGGCCGTGGTGGCCAAGGCCGCGGCCCGCGCCCTGGAGGTGATCGAGCCCGTCTACGGAATGAGTCGCCCCGCCGACGACGACGACAGCCGACGGGCCCGGACCAACCGCGCGACCTATGAGCTGCACGACCGAGCAGCCGAATTCACCTCGGTTCTGTTCGCGCAGAAGCATTTTCCGACGGCCTCCGAGCTTCTGCTCGGCGGGTCGATCTTCCCGGCGATGCAGAATTTCTTGTTGGCCGTCCGTGCCCAAGGTTTGGGCGCATGTCTGACCAGCTGGGGTGCCTATGGCGGCGAGCAGCTGCTGCGGGACGCCGTCGGCGTGCCCGACGACTGGATGGTCGCGGGACATATCGTGGTGGGCTGGCCCAAAGGCAAACATGGCCCGGTGCGTCGCCGACCGCTGACCGAGGTGGTGAACCTCGACCGCTGGGACGAACCGGCGGATGAGCTGGTGAGCCAACGCGTTTGAACCGAAGGGAGGCGCGGGCCGTCATTCGAACGCAGGCGGTGCCAGTAGTCCAAGCGGAGGAGTGATATGTCGACGACGACGGCAAGGCTTACGATCGGTGGCCCGCGCGGCTGAGTTTCGTCGGTCAGGCGGTTAGCCGATATGGATTGGCGCTGACGCTGGCGTGGATCGGCGTCGGCAAGTACATCAAGATGGAAGCCCGGGTCCTGATCGAACACAGCCCGTTGATGAGTTGGGTCTATGACGTGTTCAGCGCCAACACGGTCGCGCGGGGTCTGGGAACGCTGGAAATCGTTGCCGCGATACTGATTTGCCTGCGCCCGTTTACGGCGCGGTTATCGGCGCTCGGCAGCGCGATGGCGATCGTGCTGTTCAGCGGAACGCTGAGCTTCCTGTTCACCACACCCGGCGTGGTCACACGGTTCGCCGGGCCCATTCCGGTGCTGTCCGCGCTGCCGGGCCAGTTCCTGCTCAAAGACGTTGTGCTGATGGGTGTCGCGATCTGGACCCTCGGTGAGGCCCTGCAAGCACACCGGTCGGCGTCAGCCCTTGATGCCGACCGTCAGCAAGTCGGAGATGGCCCGGGTAAACAGCGGCCGCCGGACTCGGTGTTGCTCCTCGATGGTGAAACCCGCGTCCTCGAACAAGCGTCGCATCGCGCTTGCCGACGGGTGATGCGCCGGCTTCCACCGGCTGGTCGCCGGCCCCTGCGGAAGCAGTTGCCGCGCACTGAGAGTCGAGACCGCCACCAGCCCGCCGGGGGAGAGCACCCGGTGGAATTCGCGCAACGCCGCGGGTTGGTCGAAGAAGTGAAACGCCGACGTCGTCACGACGGCGTCCAACGCCCCGTCGTCAAACGGAAGCTGCTCGGCGGGGCCGCGCAACCACTGGACAACCGTCGAGCGGGCACGGGCCTGGTTCAGCATGCCCTCGGACATGTCCACGCCGTAGACCTGCGCGGGATGCAGATCGCGCTCGATTCGGTCGGCCAAAATGCCAGTGCCGCAGGCGATGTCAGCTACCCGCGCAGAGGAGTGCGCGCGTAGCTGCCCAACCACTTCGTCGTGCGCCGGCCGGTATACCCACTGCTGCAAGAACGGCGAGTTGTAGGCCGGTGCGGCGAAACCCCAGAACCGCGTGACGGCGTCGTTGAAACCGCGACGTTGCGCTGCCGCGGTCACTTGATCGAGGTGTAGTAGACCGTGTCGGCTACCGACACCGAGTCGTTGCCCTGCGGGATCGCCGGAAGCCCGTTGTCCGCCAGCAGTTCACTCATCGGCCGGCCGGTCGAGCGCCAGCCCAAGGTGTCCAGGTAAACGGCGACGTCGTTGCGGTCGCCCTCATACCCGAGTTCGGAGAACTCGAGGTCGAAGCCGTGGGCACGCCATTTCTCGGTGGCCTTGCGCATCATCTCCCGCGCCTGGTCGTGGTCGACGTCCGACATGTCCGGAATAGCCTCGGTGGCAAGTCGGCTGCCATCCGCGCTGAGCGCGGAAATGTTGTCCAGCAAGCGGTCTTGCGCCTCCGGCGGCAGATAACCGAGCAGTCCCTCGGCGATCCACGCGGTGGGTTGGCTCTTGTCGAAGCCGGCTTCGATCAACGCGGCGGCCCAGTCGTTTCGAAGGTCGATCGCGACGGCACGGCGATCGGCGGTCGGCTCGGCGCCGAGATCGGCCAGGGTGGTGGTCTTGAAGGCGATCACCTGCGGCTGGTCGACCTCGAAGACCGTCATACCGGCGGGCCATTCCAACCGGTAGGCGCGGGCGTCAAGACCGGACGCCAGGATGACCGCCTGCCGGATTCCGGCGCGCGTCGCGTCGTGGAAGAACGAGTCGAAGAAGCGGGTCCGGACGGCCATCGCAACGGGCATGTGCTCGAGCTTCCAGGGGGCCTCGTCGTCGTCGACGTCGGCGGCGTCCAGCTCGCCGGTGGCCAACCTCGTCAGGAAATCCACGCCGACGGCGCGGACCAGCGGTTCGGCGAACCGGTCGTTGATTAGGGGGTTGTCAGCCTTGCTGGCGATTGCCCGGGCGGCGGCGACCATCGTCGCGGTCGCTCCCACGCTGGTCGCCAGGTCCCAGGTGTCGTTATCGGTGCGCGGCATTGCGTGCTCCTCAAGTCAGATCAATTTTACTTAGTTAGCATAACAAGTATTTAGTCCATATAACAACTCTTCCCTCCATCTTGCCTCTAGGTCAGGCGGTTACTCCCCTTGACGACTCGGCGATCCAGTGCTGGGGTTGGTCCGTGACAGACCCGCCGCACCCGGCCGTCGGCCGACGTCAGCTTCTGGGGATCTCCATATCGGCCGCAGGCGCCATCGCTGTATCGGCGTGCGACAAGCCGCAGCCGAAGGCGGCAGAGCCCCGCGCACCCGCAGAGGACGAAGTGCCGGTCACTCCACCCGAAGACTTGATGCGCGAACACGGAGTGCTCAAACGGGTACTGCTGATCTATCGAGAAGGAATCCGCCGTCTGCAGGCGAGCGAGCAGCTTCCCGCTGACGCGATCAACGCCGGGGCGGCAATCATCCGAAGCTTTATCGAGGACTATCACGAGCAACTGGAAGAGCAGCATGTCTTCCCCAAGCTGGAGCAGGCGGGCAAACTCACCGACGTCACGTCGGTATTGCGCACCCAGCACCAGCGCGGCCGCGTGATCACCGACCGGGTCCTCGCCGCCACCACTGCCGCGACGGCGCTCGATCAGGCTAAGCGGGAAGTGCTGGTGCAGGACATGTCGGCGTTCATCCGAATGTATGAGCCGCATGAGGCGCGCGAAGACACCATCGTTTTCCCGACGTTGCGCCAGGTGGTGCCCGCGAAGGAGTTTCGCGACATGGCCGACCTCTTCGAGGACGAGGAGCACCGGCGGTTCGGGCAGTCCGGCTTTGAAGGTGTGGTCGATAAAGTCGCCGATATCGAAAAGAGCCTCGGCGTCTACGATTTGAGCCAGTTCACCCCGACCTAATTCGGGGTGTGCGCACCGATCAGGAACCGGGCGAGTTGATGAACCAGACGTTGTCTTCCCGCAGGCTGCGACTGCGCCAGCCGGCGCCGGTGCGGACCAATTCGTGGTGGTAGTAGCCGCCGCAGTAACTGAGCTTGGTCATCCCCGGCAGCTGCATGGGGTTGTAGAACATCGCCCGCACCCGCGCGGTGCCGCCCTCGATCTGGCTTTCGATGTTGGTGATGTAGTGCATCGACATCGGAATCGCGGCGAAGCCCTGCGCCAGCCAGTCGGCAACCTGGTCGCGGCTGCCCGCGATCGCTCCCGCCGACGAGTAATCGATGTGCGCATCGTCGGTGAACACCGATCGGTACAGATCCCAGTCCTTGCCGTCGACGGCGCGGGCGTATCTATTGAGCAGCGCGGTGATTTCGAGTTCGTCGCTCATCCTCTGCAGGTCCATCCGAGATTCTCCTAGGTAGGTTCGTCGTCAATCGCACCATGCGCCGTCCGATCGAGTCGATCCGCTTGCGGGTCAGGTCCTGCAGCGGGTGCACGGCCACAATCATCGCCACCCGGCCATGGTGGTCGAACACCGGCGCGGCGATGGTGGCCACCGGCTGAGCCCGGTGCGGGGCGTCATCGGAGAGGAATCCGATCGTGGTGAATTCGGCCAGCAGTTGATCGGTGATCTCGCGTACGTGAGCGGGCAGGCCGTCGCTGGGTAGCGTGCCGACGACTTGGGCGGCCCGGGTCAGCGCCGGCGTCGTGCAGTCCACGTCGAACCCGCGGTCGCGGGTGTGGGCCAGCACCTCTTCGAGGCGACGCGCCAACGCCGAATTGGTTGCGGCGCTGCGCTGAATCCACGCACGTTGTTCGTCGCCGGTATCCCAGGCGGCGAAGGCAACCCCGAACGGCGGGGCGTAGCGGATCCGGTCGCCGGGTGCGCCGCCGGTGCGCTGACCGGCGTCCTCGAACGCGGTGATCACCAGCGAATCGCCGAACCGCTCGACCACCGAAGCGGCGTAGCCGAATTCCTCGGCGAGCTGCAGTGCGGCCGCATGAGCGGTATGCGCCAGTGGCCGCGCGGTGTCCACCCGCGCCGCCACAGCGGCAAGGGCCGGCCCCAGGGAATACGTCTTGTCGACCGGATCCCGGCTTGCCCAACCGCGATCGCACAGCGTCGTCAAGATGGCATGCGCGGTCGCCTGAGTGAGCCCGAGTGTGCGCACCACATCGGAGAACCTGAGTCGTTCGTTGCCGGGCCCGGCGAGCAGTTCGACGACGTCGAGCACGCGAGTGGTGGGGGCCGACGGTGGAATCGCTTGACTTCCTTTCTGCGGTGTTCGTACTGTGAAGTTCAAATTATCGAGAGCATATCTCGAATATTCGAGATCCTCCAAGGCAAAGGAGTCTGCGGGTGCGTGCGGTGGTGTTGCGCGACGGGCGGCTCGATGTCCGGGTGATCGCCGACCCGGTTCCCGGTCCCGGAGAGCTGCTGCTGCGAACGCTGAGCACCGCGATCTGCGCGTCGGATGTGCACTTCATGGATCACCCGGAGATGGGGATCGACGACCCGACCGGTCGCTCGCTCTACGACGTGAATCGCGACATCGTGCTCGGCCATGAGTTCGTCGGCGAAGTCGTCGG
>NZ_DATFZD010000215.1:0-25034 GCF_035314665.1 Mycobacterium sp. | reverse complement strand
CGCGGGCGTTTCCCGAGCCAAGGAAGCGGCATTCAGCAGCGCCGTCAACCGTCGCCGACGGGCGTCGGGATCGATTGCCGGTAACGGAGCATTCGGGTCGGCGATGCCCAGTAGGTCATCAAGCAGCAGCAAGTCCTCGGGGTCTGCGTCGGGAACGCGGTCGCGCACTCGATCGCGAGCGGTCTGCCCGTCAAGATCGCTGACACCGAAGGCGGCGCGTAACAGCCGCGCGACGGCGTGGAAGGCAAGTTGGCTGGTATGCGACTCGCAGAAGGTAGTGAACACTTCCACACTGCGGTTACTAGCCATCGCCGCAACCTCGCGCACTAGACGGCTCTTGCCGATGCCAGGTGACCCCACCACCTCGACCACTACGCCGTGCCCGTCGATGGCACGGTCCAACAAGCCCTCGGCGGCGTTCATTTCCCAGCGCCGACCGACCAGGTTGGACTCAGCGCGCCTGACCGTCCGATCCTGGCGCATGCCCAGCAGGCGGCAGACCGGAACGTTGTCATCGGCACCCTTGATCCGAACCGACTCAGGCTCACTGAGAGCCGCTGCGCCATCAACGAGTCGTGCTGTCGACGCGCTGAGCATCACGCCGCCAGGTGGAGCGACCGACTCCATTCGTTGAGCCATCCCCACCTGCTCGCCGATAGTGGTGTAGCCCAAGGAAGCCGAACCGACTTCGCCGGCGATCACTTGACCCGAATTGAGCCCTACGCGCAAGGCCAGTTCGACGCCGTCATGATCGCGAACCTGCGCGGCCAACCGTGCGAGTTCGTCCTGGATTGCCAATGCCGCAAGACACGCCCGCACGGCATGGTCCTCCAACGCTAGAGGCGCTCCGAAGACTGCCATGATCCCGTCGCCGGTGAACTTGTCCACCGTGCCGCCGTAGCGCTTCACCATCGCTGTCGTGATGTTGACGACTTCGGCCATGATCTCGCGCAACCGCTCCGCCCCGACGGCAGAGGCGATGTACATCGAGTGGACCACGTCGGCGAATAGCACCGTCACCTGCTTGTACTCGGCCAATCGAGTGGCTGATGCAAGAGGCGTACCGCACTCGCTACAGAACTTGGCCGTCGGGCTTGACTGCGCGCGGCAGGAAACACAGAACAGCCCCGCCGCGGTCAGTCCACCGCCACCATCCCCGCTGGGGTCCACGTCAGTATCGTTTCACTGCTGGTCAACGATCTCCGTCATATCGCTGTGCCATCTTTGACACGAAGTTTCGAGACCCTCGTATGTCGTCTATTTGGAGACGGCAGCGGTAGTCTCCGACCGTCGTCATTGCATTGCCTCAGCCCACGCCATGTGCCCCTGGTAGCCAAGCGTTCTCGCCGACCTCGCCCGGCTTGGTCACATCGGCCTCCGAATAGATCGCGGTGACGCCGAACTCCTCCTCGATGCTGCGCCGCTCTTGCTCGACAGCATCCTGGTCACCGAAACCGTTGAAGGTCACGTTCGCGCCCTCGGCTGCAAACGCGCGTGCGATACACGACCGATACCGGAAGTGGAGCCAGTTACCACGACGGACTTTCCGTGAATCACCAGGCCGCCGCTCCCTTCTCGCCACCCCGGCCGTCACCGTCAGGGCCGCGCCTCGAAGATGAGGTTGAACGGTGTCTGTGTCGCCCTCCGGAACCGCGTGAACCCACCGTCATCGACCATCACTTTCCTCAGACGCCGTTCCCCGGCTTGGGCGCCCAAGGCCGGTCCCTGCCGCGCGAGCGACACCGGAACACAGATCAGCGATGATGCACCGTAGTACAGTCGGCCGACCGGATTCAGGTTCTCCGCGACGCTGTCGCCGGCGAACGGTTCGACGAGCAGGCAGTGCCCGTCGGGTTTGAGTGCCTGTCTGGCGTGCCGAGCCGCGCCGGACGGGTCTGCCATATCGTGCAAGCAGTCGAAGAACGCGATGAGGTCATAGTCATCGCCCCGGTAGGACGTGGCGTCGGCGAGCTCGAAGCTCGCGTTGTCAACTCCCGCTGTTGCCGCGCGCTCGCGCGCGGTTTCGATCGACTCGCCGTGATAGTCGATGCCGACGAACTGCGAACTCGGAAATGCCTGCGCCATAAGGATTGTGCTAGCGCCGTGCCCACAGCCCACGTCGGCGGCC
Source organism: Mycobacterium sp. (assembly GCF_035314665.1). GTDB lineage: Bacteria > Actinomycetota > Actinomycetes > Mycobacteriales > Mycobacteriaceae > Mycobacterium. Next base: position 22,906 of record NZ_DATFZD010000215.1, on the reverse strand, counting down.
TTGCCGCCAGCAGCGAGCTTCTCGATGACGCCGTCGAGCGCGGGCAACCACGACGCGACCAAATTCGCGTTGTAGCCGGCCCTGAAGAATCGCTCGGTGCCGTAGAACAGGCACCGATGATGCTCGCCCCATTCCATGCCGCTGCCGCTACGGAAATTCTCGACCGCACGGTCACGTACATAAAACAGGTCTTGGACGATCTGGTACGCGCCCGCCAGATCGACCGGACCTTTCGGATCGGCGAGGCAGAACTCCTGCTCCGCGGTCAAGTAATACGTGTCGTCGGCTTCGTCGTATTCGACATAGCCGCCCGCAGCCTGATTCGCCAGCCACTCGCGGATGTAGCGTGCGTTCGTCGCGGTCTTCTGCGCCAGCTCCTCTGCTGACAAACGGTGCCCGGCGAGCGCCGTGTACAAGCCAAGCTCGTCGCCGATCAACATCAGCACCGCGCTCACCGACGCGCCGAGATCCCCGATCGCCTTGCCAAGAAATGCATTGAGTTTGTCTTCGGTAGCGGTCATCGCCAGCTCCTCTGTTCACCGCGGCTCAACGCTAAACCGGTCCGGCGTCAACCGGCGCTGATTTCACATCTCCCGGTTTGTCTACCGGCTACGCGCAGCACGCGGTCGCTGCGGTCATCAGACCCTCCGCCGCTTCCGGCCCCCGGTTTCCCAGTTCACCAGCATAGGGCGCAAGGCGATTCCCCTGAAGAGGGTTTGATCAGGTCGCATCAGCGACACGTCTCTGTGCCTCGGGGCGTGGCCGTCTGGGTCGGATTCCGCCGATGTACGAGGTAGGAGCGCGTCTGTTGTGAGATTCTCCAGGGGTGTCCGCTGCTGCGGCGGCTGCTCCTTCGGGGGTGGTGACGTTTCTGTTCACCGACGTCGAGGGGTCGACCCGTCGGTGGGAGAAAGACGCGGATGGAATGCGGTTGGCGCTGGCCGCGCACGACGAGGTGCTGCGCAACGCGATTGAGGCCCACGGCGGCTTCATGTTCAAGCACACCGGTGACGGCGTGTGCGCCGCGTTCGCCTCGCCGCGCTCGGCGGTAGATGCCGCCGTGGCCGCGCAGCGGGCGCTGGAGTTGCCGGTGCGGATGGGGATTGCGACCGGCGAAGCCGAACTGCGTGAGGGCGACTATTTCGGTGCGGTGCTCAACCGTGCCGCGCGGGTGATGGCCGCCGGGCATGGCGGTCAGATCCTGCTGGCCGAGTCGACGGCGGGTCTGCTCAGCGGCGTCGATCTGGTGGACCTGGGGCCGCGGCGGTTGCGGGATCTGCCCACTGCGGTTGGGGTATTTCAGGTACGAGCGCCGGGCCTACGCACGGACTTTCCGCCGTTGCGGGCACTCGATGCGAGTCCGGGGAACCTCCGGCCTCAGACCACCAGCTTCATTGGGCGCGAGTCGGAGGTCGCCGATGTGCAAGCTGTCCTGCAGGCGCATCGGCTGGTGACCTTGACCGGGGTGGGCGGGGTCGGCAAGACCCGCCTGGCAACCGAAGTCGCAGCGCGGCTTGCCGATGAGTTCCCAGACGGGGTCTGGGTTTTCGAGCTTGCCGCAGTCAGTGATCCGGCGGCGGTGCCCGACGCCGTGGCATCGGTGCTGGGCATCACCCAGCAACCGGGCAAAACCGTGAGCGAATCGATTGCCGCCGCGCTGGAGGGCAGAGTGCGGTTGTTGGTGTTCGACAACTGCGAACACGTGCGCGACGCCGCCGCAGATCTAATCGAGGCGATCCTCGCGCACTCAGCGACGGTGAGGATTTTGGCCACCAGCCGTGAAGGTTTGGGGGTCGCCGACGAACAACAGTGGCTGGTGCCCTCGCTGGATGTCGGCGCGGGCACCGACTCGGCGGCGGTGAGCTTGTTTGTTGAACGCGCCCGTAGTGTGGCGCAGCGATTCTCGGTGACCCAGCCAAGCGAGGCGCTCACGGTCCTGGAGATTTGCCGCCGCCTCGATGGAATCCCCTTGGCCATTGAGCTAGCAGCCTCCCGGATGGCGTCGATGACCGCCAGTGAGGTATGTGATCGTCTCGGCAAGCGGTTCCGGCTGCTGGTCGGGTCGCGGCGCGGACTGGAACGCCACCAAACGCTGCGCCACGCGGTGGCCTGGTCATACGACCTGCTCGATGACTCCGAAAAAGCGCTGCTGGGCCGCTGTTCGGTCTTTGCTGGTGGATTCGATCTCGAAAGCGCCTGCGCCGTAGCCGGATCAGACGACGCCGATGACTTCGCCATGCTGGATCTGCTCGATACTTTGGTGCGCAAGTCGTTGCTTGTCGCCGACCGGTCTTCGGGGCGGACCCGGTTTTCGATGCTGGAGACGGTCCGCCAGTTCGCTGAGGAGCAACTCGTCGCGAGCGGGGCGGCGAATGACGTGCGAAACGCCCACGCCCGTCACTTCGCCGGGCGCGAAACCGACATCATGTCCTTGTGGGACAGCCCCCGACAACGGGATTCGTACGAGTGGTTCGCCGTCGAGCTGGCCAATCTGCGCACGGCGTTTCGGTGGGCCGCCGACCAAGGCGATCTGGATGTCGCCGCCACCATCGCCACCTATGTGGGGTTGCTCGGCTGTTCTGGCGAAAACTACGAACCCATAGCCTGGGCCGAGGAGCTCATCGAGCCCGCCCGCGCCGTCGACCACCCCAGGCTGGCGTTCCTGTACGTGCAGGCGTCGTTGTGCTGCGTCGTCGGACGCATCGAGGAGGCTGTCGGCTATGCCGACGCCGGCCAGACGGTTATCGCCACTGGCCACTACGAGGTGCCGTTCGGCCTCGAGGGCGGGCTCGGCAGTGCATACCTGTACATCGGCCAGCCCGAACGGTACGTCGAGGTCCTCCGCAGCCAACTGGCACGCGGTCACGACACCAATACACTCACCAGGTCATTTCTCGTACTCGGCCTGGTGGCCGCCGGATCCATTGACGAGGCGATACTCGCCACCAACGGCCTCATCGATGCCGCTGAAGCAACCCGCAATCCCTATATCCTTGCGTACGCACTTCTCGCGTATGGATTTGCCTTCCGCGACGCTGATCCCGGACGCGCGCTCGAAGCCCTACGTCGTGGCCTGGTCATCGCGCAAGACAGCGGCAACCGTCTCTGGGAGACACAACTGGTGTTCATGCTGTCCGGACTCGAGGCCCAACACGGGGACCGGATGGCCGCGTTGGATTACCTCACCGTGGCCATCCGCAATCACCACGAGTCGGGCACCACCGGTATGATCCACAACCCCCTGGCCGTCCTGGCCTCCCTTCTCGACCGGCTCGGACGCTACGAACCAGCGGCCACCATCGCTGGCTTCGCAGCGTTCAATCCCCTGGCCGCAGCGACGGTCCCCGAGATCACCACCGCGATCACCCACCTGCGCGATCTTCTCGGCGACCAGACCTACGAGTCGCTTGCCGGCAAGGGCGAGTCCATGACCACCGCCGCGATGGTGACGTACGCCTACGACCAAATCGACCAGGCCCGAACAGAACTCGAACACCCCAGCTGAATGCCCCCTCAGGAGCCGAGGCGCTCGGCGAGGGGGTAGGTGTGCAAAAGTCTGTCCGAGCGCCGCATCCACGCTCACCGCCGCATAATCAGGGACCGCCCGGACGGATCACCGTCCGGGCATCCTTGTGCCACTAAACCGGCCAGTAAAGGTGACCGCCGTCCTGAAGGCCGCTGAGGCGTCCAGATACCACCCGGTACTAACACTCATCGCGCTGACCGGTCTCCGCCGAGGGGAAGCGCTGGCACTGCGCTGGGACCGGGTCAACCTCGACGCCGCTGAGTTGAAGGTGCAGGACACGCTCGGCCGGATCGGCAAGGAGCTGGTGATCGACGAGGCTAAAACGGAGCGGTCGCGGCGTCCTGTGCCACTGTCCCCCAGCCTTGTAGCGATGCTGCGCCGCCACAAGGCTGCCCAGAACGCCGAGCGGCTGGCGGCAGGCGACCAGTGGGAGGATCACGGGCTGGTGTTCACCACCGCGTTGGGTCACAAAATCGAGCCACGCAACCTGCTCCGCACCATCGAGGTCGCCGCCAAGAAAGCAGGCGTGACCGGTATCGGCGTGCATACCCTGCGGCATTCCGCGGCGACGGACTGGCTGAATAGCGGTGTGAACATCAAGGCGGTTGCCGATTTGCTCGGGCACAGCAGCATCGCGATTACCGGCGACATTTACGGACACACCACCGACACCACTGCCCGCGCCGCCATCGACGGCCGGACTGGAAGGCTAGGACTCTGAGTCGTCCTGGTCGTCGTCCCAGTTGATCGCTTCGAGTTCCCGCCTGGTTTCCTCGGCCCGCGCAGCGGCCTGTCCTTCGGCGCTGGTGTCCTGCGCGAGATTCCTCTCGGCTACGGCCTCGGCTTCGGCCACAAGCGCCTTCAGCCTTCGCTGATGCTCCGGGAGGGTGAACCATTCCTTGCGCGCCTTCCGGAGCACCACCGTGTCGGGGCCGTTCGGTTCGGTCGGCAAGAACCGCAGCGTAAGCAGCGCCGGGACGGTCTCGCGCTCGTGTTGCGTCAAGTTGCGGGTGAACTGCAGGACGAAGCTCAGCCCGGTCGAGTCTCTCGGGTCTTGGGTTACCCCTTTGATCTTCAGCGTTGCTTCGGCCATTGCGTCTCCCCTATCGGCCAGCGGCGAGCAAACTCCTGGTTGGCGCATCTGGTGGCGCAGAAACCCCCTAGGGGTATCGTCCGAAACCGCCAAAAACACCCTCTGACCTGCGTCGGGCTGACAGGATTTGAACCTGCGACCACTTGACCCCCAGTCAACGGAAACGGTTCGCACGCTAGACGGCGCCGTGATGGGCCTTAAGCCCCCACCCGTGCCGGACACCAAGGTCATACCTGTGCCGGTGGCCGGAGTCCATGCCGCCCGCGTTGTATCGGAATGAGCGCCACGAGCCCGTCGAGTCGTGGGCGGCCGAGAAGTTGGCCCGGCTATCTGGCCGCCGCCGTAGACATTAAATACCGCAATATCAAAGGCGATCCGTTGTGGGCATTCGCCGCAATCTCGGGGCCAGGCAGCGGATAATTCACGTATGTCGGAGCGCGCGCCGACTTCGGCAACGGTTACCAGGCTCGCAGGGTGCTGTCTGTTGGCCGCGTCGCTGGCGGCGGCATTGATGTTCCCAGTCGCGGGCGGTGTTGGGCTGTTGTTCAACCGTGCGTTCGACGTTGTCGCCGACGAGTCCGCACAAATCCTCGAAGGTGACGTCCCGCAGGTCTCGACGATGGTCGACGCCGCGGGAAACCGGATCGCCTGGCTGTATTCCCAGCGGCGGTTCGAGGTCCCCACCGACCAGATCGCCAACACGATGAAGCTGGCAATCGTGTCGATCGAGGACAAGCGGTTCGCTGAGCACTACGGGGTGGACTGGCCGGGCACGCTGACCGGCCTGTCCGGCTACCTGTCGGGCAACCTCGACACCCGCGGCGGATCGACCATCGAACAGCAGTACGTCAAGAACTACCAGTTGCTGGTGACCGCGCAGACCGACGCCGAGAGGCGAGCCGCTGTGGAAATCACACCCGCGCGCAAACTGCGCGAGATCCGGGTAGCGCTGACGCTCGACGAGAAGCTCTCCAAAGCAGAGATCCTCACCCGCTACCTCAACTTGGTGTCGTTCGGCAACGGCGCGTTCGGTGTGCAGGATGCCGCTCAAACCTACTTCGGCGTCAACGCCTCGCAGCTGAACTGGCAGCAGGCCGCGTTGCTGGCCGGCACGCTGAAGTCGACGAGTGCGCTCGACCCGTACACCAACCCCGAGGGGGCACTGCAGCGGCGAAACGTCGTGCTCGACACCATGATCGACAATCTCCCCCAGTATTCCGACGAATTGCGTGCCGCCAAAGCCCAGCCACTGGGCGTGCTACCCCACCCGAATGAGCTGCCCGGTGGCTGCGTCGCCGCCGGCGATCGCGGCTTCTTTTGTGACTATGTACTGGACTACCTCGCCCGAGCCGGCATCAGCAAGGAGCAGGTTGCCCGCGGCGGTTATCTGATCCGCACGACGCTGGACCCCAAGGTGCAGACGTCGGTCAAGGAGGCCATCGACAAGTTCGCCAGCCCGACGCTCGACGGCATCGCCAGCGTGATGAGCGTGATCAGGCCCGGCAAGGACGCGCATCGGGTGTTGGCGATGGCCAGCAACCGCACCTATGGCCTCAACAGCGACGCGCAAGAAACGGTGCAGCCGCAGCCCTTTTCGCTCGTCGGTGACGGGGCAGGCTCCATCTTCAAGATCTTCACCACGGCGGCTGCGTTAGACATGGGCATGGGTATTAACGCTCAACTGCAGGTGCCGGGCTTCTTTCAGGCCAAAGGCTTGGGCAGCAGCGATACGCCCGGCTGTCCCAAGGAAACCTGGTGCGTGGCAAACGCGGGCCGCTACCGCGGTTCGATGAACGTCACCGATGCGCTGGCAACCTCGCCGAATACCGCGTTCGCGCGGCTGATCCAGCTCGTCGGGGTACCGCGCGCGGTCGACATGGCGGTCCGGCTGGGGCTGCGGTCCTACGCGATTCCGGGAACGGCGCGCACCTACGACCCGACCAGCGGTGAAAGCTTGGCCGATCTGATCAAGCAACAGAACATGGGCTCATTCACTTTGGGTCCATTCCAACTAAACGACCTCGAGCTCTCCAACGTGGCGGCGACCCTCGCGTCCGGCGGCATGTGGTGCCCGCCGAGCCCGATCGACAAGATCTTCGACCGCAAAGGCAACCAGGTGTCCGTGAACGCCGAGGCCTGTGACCAGGTGGTGCCGGAAGGACTGGCGAACACGCTCGCGAACGCCTTGAGCAAGGACGATCAGGGCAGCGGCACCGCAGCGGGCTCGGCCGCCGCCGTGGGTTGGACCCTGCCGCTGTCGAGCAAAACCGGCACCACTGAGTCGCATCGATCGTCGGGATTTGTCGGCTTCACAAACAACTACGCGGCGGCCAACTACATCTTCGACGACACCGGCGCGCCCGCGGGCATCTGTTCATTCCCACTGCGCAGGTGCGGGAAAGGTGACCTGTATGGCGGTAGCGAGCCCGCTCGCACCTGGTTCGAGGCGATGAAGCCTATCGCCACCGATTTCGGCGACGTGCATCTGCCGCCAACCGATCCGCGCTACGTCGACGGCGCGCCGGGCGGCCGGGTACCTGATGTGTCCGGCCTGACTGTGGACACGGCGCGTCAGCGGCTCAAGAACGCCGGTTTCCAGGTCGCCGACCAGCCCACCTCGGTCAACAGCTACGCACCCTACGGCGCCGTGGTCGGGACCACCCCAAACGGTCAAATCATCCCCGGGTCGATCATCACGATCAACATCAGCAACGGAATTGCGCCGGCACCGCCGCCGGCTCCGGTCCAGCGCGGGCCGATTGTTGCGGCTGACGGTCCAAGCGAACCAGCCCCTCCCCCGCCGCTGGTCATCCAGATCCCTGGGCTGCCGCCGATCACCTTGGGAGCGCCACCGCCGCCTGGACCACCTGGCTAGAAAACGGCCCCGGGAGGGGCCTCCGGGAGCCATTTCCGCTGGTAGCGGGACGGGATTCGAACCCGCGACCTCTGGGTTATGAGCTATGTGCCGGGAGTTCTTCCTTGCTCGCCTAGACTCAAAAGTCCAGGTCAACCAGCCTGAGCTCGGAAGTTCAAGTGCACAACGCTATGCGGGTGTGACCCGGTTATATCGGCCAGATTTCTGGATGCTTCGGGTGTTGGAGCGGGACGGCGCGTGGCAGCTCGCGGCGATCAGAAGTAGAGATCGTGTCGAGCATCAACACCACGTAGCGTCGCCATCCGCCGCTTGAGGGATCCATGGTCCAGAGCACGCTGTTGAGCATCGACAAGATCCGCGGCAGATCCTCGGCGACTAGGTCCTGGCGGACCTGCCCGGCCCGCTGGGCGCTGACGGTTAGATCGCTGAGGGCTTCGTCGAGCTGCTTGGAGATGTTGGTCAGGACGTCGGCTCTCCTGGCTGCGGCGAGAAGATGGTGCTCGCTTGCGCCGAGCGCCGTTGCGGCCTCAATGAGTCCGGCGAGGCCGGCCAGCGGGTTCGGATTGCGTTTAGCGTGTTCGATTGCGGGTGAGATGTTTTCGTCGATGATCTGATCGAGGGTGGCGCGGATCAGATGGGCCTTGCTTGGGAACCGGCGGTACAGGGTGCGCTCCCCCACCCCAGCACGCTCGGCGATCGCATCGATCGGGGCATCGGGTCCTAATTCGGCGTAGATGTCGCGGGCGGCGCGCAGGATGCGATCGGCATTGCGCGCAGCATCGATCCGCAGTGGCCGATCGGCTGACGTCGTCATGCGGTATTTCCCTGATGGTCGTTTCGCTGCCAACGCTGTCCTGCCAACGCCACTGGCATTCGGCGCCGCGCTACTCGCGGATGACCCCGCGAAGTGGCATCAGCCCGAGTTCGTTGTGGCTCATGAACCCTGGCGGTGCATCCACGACGGCGGGGATCGCGTTCGCGGGACCCATCGCAGTCCAGGTGTAGCCGGGCAACGCGTAGCCGCCGTCGGGATCCTTAGCCCCTTGCAGGATCAGCTCAGTGGATGAATCACCCTCGATCACGATCCGGTAGTGGTAGTGCTGCGGCCAATCCTCTTGTGGCTCAATGGCATCGAATGTGTCCATTGTGTAGATCTCGTGGAAGACGATGAGCGGTCTGTTGTTTACCCATGATGTCCATTGGTGGTGCTGGCGGGCGACGGTGCCTTTCTTGATCACGCCTGTGAACCCCGGCATGTCGCTGGTCTCGCTGCCCTCGAAGGGGATGTCGCGGGTGGCGACCCCGAGTTCGACTTCGGTCGTGTACTTGTCGACTGTCTTGCCCATTCCCTCCACGATCATCGCCATCGACTGCGCGAACAACGGCCACGCATTGCCTAGGAGGTTCGGGCCGTCCCGGAACGTTTCCGGATCGCTGCCCATGCCCATTTCGTATAGATACTTCAACGTGTCTCTGCCGAAGTTCACGACCTCGTAGATGTGGATGGTGTCGATCTGGCTGACGATTCGGGCCAGCGTGAGAACGAGCAAGTCCCCTGCGAAACCGGGATTGACACCGCCGGCGTGGAACGAGGTGCCGCCCTCGAGGCACGCTGCGTGGATCTTGTCGATATCGGCTTGGCTTTGTTCGGTTCGGTACCACCATGCGCCACCCGAAGCGACGACGTTTTTGCCCGAGCGCAGCAGACGGCAGACCTCGTCGGGGTCAGACCACAGCGGTGCATAGAAGATGCAGTCGGCGTCGAGGGCTTCGATAGCGTCCTTGTCGTTGGTGGCGAACACCCCGGTCGGCGCCTTGCCACAGAGGTCGCCGGCATCTTTGCCGACCTTCTCAGGACGGTTGCAGAGCACCCCGACCAGTTCGTAGGCAGGGTTGTGGGCGAAATGGCGCAATGCGATCGTTCCGACGTTGCCGACGCCCCACTGGATAACGCGATACTTCTTTTCGACATGTGGTGTGGTCGTCACCGCTTGCCCTTTTTCGAGCGTCGCCATTGTTCCTCCTTCGATTGACGATGACTGCTTCTCGTCGCGTGCGGGTGACAGCTCTACGACTCGGCGCCTGTGTTGATCCTCACCGGCAGCCGTGGCAGAGTGCAGGTTGCCGACGGCCATTTGATCGCGGGGCTGTACCCGGGTGCGACCTCGAAATCTGTTATGCGACTTATCCATTCGGTGACGACGGTGGTCAGCTCCATCCGCGCCAAATGCGCGCCAAGGCAGCGGTGCGGACCGCCGCCGAATCCCCAATGCTTGTGGATTTTGCCGTCCATTACCAGGTCATCGCCGGAAGTCGCATCGCTGCCATCCCGGTTGATCGCGCCGAGGCAGAGTCGCAGCTGTGCTCCCTCGGGGATCGTGACACCTGCGACGGTGACGGCCTCGGTGGTTATCCGCCCGACGACCGGCGCGGCGGGCTCCAGCCTCAGCATCTCCTCGACGAACATGCCTACCTGGTACGGCTTTTCGCGTAGGTAATTGCGCAAGTCGGGGCGCTGCGCCAGCTCTAACAGTGTCGCGCCGATCGCGGAGGTCACGGTGTCAAGTCCGGCCAGGACGAGCACGAATGCCAGACCAAGGGCCTCCGTGTCGGTGAGCGCATCGTCACCCGAGAGGACCTGGGAGAGGATGTCGTCCCCAGGGTTCGCCCGATGTGTGGCGACAGCATCGGTGAGATACTCGTAGAGTTCCACCGCCGGAATCAGGTCGGCGCTGTCCGGCTCGCTGACCAGGCCCAATGCGATGATCGCGTCCTTCCACCTGATCAGCCGCTCTCGGTCTTCGAGCGGGAGGCCAAACAGTGTGAGGAACACCTGCGACGGATACGGGGTGGCGAGGTCGGCCATCACCTCGCATTCCCTCCGCGCGGCGATGGCGTCGATGATCTCGATCGCCTGTTCGCGAAGGGACGGTTGCATCGGCCCGAGCGTCTGCGGGCTGAAGAACGGATGCAGGATTCTGCGGTAGCGAGTGTGATCCGGTGGATCACACGCCAGCGGTATCAGCGGTACTGGACTGATGAAGTCGTCGAAGCCCCTTGACGACGAGAACAGAGCCGGATTGCGCAGCGCTGCAAGTACATCCTCACGGCGAGTGAGGTAATACCAGCCTTCGCCGGTCACCACTGGCCCCATGTCCCGCAGCGTCTTCCAGCCGACACTCCTCGCGGTAGCCAGCGGTAGATCGGCGTAGTTGATTTGCGGGAGTGTGGTGATGGCGGCTGGCTCGGTCATTTGATCGACACTCCGGCATCGACTTTGAACTGCAGTCCGGTAACGAATCGCGATTCATCGGAGATCAGGAACAACACCGCATTGCTGACGTCTACGGGCTCGATGAACGGCGTGGGCATGGCGTTGACAAACATCGGTATCAGGTCCGGACGTTCTTCACCGAGAGTGGCGCCGAAAGACGACGGAATCATTCCGGTGGGCGTCCCGGTTGGATGCACTGAGTTAACCCGAACACTCTGTGCAGCAAGCTCATTGGCTAGCGCAATCGTCAGACCTACAACACCGTGCTTGGCTGCGGTGTACGGAATTTGTAGCGGGAACCCCTTCATCGCACCGGCCGAGCTGATATTGACCAAGCTGCCGCCACCTTGCGCGAGGAGGTGCGGTATCGCCGCGGCGCAAGTGTTCCACGTCCCGATCAGGTTCACATCGACTACCGTGCGCCAGTGCTCGGAAGTTGTTCTGTCCCAAGGGGCGACTGTCAGGACACCGGCGTTGGCGACGGCACCGTCCAACCCGCCCAGTTCGTCGACGCCATCGCTGGCGGCTGAGCGCAATGCCGCTTCGTCACGGACATCAGCGACTCGGCTCACGCAGCGGCGCCCGTGTTCGGTGACCAAACGGACGGTCTCGGCTAAGTCATCCTCAGTAGCCAGGTCGTATTCGATCTCCGGCAGGGACCGGCAGAGGTCGATGAGAATAAGATCCGCGCCTTCCTCGGCGAGTCTGAGCGCGTGACTGCGCCCTAAACCCCGTGCGGCGCCGGTGATCAACACTCGCTTGCCGGCGACCCGCCCGGTCGACTGCGCCGTCACGTCACCACATCAGTCCGCGAATGATCTCTGCCTGCGGAATGTCCTCGACGGCGATGAGCCCCTGGGGGGCGCGACAAATCCAGTCGATCGCGTTAACCACCCGAGCTGCCGTGGAGAGACATCCCGCCTCTGTGACGTCGAGCCCGGGGTGTGACACATGTGTGTTGAGCTCAACGCGGGGATCTCCGTCAACCACGACTCGGTGGACACCGGGGTGGCCTTCGGGCGGGTACGCCCATTCTGGTGCCGAGGCGTTAGTGAGTCGCGTGATGTGTTCCATGGTGATCACCGGAACTCCACCGCGAACACCCTCGACGGCGAACTTGACCGCGGCCATCTGTCCCGGCTCCACCGTCGCCATCTTGCATTCGATCCGTTTGTCGGTGTACCACGGCTCGATGCGTTGTCGAACCTCATCGAGTTGCACTCCCAACTGCTCGGCGAGGTTGCGAACCGCTCCGCCCCACATCGTGGTGAGGACGCCCGGCAGGAACAGCATCGGCGTCTCGTCCTCGGCGCTGACACCGAAACCCATTTGCTTACCGGTGAACTCGAAGTCGTCATAGTTGCCGTAGTCGAAGATCTCCTGAACAGTGATCGATCTGGCGCGTGTGGCCAGGCTCAGCGCGGAGTGCACCTCGGTGTCGCCGGAGTAGCCGGGGTCGATGCCGTTGACGTACAACGAAGCGTTGCCTGCCTTGCAGGCTTTTTCCAGCGGTATCCGCAGCCAATCGTCTGCCTGACGAGGTGTCACGAGCCACACCATCGACGTCGCGGCGATGTTGATGCCCGCGGTGAGGAACTTGGACATCTGCTCGATGACTTCCATCGGCCGTGTCTCACCCTGAGCGGTGTAGACCACACAGTCCGGCTTCAGCGCAATGAGCCCGTCGATGTCATCGGTCGCGATCACGCCGGTCGGCTCGCTCGACCCGCACAATTCGGCCGCGTCGCGCCCGATCTTGTCCGGGTTGGCGGCATGCACACCGACCAGTTCCAGGTCGGGACGTCCGATGATCGCCTTCAATGAGTGGATCCCGACGTTTCCGGTGGAAAACTGAACTACTCTGCGCATCCTGTGTCTGTCCGTCCTTGATCAGTAGTCGGGAATCGGCAACGGTGAATTGTTGGAGTCGATTCCGCCGTCCACGTGGAAGATGGCGTTGGTCGCGTAGCAGTCGCGCGTGGACAAATAGACACACAGCCGTCCGAGGTCGGCGACGTCACCTAGCCGGTGAAGCGGCGTCGATTCCTCCATCTTCTCCCGCGACCCGGGCATCATGTCCAGGCTGCCCTGCAGGCCGTCGGTCGCAAAGGACCCTAACGCGATGGCGTTGACCCGTATCTTGGGCGCGAGTTCCTGCGCCATCGCGCGGGTGAGGGCTTCGAGGCCGCCCTTGGCAACGCAGTATGCGGTCAGTGCGCGAATGCCGAAACGCGCTGAACCGGAAGAGATGTTGACGATCGACCCGTGTCCGGCCGCGATCATGTGGGGTGCGGCGAGCTGGCTCATGATGAATGCGGATGTGACACACCAGTCGAACGTGTGCCGAAAATCGTCGTCGGTGATGTCCAGGAAGCGTGCGTAAGTCGAGCCGCCGACGTTATTGATGAGGATGTCGATGCGCCCGAGCTTCTCCATCGCGGTGTTGACGACGCGCTCGCCATCGGGCCGGCTCATGGCGTCTGCGACGAGCGCAAGTCCCTTGCCGCCTGCGGTTTCGATGCTCGAGATTGTTCCGACGATGTCCGCCTCGGTGCGCGCGGTGCCAACCACCGTCGCACCCGCCTCGGCGAGAACCCGGGCGATGCCCTGTCCGACACCCTTGCCTGCCCCGGTGACGATCGCCACCTGCCCGGTCAGATTGAACTGCTCCAGCGCCATTCAAATCCTCTCGTCCCCATCATGTGGTGCTCATCTAACAAATAAAACTGACCAAAGTCAACGGACTCACACGCGCGAATCACCGGCGCAGGGCGATACCCTCTACCCCATGGCGGGCATAGGGACCAGAGGTACGGACTATGGCAACGGTGGATAAACCGTCGGCGCGGGAGACCAAGCGCTTGCAGACACGGGAGCGCCTGATGGGAGCTGCCATTGCCGAGTTCAAGCGAGGCGGCATGGCCGATGCCGACGTCGGGACGATCGTTGCCGCCGCCGGAGTCGCACACGGCACCTTTTTCTTTCATTTCCCAACCAAGGAACATGTGCTGTTGGAACTCGAACGGCGCGAAGAGGAGCGCATCGCCAAACAGCTCGACCGATTTGTGGACACCGCGCAAGATCTGTCCTCCATACTCAGAGAGGCGGTTCGACTCGTCCTGGGTTTGGAGCGCCGCCTCGGTGCCAGTCTCTTCAAGGACTTTCTTGCTCTGCACTTCTCACAGACCCGTCCCGCGGACGAAAGCAAAGAGCATCCAGTCATCCTGCGAGTCGCCCAAGAGATCGAGCGAGCCCAGCAACTGGGCCACGTTGCACCGGAGGTCGTTCCGGTGAACAGTGCCGTGTTCTTCCTGCTGGGTCTTTATGCGCTGCTGACCACGACACACGATTGGCCAACGCAGAGCGCGATGCTCGACGACTATGTGGCCAGCACGCTGCGCAGTATTGAGAAGCACTAGCCGATTGACGATAGTCAGTCTGTGCGCGAAGATCGGGCCAGCCGATCCGTAGGAGGAATCTTTGAATTCGCCCACGTTGACCGCCACAGGCAGCCAGATCGACGACCACTTCGAGCAGTCGCGCGTCGCACAGCGGCAGGCCGACAAGTGGCTCATCTCGGGCAGTATCCTCATCGGAACCGCGGCCCTCGGCATCTTCGGCCTCCCGTTGTTTCTCCGGGGGGTTTGGCTGCAGCGGAGGGCGCAACGCGACGGGTTCTCGGTCCGGCCGATGCTGGTGACGTTGCTTGGTTACCTGGTCATCATCGACGCCGCCATCAATACCGTGGGATGGGCGCTCGACCTGGTCGCCAATCACACCATCCTGGCTCGAATCCTGTTGAACGGCTGGGGCGCCATGTTCGACGCCGGCTATTTCTGGCACTACAACGAACTGTGGGTCGGCGGTGCGGCAGGGCCAGGCGAGAAAGCCCTCGAGGTGGGTCTGATCCTCACGGTTTTCACCATGCGGATCGCGGCCGCGATCGGCTTCTTACAGATGAAGCGGTGGGGCCACCAATGGATGGTCATCACCTGCTGGATGGGCGTGCTGATCTGGTGCGTCTACGTATTCAACATGACGATGTTCGCCGACGTGCGCTACGCCGGGGTCATATTCCCAGTCGTCGGCTGGTGGCTCTACGACATCTTCTACATCACCCCATTCCTCGCGATTCCCTACCTGCACACCATCAACCGCGAGATCTTCACCGACTGACTTTGCAAACTATTGACCTTACTCATTGACTCTGGTCAGTAATTACGCTACAAAGGCTAGACCATGGCGCCACAGGTCAAGGCCACGGCACGCGAGGTGCGTCGGCGACAAACCCGGGAACGCATACTCGGCGCGGCGATCGCCGAGTTCAAGCGCTCGGGGATGACAGGCGCCGATGTGAACGCGATCGTCGCGGCCGCGGGCGTCGCGCACGGTACGTTCTTCTTCCACTTCCCTAGCAAGGAGCATGTGCTTCTTGACCTGGAGTTCCGTGAAGAAGCACGCATCGCCGCGGAATTCGCCAAATATCTCGAAGACGCACACGGGCTTGCTGCCGCGTTAACAGAAGTGGTCCATCTTGTGGCCGGCCTGGAGCAGCGGCTCGGTCCGCTGCTCTTCAAAGAGCTACTGGCGCTGCATTTCTCTCCGACACGCCCCAATAAGGACGACTGGAGCGATCATCCCGTGATCGTCCTGCTCGTCGATGAGATCGAGCGGGCGCGATGCGATGGCGAAGTGCATCCGGAAGTGGACGCCTTCTACAGTGCGACGTTCTTTCTGCTCGGCATCTACGGCGTCCTCACCACAACCGACAATGCCGACAAGCGGGACACGATGCTGACGAAGCTGATCGCTACCGCCGTGCGCGGTCTGGAGGTCCGATGACGCGATCGCCTGTGCCACAAGCCATGAACAAGCCACAAGCCATCAACAAGGAGGTCTGAAGTGGATTGGATCTGGGAGATCCTGCGCTATGTCGCAGCTTGGGGAGGGACGGGACTGGTCATCTGGTTCTGGTACTGGATGTTCTCGAATCTCGGCACGTTCTGAGCGTCGATGATCGAGCCTTCCGACGCCCATGCAATGGCGATCGAACGCAGTTGCGCCGTAACGGCGGTCGCCCTCAGCGGGCGGCGCCGCGAGGGTGCGCGCCTGGTGACCGGTGAGCATCGCGCGTTCAGTCTGAGTTCACACCTCAATTTCGTGCACGTCCCGTACCCATCGATCGAAAGGGACTGGACTCGCAGGACCCTGACATGCGGTGTGGCACTTCAATGTTCACCATCAAAGGAGCGACTCGCAACGTTTCGGCTGAACGAGCTGTCGGCACGCGAACTGCGGGCGATCACTCTCGTCGACGCCAGCGTGGCCCTAGGGTGGATCGCCTCGAACTGGCCCGGACTGCTCGTTGAAGCGCACCGGGTGCTGCCAAACCTCCCAGCGTTGCCCGCCGATACGGATGCCGGCGAGATGGTCAACCGGGCGATCTCGATGTCGCGCAGCGCCGCGCCGCTGGGCGTTCATCCACTCTTGGGCCGATTGCCCCTGGCCTACACAGCGCCTCAAAGTCTGCCTGACAAATTGCGTCGCAGCTTCGGCAGAATGCCTTGGACCACTACGCAGAAACGGCTGCCACGCCCGTACTCCGTTCCGGTCGGTGGCGACGGCGGCGTGCGCAACCCCAACCTGCCGCCGCCCAGTCGGCCTCAGGACAACGACCTCGATATCACTCCAGAGCACCGGCCGGGCATCCCCTACCCCGAGTGGAATTCCTGGACAAAGAGTTTCATGCGGGACCATGTTGCCGTTCTCGAACGCAGGCATGCGACCCCGACGCGTTCACCGGGCTCTGTGTCCGCAGAGCTGCGGAAATGGTTTGAAGAACACACCCACCGGGCAATGAAGAACCGCCTCGAGGACGGCTCGGACCTGGACGTCGAGCAGTACGTGCGTCACTACATCGACCTCGCGACCGGCGAAGCGATCGAACCGCGCATCTTTCGCGACTTGTTGCCCACCAGCCGCGATGTCACAACGGCGCTATTGCTGGACGGCAGTTCGTCATTGGGTGTGCACGGCGGACGGATCTTCAAACTGGAGTTGGCCTGTGCCGACGCTCTGTCGAATGCGATGACACTCGCGCGGGAGCGCCATGGAATCTTCGTATTCACCGGCAACACGCGACACCGTGTCGAAGTCAGTTGCCTCAAGGACTTCCAGGATCGGCGGTTCGTGCCGCCAGGCCGACTCGGTCTGGCCACCGGCGGCTACACCAGACTCGGTGCACCATTGCGCCACTTGACCAGTCGGCTTCTTGCTCAGCCCGCCGAGCGGCGGCTGCTCATCGTGATCGGCGACGGCCTGATCTCCGACGAGGGCTACGAGGGGCGCTATGCGTGGGCCGATGTCGCGCATGCGATCGAGGAAGCGAACGACGCCGGCGTCTCTATCTACTACCTAGGTGTCGGACCGACCCGCGTTGACCCGCTTCCCGAGGTCTTCGGACCCCGCCGCTCCCAGCGCATCCGGCGGGTCGAGGAGCTTCCGCGGGTATTAGCCCACGTTCACCGTGAGCTGGTAACCGCATGACCGACAACACGCTGGGGAACAAATGACCACCGACACCTATTACTCGAACGGCAACGAAGTCCAGTTGTTCGAGCAGGCCCATCGGCAACGGCTGCCGGTGATGCTCACCGGCCCGACCGGCTGCGGCAAGACGCGACTGGTCGAACACATGGGCCTGCTGCTGAGCCGACCCGTGGTCACTATCAGCTGCCACGACGATTTGACCAGTTCGGACCTCGTGGGCAGGTTCATGGTGACCGGCGGCGATGTGGTGTGGACCGACGGCCCACTGACTCGGGCCGTGAAGGCCGGCGCGATCTGCTACCTCGATGAGGTCGTCGAAGCACGCCACGACTCACTGGCCATCCTGCATTCGCTGACCGACCACCGCCGTGCTCTCTACCTCGACCGGGCCGAGGAAGTCGTCAAGGCGCCCGAAACCTTCATGCTCGTCTGCTCCTACAACCCGGCCTACCGCAGTTCGCTGAAGGAACTCAAGCCATCCTTCCGCCAGCGCTTCGTCACGCTTCCGATGCGGTATCTGCCCGCGGACCGCGAAGCCGAGGTGATCGTCGCCGAAGCGGGCATCGAGCCTGCGACCGCGAAAAGGCTCGTTGCCTGCGCCACCGCCATCCGGACCGCCGACCACGCCTTCCACTTCGAGCCGCCATCTACCCGCGTCCTGGTCACCGCCGCACAGCTGATCGCCTCCGGCGCAAACGAATTAGAGGCGGCCGAAGCCTGCATCCTCGCACCACTGTCGACCGACGGTGCCATCAACGACGGCTTACGCGAGGTCGCCGTCGCCAGCCTCGCCGCCGCCGACAGCTCGCGCACGTCTCACTAGCAGAACCGGGAAAGGAGTCACCACCATGGATCAGAAGGAACGACAGCGCAAGAAAGCGCTCATCATCTTGCAGATCGTCATCTACGGCTACCTGCTGCTGATGTTTGGAATTCAGCTCTACATGTCCTTTGCGCGCGGCTGGTGGGAATTGTGAATCTTCTGCTACTGAACCGGCTTTCGAGCGGGAAATCAGCCGCACCCGATGACCCGGTCAGCCTCGAGGACCATCACGACGAATCCCGTCTCGCGCAGCGCCGGGCCGACAAGTGGATGATCGCCGGAGCCGCCCTGATGGGGATGTGGGCGCCGGGCCTAATCGGCTTCCCCATCTTCATGCGCGGAGTCTGGCTACAGCGCCAGGCCTTACGGGCAGGTCTGTCCGTGCGGCCGATGATCGTCACCTTGATCGGTTATCTGGTGCTGATCGACGGAGCCCTCAACAGCCTGGGCTGGGCACTGGATCTGGTCGCCAATCACACGTTGATCAACCGTGTGCTGATGGTCGGCTGGGGCAACATGTTCGACGCCGGTTACTTCTGGCACTACAACGAACTGTGGGTCGGCGGCGCCGCCGGCCCCGGCGAGAAAGCGTATGTGGCGGGGTTGATCCTGACGGTGTTTGCGATGCGCTGCGCCGCGGCGATCGGCTTCCTGCAGATGAAGCGGTGGGGCCACCAATGGATGGTCATCACCTGCTGGATGGGCGTGGTCATCTGGTGCGCCTACGTGTTCAACATGACCATGTACGCCGACGTGCGCTATGCGGGCGTGGTATTCCCCGTCATCGGCTGGTGGCTCTACGACATCTTCTACATCACGCCGTTCCTGGCGATCCCGTACCTGCACACCGTCAACCGCGAAATCTTCACCGACTGAACACCTTAAGGAGCACAGCTGTGACTTCACCTCTACCCACACCGGCGTTTACCGAAGACAAGGACCCAGGCGAAGATCTGCCCCCTGGCACCACGCCGTACTACGCCAGAATGCACAAGTACATCAAGCGGGCGGTCATCGTCTGTCTGGTCGCCCTCGTCATCGAAGGTGCCTTCACGCTGCCCTTCATGGCGGTCTACTACGGCTATCCGACTCTGAGCCTGACCCAGATCTGCAGTGAATTGCTCAAGGTCCGCTACTCCGACGACACCTTGGAGTGCAAGGTACCTTATCCAATGTTGGGGCCACCCGAGGGCGCCGAGGGCAAGGACACCGCCCGGGACCAGTGGGGCATCCAGCCGGTTCCGAAATATCACCGGCTCAAATTCCGCGAACTGGTGCGCATCCACGATGCACGTGTGGCTCGCCAGGCCGCACAGCAGCAAGGTGCTCCGCATCCGTGACCAAGGCACTCGAGGAGCACGCACACAACTGGGATCTTCGTCACGAGGATTTTCAGGACAATGACTTCCTATATGAGGTCTATTCGGTCATGCGTCGGAATGCGCCCTTCGCCCATACAGATACGCCGTTTCTGAGCGCCACTCCCGGCGGCGCGTGGGTGGCAACGCGATACGCGGAGTGCTACCGGATTCTGCAGGACTGGGAGCACTTCTCCAGTAACCCGACGCCGGAAGCGTCTGAGCAGCTCGCGGGCGATCTAGTGATCACCCTGGATCCGCCTCGGCAGCAGAAGTTCCGTAAGGTGCTCAACCCCTACTTCTCGCCGGCGCGGATGAAGGCGCTGCGGCCACAGATTCGGGATGAAACGGACCAGTTGATCGACGCCTTCGTTGAACTGGGGAGCGGTGACCTCGCTCAGGTCGCCTGGCGACAGCCGGGCATCGTCTTCTTCAAGTATCTCCTCGGATTGCCGATCAACGACGTCCCGCTGTGTATCGAGTTGACGGACACCGCGCTCAACGGTGAAACCGAGGAAGCTCGGATGGGTGCGTGGGGCGGCCTCTATCAGCACCTCCATGATGCGGTGTCGGCGCGAAGCACCAAGCCTCCGCAGGACGACATGATCGACGTGCTCCTCAATGCCGAGATCGACGGTGAGCGGCTGCCTTTCAGCGACGTTGTTGCCAATGCCATGCTGCTGGTGCAGGCAGGCCTAGAGACGACCGCCAACGCGATGTCGTTCGCATTCCACTATCTGGCAACGCATCCCGACGAACGCGACCGGCTCGCCGGCGAACCGGAGATACTGCCACGAGCCGTCGAGGAGTTCATTCGCTTCGGCGGATCGATTCACGGCATACCGCGAACTGTCGCCAAGGACGTCGAGCTCGCCGGACAAACCTTCTGCCCTGGCGAGTCGGTACTGGTGAACTACGCCTCCGCTAACCGCGACCCGGACGAGTTCCCTGAACCCGATCGGTGCATCCTCGATCGCCGCGATAATCGCCACCTCGGATTCGGGGCCGGAGTACATCGCTGCCTCGGATCGAACCTCGCCCGCCTGGAATTTACGGTTGGTCTTGAGCAGGTGCTGTCGAGGATCCCGGACTACACCCTTGCGCCCGGCGCCGATGCCACGTTCCACGGCAACTCCGTCACGAGGGGATTCCGAAAGATTCCCGTCGTCTTCAGTCCTGGAATGACAACAGCCACATGACATTTCGGGTGGTTCAGTGGACAACGGGCAACGTCGGCACGAAGTCGGTACACGCGATCGTGGAGAACTCGCTGCTCGAGCTGGTCGGATGCTACGCGTGGTCACCGGACAAGGTCGGTCGCGACGTCGGGGAATTGTGCGGCATCGAACCACTCGGCGTACTGGCCACCGACGACATTGACGCCCTCATCGCACTCAAGCCTGATTGCGTTGCGTACAACCAGATGTTCGCCAACGTCGACGATCTGGTCCGGATTCTCGAGGCGGGCATCAACGTTGTCACTACGTCGGAGTTCATCACCGGCCATCGACTCGGCGAGGGGCGCGAACGCATCGTCACGGCGTGCGAACTGGGTGAGTCGACAATCTTCGGCAGTGGCCTGAACCCGGGCTTCATCGAACTCTTTGCGATCGTTTCGGCAGGACTCTCCGACAGGATCGACCGGGTGTGCATCGTGGAATCGTTTGACACGACGATCTACAACTCGCCGGAGACCGAGAAGATCATGGGGTTCGGATACCCGATTGATCACCCGGACCTGCTGGCGGTGACCGAGGAGGGGTCGGGGATCTTCCGCGAAGCCGTCCTCATCGTCGCCGATGCGCTGGGGGTTGAGCTCGACGAAATTCGTTGCGAGGCCGAATATGCCGAAGCCACCGAAGACGTCCATCTTCCCGGGGACTGGGTCATCGCCAAGGGTTGCGTGGCGGGAATTGACGTGAGCTGGAAGGGCTTTGTCGGTGACCGTGATGTCGTCGAGGTACGTGGGGTGTGGACCAAGGGTCAATCGCTGGAGCCTAAATGGACGATGGGCTTCGGATACAACATCACCGTTGAAGGCCGACCGACGATCAAGACAACCCTGGCGTTCGAGCCGCCCGCAGATTTCGTCGCAGAGACGATCGAGGAATACATCCTGCTCGGTCTGACCATCACAGCCGTGCCGGCCATCACCGCGATACCGGCCGTCGTCGCCGCGCCACCCGGCATAGCGACCTATAACGATCTGCCACTACTACTTCCGCGTGGAGTCATCAATGCCTGAAGAGACATATCGAGTTATCCGGCTGGTGCGCAGATGACCGAACAACGAGAGACGCAGCTTCATCACGTCGTGTTCGCCGTCGCGCCGGAGCGGCAGGCGGCCGTGGCGCAGATGTTCACCGAACTCGGCTTCAGCTTCGAGAACACCGAGCTGACCGAACTCGGTTTGACGATTCATTTGGACTGGAACGGCGGTGTCGAACTGATCAGCGCCATCCCCGGTGCGTCCGCCGAAGTGGCAGCATCGGTCAGTGAATTCGTGAAGCGCAACGGCGACGGCGTGTACACCGTGGTACTCCGCGTCCCGGGGGCATCCGATGCCGAAGCCATCACCGAACGCTACGGGTCGAAAATCCGTTTCCGGCAGAGCATTTCCGGTGAGGGTTCGTATCTCGATGAAATCGACCTGTCGGTATTCGGCCTTCCGCTGACCTTGCTGTCGACCAATATCCCGTGACGAAGCCAGCAGCTAGGAGACGTCGTGACCGTTGACGCGGCCAGGCCGAGTGTTTTCGACGCCGGACTACCCACCCTGAGTTATGACCTGACCGACACCCCGCAGCAGATCTATCCGCAGTTCCAAGCGGCCCAGCAAAAGGCGCCGATCGCTTTGGGACCCATTGGCCCCGAGGTACTCTCGTACGAACTTGCCCGGACGGTGCTTCGTGATCCACGGTTTGTCATCCCTCCGGGAATTCATCTCTCCGCACACGGGATCACGTCGGGACCGCTGTGGGACAGAGTCACCCGCAGCATCTTGAACATGGAAGGTGACGAACACCGTCGACTGCGCAGCCTCGTGTCCAAAGCTTTCACGCCGCGGGCGACGGCGCGCATGGATGACACCATCCACGTCGTCGTCAACGAGCTCATCGATCACGTCGCGGACTCGGGTCGTTGCGAATTCGTAACGGACGTCGCACGGCCATATCCCATCCCGGTCATCTGCGCGTTGCTTGGTGCACCTCGTGAGGATTGGCAACAGTTCTCACGGTGGGCCGAGGACATCTTCAAGATCGTGAGCTTCGACTGCGATCTCGCCGAGGAAGAGCCCGTCATCCTCAAGGCGTGGGGTGAGTTCGACGACTACATCGACGACATGGTCGTGCATAGGCGTCGACACCTGACCGAAGATCTGCTGTCTGAGCTGATCGGCATCGAAGA
>NZ_DATFZD010000214.1:0-5484 GCF_035314665.1 Mycobacterium sp. | reverse complement strand
GTCGCCGTAGGCGGCGCCGCGCAGCTTGACGGCCACGTCACGGGTGCGGGTGTCGCTGAGGGCGCCGCCGCGCCCGGTTAGCGGCTCGGCGATCCACCTGGCCAGCTCGGCGCGGCCGGCGTCGGAGACGGTGTAGACCCTCTTGTCCGGCCGACCGCGCTGGACGACCAGCGTCGCGGATAACCAGCCGTCGTCTTCCATCGTCCGCAGGGTGCGGTAGATCTGCTGATGGGTAGCACTCCAGAAGTAGCCGATGGAGCGGTCGAAACGGTGCGCCAGCTCGTAGCCGGAGCCGGACTGTTCGCACAACGACACCAGGATCGCGTGGGGGAGTGCCACGCGGGCAGCTTAGAGATCGCGGCCGCGACTATGCAACTAGTTGCAGTGCAGCGGCGCATAGCGGCCGGGTGCTTGATTTGTATATGCAACGTCTAGTATCAGTAATCAACGGATCTGCACCGCCGGGAAGCGAAACCCGCGGGGAAGAACAGCCACATTGACCAGCACATGGAGGAGACCTTCGTGACGTACACGATCGCCGAACCCTGCGTCGACATCAAGGACAAGGCCTGCATCGAGGAATGTCCGGTCGACTGCATCTACGAGGGCGCTCGGATGCTCTACATCCACCCCGACGAATGCGTGGACTGTGGTGCCTGCGAACCGGTCTGTCCGGTCGAGGCGATCTACTACGAAGACGATGTGCCCGAACAGTGGAACCAATACACGCAGATCAACGCGGACTTCTTCGCTGAGCTCGGATCGCCCGGGGGCGCGGCGAAGGTCGGCATGACTGAGGACGACCCGCAGGTCGTCAAGGATCTGCCGCCCCAGGGTGAGGGCGACTGAGCAGCCTGGTGAACCGCCGACGCCGGTCGGCCGTGTCAGCTCTGCTGCCGGTGTTCCCCTGGGACACCCTGGCCGACGCGACCGCGCTGGCCACGTCACATCCGGACGGCATCGTCGACCTGTCCGTCGGCACGCCCGTCGACCCGGTGGCGCCGCTGATCCGCGAAGCGCTCGCCGCGGCCAGCGCCGCGCCGGGATACCCCACAACCGCGGGCACCCCGGAACTTCGCCAGTCGGCCGTCGCAGCCCTGGAACGGCGGTACGGCATAACCGGAGTGAAGGAAGCGGCCGTGTTGCCGGTGATCGGCTCCAAGGAACTCATCGCGTGGCTGCCGACGCTGCTGGGCTTGGGCGCCGATGACCTCGTCGTGGTCCCCGAGCTGGCCTATCCGACCTACGACGTCGGCGCCCGGCTGGCCGGAACTCGGGTGGTTTACGCCGATTCGCTGACCCAGCTCGGTCCGCAGGCGCCGGCGCTGGTGTATGTGAACTCACCGAGCAATCCAACCGGGCAGGTGCTCGGTGTCGATCATCTGCGCAAGGTCGTCGGATGGGCCCGCGAGCGCGGCGCGCTGGTGGCATCCGACGAGTGCTACCTGGGTCTGGGCTGGGACGCCGAGCCGCTGTCGGTACTGCATCCCGACGTGTGCGACGGCGACCACATCGGGCTGCTGGCGCTGCACTCGCTGTCCAAGAGCTCGTCGCTGGCCGGCTACCGGGCCGGCTTCGTCGCCGGGGACGCGGCCGTGGTCGCCGAGCTGCTGGCGGTGCGCAAACATGCCGGGATGATGGTGCCGACGCCGGTGCAGGCAGCCATGGTCGCTGCCCTCGACGACGATGCCCACGAGCATGACCAGCGCGACCGCTACCGCCGCCGCCGGGACACGTTGCTACCGGCATTCCGCTCGGCCGGCTTCACCGTCGAGCACTCCGAGGCCGGGCTATATCTATGGGTCACCCGCGACGAAGCGTGCCGCGATACCGTCGCGTGGCTGGCGCGGCGCGGCATCCTGGCGGCCCCCGGCGAGTTCTACGGCCCTCGCGGCGCCCGGCATGTTCGGGTGGCGTTGACCGCCTCCGACGAGCGGATCGCTGCGGCCGCGACGCGGCTGAGTTCCTAGCGGATCGGGAGGAGCGGCGCCAAATGACCGACTACGACCTCGAGGCGGTGGACCGGCTGCCCTTCAACACCCCGGAGAAGTCGCAGCGTTACTGCACGGAGAATTACCGCGGAGCCGTCGGCCTCAACTGGTATGAAACCGACCCGAGCCTGCAGCTGACGATGGCCTATTACCTGCAGCCCGACGAGCTCGCCATCGCCGAGCCGCATTTGAGCAGGATTGGCGAGCTGATGGGTGGCCCGGTGGCGCGCTGGGCCGAGCAGACCGACCGCGATCCACCGCGGCTGGAGCGCTACGACCGCTGGGGCCACGACGTCAGCCAGGTCGTCCAGCCGCCGTCGTTCACCGAGTCCAAAAGGGCAGTCCTGGCCGCGCAAAAGGGATTGAAAGACGATGCCCGGCGCGCCGGCGTCAATCCGTCCCTGCCGCTGTATGCGGCCAACTATCTGCTCGACCAGGCCGACATCGGGATGGGGTGCGCGCTCGGGACCGGCGGCGGGATGGTCAAGTCGCTGGTCGCGGCCTATGCGCCGGCCGACGTTCGCGACCACGTGCTGGCCAAGTTCGAGACGGGCGAGTGGGAGGGGGAGACCGCCCAGCTACTGACCGAGCGCACCGGCGGCTCCGACCTCGGCGCGCTGGAGACGACGGCGACGCGACACGGAGATGCCTGGCTGCTCAACGGTTTCAAATGGTTCGCCTCTAACTGCGACGGGCAGGTGTTCGTCGTGCTGGCCAAGCCGGAAGGCGCGCCGGATTCCGGCCACGGCGTGGCGAACTTCCTGGTGCTGCGGACCCGTCGCGACGGCTCGCGGAACGGCATTCGTATCCGCCGCCTGAAAGACAAGCTCGGCACCCGGTCGGTGGCCTCCGGCGAGGTGGAGTTCGTCGATGCCGAAGCCTTCCTGCTGTCCGGCGAGCCGAGCGCCGAAACCGGCCCGGCCGACGGCAAGGGGCTGGGCCGGATGATGGAACTGACCAACGCGGCCCGGCTCGGCATTGCGCTGTTCGCCCTCGGCAACGCGCGCCGCGCGCTGGTCGAGTCGCTCTGCTACGCGCGGCAGCGGCAGGCGTTCGGCGACACGTTGTTCGACAAGCCGCTGATGCGCCGCAAGCTCGCCGAGATGATCGTCGACGTCGAAGCCGCCCAAGCGCTGGTTTTCGACGGCACGGGATTCACCAACCACCGTCAGCCCCGCGCAGTCCGTCAGCGTATCGCCGTGCCTGTGACGAAGCTCAAAGTGTGTCGGCTGGGTATCACCATGGCGTCGGACGCGATCGAGATTCACGGCGGCAACGGCTACATCGAAACCTGGCCGGTAGCCCGACTGCTCCGCGACGCGCAGGTCAACACGATCTGGGAAGGTCCTGACAATCTCCTGTGCCTTGACGTTCGGCGGGGCATCGAGCGCGCCCAGGCTCATCAGCCTTTGCTAGAGCGCCTGCGCGACGCGGTCTCGGTGTCCGACGACAACGAGACGACACGCCTCGTACGCTGCCGCATCGACGATCTCGAAGCGGCGATTACGGCCTGGGGCAAGCTGGACGGCGCGGTTGCCGAGGCCCGGCTGTTCCCGCTCACCCAGTTCCTCGGCGATGTCTACGCCGGGGCCCTATTGACCGAGCAGGCCGCCTGGGAGCGGGCCACCCGCCAGACCGACCGCAAGGCCCTCATCGCCCGGTTGTACGCATTGCGTCACCTGGCTGACCAGGGTGCCCTTCGCGGCATCGACGCGGAAAACGACGATGCGATCGAACGATTCGACGAGTTGCTTGACGGCGCGTTGGTAATGCGTTGGTAACAAAACTCCACAGCCCGTTGCGTCCCGGCGCGCGCGTTTAACGGATTGCAACGTACGCTTTTCCGGGAGCTACGGGATCTGGCTAAGGAATGTGGTGTGACGAAACAGGAGGACGGACAGCGGTTTGCGCCGTCGCTTTCCGACGTGTACAAGCGGTTGGTTCTCGGGAAACCGATGATCAACGACGAGCTGGAGCACGAGAGACTGTCGAACCCCGTTGCGCTGGGCGTGCTTTCGCCAGACGCGATCTCGTCGACCGCCTACGGTTCGGAACAGATCATGATCGAGCTGTTGCCGGCCGCCGGGCTGGCCGCGTTCGCCTTGCTACTTCCGATCACCGGTGTAATTTTGTTGATTCTGGTGCTGGTGGCGGCGTCCTATCGCCAGGTCGTAATGGTTTACACCCGCGCCGGTGGCTCCTATGTGGTGGCCCGCGAGAATTTCGGACCCCGGGTTGCTCAGATCGCCGCGGCATCGCTGTTGATCGACTACGTGGTGACCGTCGCGGTGCAGTGTGCTGCCGGAACCGTGGCGGTGGCCTCGGCATTTCCCGCGTTGGGTCCCTACAGCCTGGAGATCACCGTGGCTGTCGTGCTGCTGATGTGTTTCGCCAATTTGCGTGGCCTGCGAGAAGCCGGAGTCAGGTTCGCGCTGCCGACGTATCTGTTCGTCGGCATGGTCTCGTTGACGATCGTTGTCGGCATCATTCGTGAAATTACGGGCGGTTTAAAGACTTACGATCCTGAGCACCTCGCCGGAGCGGTCCCGGTCGGCCATGGCAACGGCATCATCATGGGCGCCACGGTTCTGATCGTGCTGCGCGCGTTCGCCAACGGCGGTTCGTCGCTCACCGGAGTGGAGGCGATTTCCAATACGGTCAACGCCTTCCGTAAGCCCGAAGGCACCAACGCCCGTCGCGTGCTGACAATCATGGCCGCGATCCTGGGATTCCTATTGGCCGGAGTGGCCTGGCTGGCGCATGTCACGCACGCCACCCCATACGTCGCCGGCTATCCGTCAATGCTGTCCGAGATCACCCGGGCGGTGTTCGGTGAAGGAGCGATCGGTCATGTCTGCTACTTCATGGTCCAGGCGGCCACCGCGCTGATCCTCTACACCGGGGGCAACACCAGCTTCAACGGGTTCCCGGCCTTGGCGAGTTTCGTTGCCGAGGACCAGTTTTTGCCGCGGCCGCTGATGAAGCGCGGCCATCGGCTGGTGTTCTCCAACGGCATCATCACGTTGACCGTGTTGGCGGTGGCATTGTTGATCGTGACCGGGGGATCGCTCAATGCGCTGGTGCCGTTTTACGCAATCGGGGTTTTCACCGGGTTCTCGATGGCCGGTTACGGGATGACCAAACACTGGCTGACCCATCGTGGGCCCGGCTGGCGATCCAAGCTGGTGATCAACTTGTCGGCCGGTATCTTGTCGACCGTCGTGGTGGGGATCTTCGCGATCGCGAAGTTCACCGAGGGTGCCTGGCTGGTGGTGGTGGTCTTCCCGATTCTGGTGTTCGGTCTTATGCGGCTCAACCGGCAGTACCGCGCTGAGGCCGCCGTCTTGGAGATGTCACTGACCGAGCCTCCCGACTTGGACAAGCACGACCGGCACCGCGTCCTCGTCTTCGTGGACAGCGTCGACCTCGCAGAGGTCGAGGCGATGCGCTACGCGAAAGGGCTACAGTCCGACGAGTTGGTCGCGGTGCACTT
>NZ_DATFZD010000213.1:0-2958 GCF_035314665.1 Mycobacterium sp. | reverse complement strand
TGCGCCGTTGCGGTGCCGGTGCCGGTTGCAATGTGGTCGCAGTCGGTCGTGGTGCCGATTACGGCTCCACGTATCAGTGCCGACAACCAAACTCGTTGCAAATTTTTGGGTGCTCGGGCCATGACGGGGACCTTCCTAGCCCGAAGTTACGGTAGGTGATTCAGGCGGTTTTGCTGTTGACCTGGAGAAACCGTTCGATCGGCCCGAAATACGTAGTCAGAACACTCGGCGTGTCGGCTTCGTTTGCGCGACCGGATCGGATAGGCTCCTTGTTGTGTCGAGGATCACCGGGAAGGTCCACGTAGTCAGAGTGAAGAAGGCTCACGTGGACAAGCAGGGCAGAGCACGCGAGTACTCCTCTGCCTATCTGCGGCGCACCTACCGCGAGGGCAAGCGGGTGCGCAACGAGACGGTGGCCAACCTGTCGATGCTGCCCGAGCACGTCGTCGATTGGATCGACGCCGGCCTGAAAGGCGCGCAGCTGGTGGCGGCCGGCAGCGAGTTCAGCATCTGCCGGTCGCTGCCGCACGGGCACGTGGCCGCGGTGGCGGCGATGGCGCGCCAGCTGGGCTTTCCCGCGCTGCTGGGTCCGCCGTGCCGGGCGCGGGATCTGGCGCTGGCGCTGATCATCTCGCGGGTGTGCCGCCCGGCGTCGAAGCTGTCCACCCTGTCCTGGTGGTCGGATGTGACCCTCGGCGAGGATCTCGACGTCACGGGCGCGTCGACCGACGAGGTCTACGCCGCGATGGACTGGCTGGTTGACCGGCAGGACGCGATCGAAAAACAGTTGGCGGCGCGGCATCTGGCGGTCGAGGCGAATCCGGGGCGGATGGCGTTGTTCGATTTGACCAGCTTGTGGGTGACCGGGCGGTGCTGCGAGTTGGCCGCCCGCGGCTACTCCCGCGACGGCAAGAAGGGCCGCGAGCAGATCGAGTACGCCATCCTCACCGACGTCGAGGGCCGGCCGGTGGCGGTGCGGGTGTTCGCCGGCAACACCGCCGACCCGACCGCGTTCGGCCAGATCGTGACCGTGGTGAAAGACACCTTCGCCTTGGCGGACCTGGTGCTGGTCGGTGACCGCGGGATGATCACCACCGCCCGGATCGCCGCGCTGCGCGACCTGGGCGAGGACGGAACCGGTTTCGGCTGGATCACCGCGCTGCGCGCCCCGGCGGTCGCCAAACTCGCCGCCGACCAGGGGCCGCTGCAGATGAGCCTGTTCGACGCCCACGACCTGGCCGAGATCGCCCACCCCGACTACCCCGGCGAGCGGCTGATCGCCTGCCGCAACCCGCTGCTGGCGGCCGAACGCGCCCGCAAACGCGACGACCTGCTGGCCGCCACCGAGAAGCTGCTCGGCCCGATCATCGACCGCGTGAACACGGGCCGCCTATCCGGTGCCGCCCAGATCGGCGTCGCGGTCGGCAAGGTGATCAACACCTACAAGGTGGGCAAGCACTTCGACCACCGGATCACCGACACCGGTCTGACCATCGCCCGCCGACACGACCAGATCGCCGCCGAGGCCGCCCTGGACGGCATCTACGTGCTGCGCACCAGCGTGCCCGCCGACACCCTCGACCCGGCCGGGGTCGTGATCGGCTACAAGAACCTCGCCAACGTCGAACGCGACTTTCGCATCATCAAGGTCGACGACCTGGACCTACGCCCCATCCACCACCACCTCGACGACCGCGTCAAAGCCCACGTGCTGATCTGCATGCTCGCCTGCTACCTGGTCTGGCACCTGCGCCACGCCTGGGCGCCGATGACCTTCACCGACGAGAACCCACCCCAGCGCGACAACCCCGTCGCGCCCGCCAAACGCTCCACCCACGCCAACACCAAGGCCTCCACGCAACGCGACGAACACGGCAACCCGCTGCGCAGCTTCCGCGGCCTGCTCGACCACCTCGCCACCCTCACCCGCAACCAGGTCTGCTACCACGGCACCAGCACCGAGATCCCGATGCTCACCGAAGCCACCCCCGACCAGCGCCGCGCCTTCCAACTGCTCGACACCGCCATCCCGCTCAGAGCCGCGTAGTCAAACACCACGACCCCGAAAAGCAGCAAACCCCCAGCTCAGCCCTGGATTCGCATAACCTAACCGCCGCAACTTCGGGTTAGCGTGCAAGGTCCGGCGCCCGGAGGATCGTTCGCTAAGATCCGGCGCCGCGGAGTACGCGGATCCTGCGTGATCATGTTAGGCACGCCGGATTTGGTGCGCAGTTGCTACCGGTTGGCATGAACCCCCGGTCAGGCTGGGCTGCCCGCCCGTCCGCGCGACCGGCCGGAGTGCTGCCCGCTCGCCGTCGTGGCGCGTGGGTCCGCCGAGTCATCGGCGTGTGCAGCGCAACGGCGTCCTCGCGGAGACAGCATGGAGCGCGTCGTGGCCGAGGGGCTGCAGGAAACCGTGGCCGAACACCCTCGGCCGCTCTACGTCGTCTACCTCAACTCCCTTCACCGGAAGGTCTCGGACGCGGTCCTTGGCGGGCGGACCGTGCACAGCTCGCATCTGTAGGTGGCCTACCGGCTCCCCACACCTAGGGTTGCGCTGTGACCCACTGCGTCTCGTAGGCCGATAACTCGATCCGCCGACCGTCGACAGAGGCGCTGATCCTCTCATCGGTGGTGTTGACGATCACGAGTGCGCGGTCGGACGCGAGTGCGAGCAGCCCATCCGCTACGTGCACTTTCCGCCGCTCGACACTCGGTGGAAACCAACGGACGAAGCGCTGGAGGACGTCGGTGAGAAAGGGCAGAGGCCGGCCACCGTCGGCCTTCCGGGTGTCCGTCCACAGGCGCGTGGCACACTCCGCTTCGTCCGGGCCCGGGTTCCAGTACAGAACCGTGTTTGCTCCACTACTCGCGAGTTCGATCATCGCAGCGACGTGCAGCGCAACCTGATGCTCCGACGACCAGTCGGACCTGGCCGGCTCGACGTACCACTCGGAC
>NZ_DATFZD010000212.1:0-6126 GCF_035314665.1 Mycobacterium sp. | reverse complement strand
AGAGTTGGTGCCTGCGCGCACTCCGCACTCGGTGGGTGCGCGCAAAACCATTGGGACGCGGAAGTTCAGCGGCGGGATTCGCCGCTTGTTCGGCCGCGCGCCGGAAGACGATACGTCGACCGAGATAGCAAGTTGCGGCGGCTGTGCGCCGGCGCCGATGAGCTCATGCGGGGTGTCGCCGGCCGAGGAGGGCAGGCGTCAGCAGCGGACATGGTTGCGGCGAGTGTGGCTGGCGGTGCCGTTGTCGCTGCTGTCCTTTGGGCTGACGACATTCTTAGCCGCCTACCCCTGGGCAAAATGGTTGGCCTTCGCCGCGACGATACCGGTGCAATTCGTCTCCGGATGGCCGGTTCTCAAAGGGGCGGTGCAGCAGGCGCGCGCCGGCAACGCGAATATGGACACGCTGATCGCGCTGGGCACGATGACCGCCTTCAGCTACTCCGTCTTTCAGTTATTCACCGGCGGCCCCGTATATTTCGACACCGCCGCACTCATCAGTGCATCGGTCGTACTGGGCCGCTACTTCGAGGCCAGAGCCCAGGGCAAGGCGTCGGAGGCAATCAGCAAGCTGCTGGAGATGGGCGCCAAGGAAGCTTGCCTGCTCGTCGACGAACAAGAAATTCTGGTCCCCATCGATCAGGTCCAGGTCGGGGATCTGCTACGAGTACGGCCGGGAGAGAAAATCCCGGTCGACGGCGAAGTCGTCGACGGACGCGCGGCCGTCGATGAGTCGATGCTGACCGGCGAGTCCGTTCCGGTTGGGAAGACCGCGGGCGACCGTGTCGCAGGAGCAACGGTCAACCTCGACGGCGTATTGACCGTGCGCGCCACCGCCGTTGGGGCCGACACCGCGCTGGCGCAAATCGTGCGCCTGGTTGAGCAGGCACAGGGCCGCAAGGCCCCGGTGCAGCGGATGGTCGACCGGGTGTCGGCGGTGTTCGTGCCGGCGGTGATTGGCGTTGCCGCGACAACGTTTGTCGGGTGGACGCTGTTGGCCGCCAACCCGGTGGGCGGCATGACCGCCGCGATTTCGGTGCTGATGATCGCCTGCCCGTGCGCGTTGGGCCTGGCCACCCCGACGGCGATCACGGTCGGCACCGGTCGCGGCGCGGACTTGGGGATCCTGGTCAAGGGCGGCGACGTGCTGGAAGCATCTCAGAAGATCGACACCGTCGTGTTCGACAAGACCGGCACCCTCACCCGCGCCCAGATGCAGCTCACCGATGTTGTTGCCCGCAGGCGGCGCCAGCCAGATCCGGTGCTGCGGATCGCGGCGGCGGTGGAGTCCGGCTCCGAGCACCCCATCGGCGCGGCGATCGTCGCTGGTGCGCTCGAGCGGGGGTTGAAGATACCGCCCGCCGCCGAGTTTGAAAGCGTTGCGGGACATGGGGTGCGGGCGCAGGTCGACGGGCGATCCGTGCTGGTGGGGCGGCGCAAGCTCGTCGACGAGCACGAGTTGTCGGTGCCCGACGGCCTCGCTCTGGCCGCCCTCGAATTGGAAGAGCAGGGCCGCACCGCGGTTTTCGTCGGCCGGGACGACCAGGTCGTGGGTGTGCTCGCGGTGGCCGACACGGTCAAGGAGGACGCCGTCGACGTCGTCCGCCAACTGCGCGACATGGGGCTGCAAGTCGTCATGATCACCGGCGACAACGCCCGCACGGCCGCGGCGATCGCGAAGCAGGTCGGCATCGACCGGGTGCTGGCCGAGGTGTTGCCGCAGGACAAAGTGACCGAGATTCAGCGGCTGCAGGGCGAGGGCCGCGTGGTTGCGATGGTTGGTGACGGCGTCAACGACGCGCCCGCCTTGGTGCAAGCCGATCTGGGCATTGCGATCGGCACCGGCACCGATGTCGCCATCGAGGCCTCCGATATCACGCTGATGTCCGGCCGGCTCGACGGTGTGGTGCGTTCAATCGAGCTGTCGAGACAAACCCTGCGGACGATCCATCAGAATCTCGGCTGGGCCTTCGGTTACAACACCGCCGCGATCCCCCTTGCCGCGCTGGGCGTGCTGAGCCCGATCGTTGCGGGCGCGACGATGGGGCTCTCCTCGGCGAGTGTGGTGACAAACTCGCTGCGGCTGCGCCGATTTGGTCGCGACGCATGATTCACGACATCGTGCTCCGATGGGTGGTCACCGGACTGTTTGCGCTGACCGCTGTCGAATATGGGGTAGCGGTCGTCACCAAACCCCGTCCGTGGACGTCGGCCGTCAACCATGCACTGCATTTCGTCATGGCCGTTGCGATGGTGGTGATGGCCTGGCCGTGGAGCACACAGCTTCCCACGACGGGACCCGCCGTGTTTTTCCTGCTTGCGGCGGTGGCGTTTGCCGCGATGGCCATCTTCGCGGTCCGAACGACCACCCGGCGGGAGCTGTACTTCTACCACGGCGTGATGATGCTGGCGACGGCCTGGATGTTCGCCATCATGGACAGTCATCTGATGCCGGCCGGATCGAGCACTGCGCCGGATATGTCGAATACGTCGATGCCAGGCATGGACATGTCTTCGACGAACATGCCGGCCACCAACGAATCGCCGCTGTGGTTCAGCGTTGTGGGCTGGATCGGTGCCGTCGGCTTCGCAGTCGCAGCGGTCTTCTGGACTTATCGGTATGTCCTGGATCGGCGTCGTAAGACGGCTCCGCGCCGGTCGCTGGGTGACTTGGGTCAGGCGATGATGGCCGCGGGTATGGCTATCTTCTTCCTCGCCACGCTATTTCGGATCTGAGCCCGCGCGCACGGCGGTTGCGCCGCTGTCGTTGAGTGCGCTGTGGCGCCGACCCCACACCAGGTAGAAGACCAACGCCACCACTAACCAGCCGCTGAACGCGATCCAGGTGTACCAGTGCAGGCTGAACAGGATGTAGGCACACGCCGCGATCGACAGGATCGGCGTCACCGGATAGCCCGGCACTCGGAAACCACGGGGTAAATCCGGTTGTTGAATGCGCAGGAGAATCACGCCTCCTGACACCACGATGAACGCGGTCAGGGTGCCGATCGAGACCGTTTCGGCCAGGCGGTCCAGCGGCACCAGGGCGGCCAGGGCTGCCACCACGAGCGAAACGATCACGGTGTTCCCGACCGGTGTCATCGTGCGGGGGTTGACCTTCGCGAACGTCGCCGGCAGCAGACCGTCACGGCCCATCGTGAACAGGATGCGGGTCTGGCCGTACAACGTCACCAGGGTCACCGAGAAGATGGATATCACCGCGCCGGCCGATACCAGGGTGCTGCCCGCGGTGTTTCCGGTGATGTGGTCCAAGATCACGGCCAGCACCGCTTCTTCGCCGCTGAACTCCTGCCACGGCTGGCTACCCATTGCGGCAACCACGACCAGTAATTGGATACCCGTGACGATCAGCAGGGCGTAAATGATTGCCCGCGGCATCGTGCGTTGCGGATCTTTGACTTCGTCGCCGGCGGTGGATACTGCGTCAATGCCGATGTAGGTGAAGAAGATTGTGCCAGCCGCCAAGCTGATGCCCGAGACGCCGAACGGTGCCAGGTCGGCGAAGCGGTCCGTTTTGAACGCGGTGAGTGCGATAGCCGCGAATATCGCCAGCACACTGAGTTTGATCACCACCATGACTGCGTTGACCTTGGCGGATTGACTGACACCCCGGATCAACAGGACCGCGCACATCGCCACCAAAATGACGGAAGGCAGGTTGATCACACCCGGCTCGAAATCCCATGGGCCCGCCAAAATCGCTTGCGACAGATGAACTCCAAAGACGTTGTCCAGCAGCTTGTTCAGATATTGACTCCACCCGACCGCCACCGCGGCGGTGGAGACGCCGTACTCGAGCAGCAGGCACGCCGCGACGCCCATTGCCGCGAGCTCGCCCAGGGTGGCGTAACAGTACGAGTACGCCGATCCGGAAACCGGTACCGCCGAGGCCATCTCGGCGTAGCAGACCGCGGCCAGACCCGCCGCGATGCCGGCAAGGATGAACGAGATGACCACCGCCGGGCCGGCCTGCGGCACCGACTGCGAGAGCACGATGAAGATGCCCGCACCGACGGTCTCGCCGACGCCGAACATGGTGAGCAGGAAGGTTCCCAGACTCCGTTGCAGGTGATCCGAAGCCCCGTCTGCGACCGGGGCACCGCCCACCGGCCGGCGCCGCAGCATCTGCCGTTGCAGGCTGAGCGCTGGCGTCGGCATCGTGCCTCCTCCGGAGGATTCGTGGTGAGCTAGCCAGCTTGGCTCAAGATACAACAACGAATGATCCGGTTGCCTGACAAAGGCGCGGTCAAAGCCGTCTGCGGCCTACGGGGTGACCAATATCTTGCAGTGCCGTTCGGGGTCGGCGAGATCGTCGAACGCTGTCCCGACGTCCTCGAGACCGACGTCGCCGGTGACCACCGGGGTGACGTCGATATCGCCCTCGGCGATTGCCCGCAAGGAGTCGGCGAATTCTTTCGCGTCATACGTGACAACGAACTGGACGTTCAACTCCTTGACACTGGCGAAGAACGGATGCACGGTATCGGGCTGCATGCACACGCCCACAACGACCAACCGCGTGCCGTGCCTGGCTCTGCGCATCACGTCATCGATGATGCCGGGTATCCCGACCGCCTCGAATACCACAGCGGGAGTGACGGTGTCGAATGGCGAGCCCTGCGCGGGGTCGAGCGTCTGATGTGCGCCCATGGTAGCGGCGAGCTCCCGACGCTTTGGCGAAAAGTCAGCTGCCACAATCGTTTCAACACCGCGGGACTTCAGAGTAGCGACCACCGCGATGCCGATCGGACCGCAACCGATGACCAGCGCGGTCTCGCCGGGCTCAACGCCCGACTTGTTGACGGCGTGCAGCCCGACCGCCATCGGTTCGGTCAACGCAGCGTGTCGATGGTCCAAGCCGTTGGGAATGCGCAACAGTAACGGCGCCGAAAGCAGCATCCGCTCGGCATAGCCGCCAACCGTCTTGTTGCTGTAGACAATCGGTTCGACATGTTTGCCTGAGATCAGCACCGGAATCGAGGTGACCAGCGTTCCCGTCGGGAACGTTTCGGTGTCGGGGCCGGCGTCGAGCACCTCCGCGCTGAACTCGTGGCCCATGAAGATGTCGTGGCTCAAGTCGACGTTCATGCCGCCGCCGAGACTTTCTGCCATTTGACCGCTCAGCGACAGCACCTCGGCGCCGTGGGCAGCGAAATGCAGGTCGGTGCCGCAGATCCCGCACGATCGCACACCGACCAGAACCTGGCCCGGACCCGGAACGGGGTCGGGCACGTCGTCGCGATAGACCATGCGGCCTTCCCGTAGCACCGCGGCACGCATCAGCTGTTCTCGCTTTCCATCTTGAGTTCATCGGTGTGCTCGGTGATCGCCTTCACCACCGCCTCGCCGGCGCGGCCAAGCAATTGTTCACGCATGCCTTCGGCCCATTCATGCGATGCCCGTGGCGCCTCCAATTGACCTTTGAAATGCGGAATCACCTTGCGGGCGAACAAATCATAGGAGTGGTAGGTCGCCTCCGGCGATGCCCAGTCGTGGCCGAGCAACAAGAAACCGCCGAATCCGCCCGACTGGTCCAGCAGACCCTCGATGTAGCCGATCGCTTCCTCGGGTGTGCCGATGCAGCAATTGCCCCTCGCCGCGTAGTCTTCGACGAACTGGCGGGGTGACTGAGCGCCTTCGACCAGGTTGGCCAACGGCACGAACCCGGCTGCGCCGAAATATTTCGCGAAGTCTTGCAGGCCGTAGGTGCAGTCGTCGATCGCCTGATCTCGCGTGTCGGCCAGATGCAAGATGCCGAGCACCCGCCAGTTGGCGCGGTCGGGTTCGTCGTGTCCGGCCTTGCCGGCTTGTTCGCACACGACTTCCCAGGTGTTTTCGAGCGCCGCGTAGCCGCCCGGCACCGACATCGACAACGACAGCAGCGACGTGCCCAACGCGCCGGCGAGCCGCGGTCCGGACGGGGAAATCATTGCCGCCGTTGATATTTCCGGATAAGGCCAGGTGTAAGGCCGGATGTGCAACTGGGCATCGCGCAGCGTGAACCAATCCGAGTGCCGGCTGATCCGCTCACCGGGTGCGGCCCGGAACAGTGCGAGGATCGCCTCGAGCGATTCGTGCATCATCCGGCGCTGCTCGATCGGATCGATG
>NZ_DATFZD010000211.1:0-25390 GCF_035314665.1 Mycobacterium sp. | reverse complement strand
GGCCGAATCCGGTGTCACAGCCCCAGCCTGCTGACCCGGTATAGCTTCAGCTCACCGCTGATGCCCTTGAGATGTCGCGAACCGACGACCGACCAGTCGAAACCTGCCGCGTCGCCGATAGCCTCCCGCGCAGTTTCAGCGACAAGCACAGTGCCGGCACGCGCCACGCCGGTGACACGGCTTGCCACGTTGACGGGGCTGCCGAACCAGTCGCCGGCGCTGCTGACGGCCTCTCCGGACGCAACACCAGCACGAAGTCGGGGCAGGTCCTCCTTGGCGGCGATTGCGACCAGGTCAATGACGGCGTTCAACAGCGGAACCGGGTCGGCGCACACCAGCATGACAGCGTCGCCGATCGTCTTGATGAACCGCACCGGATTGACCGCAACGTCGCGAGCAAGGTCGGCGAGCCGGCTGGCGACGTGTTCGAGCTCTTGCGGCGGTAACGCCTCGCCAAGACGGGTGAAGCCGGCGAGGTCAGCGAATGCCACGGCTATCTTCCGAGCGCCGGGAAGTGTCCCGGCGGCGCGTTCGGCGGCGTTGACGGCCTCGGTCTCGAAGGTGTGCCGCAGCTCCAGCAGTAGCAGGTCTTGGACCATTGGCCCGACCTGTGGCACCGCCTGGCGCGCAAGAGCTTCCGAAGCCCCGGCCAAGTCGATCTCGCTGGCTCCGGGACGCATCAGGGTTCTGAAAGCCGCCCGACGCATCATCGCCGCGGCATGCTGCAGCCCCTCCATGAGCACCCGCATGACGGCGACCGTCTCGTCAGGGTCGACACCCATATCGAGAAATATCTTGGCGTGCGCGACGGCCTCGCCGTCCACTCGGGGCAGGACCGCCGCGTCGGGATCCTCGATCCTCGGCAGACCGACCGCCCCTTGCAGGCGCTGCAGCAGCGGCAGGTCGAGCCCGGTCTCCTCGCAGATTTCTCGCGCCGACAGGTAAACCCCGTCCTCGCCCATTACCCGATTCGCCGGCAGCAGCAGCGGAGCGACCGAGGCGCGAATCTGGTCGATGCTGAAACCGCGGTCGAGGAGCCACGCGATCAGCTCGGCACGCTCGGTGCGCGCCGCGCCCTCGAGCCCGTCGAGCAGCCCCAACGCCTCGAGGTCGATGTCTGCTGCCACTGAGCCAACGTACAACCGACCGTCCGTCCTGTGCTGTCCGGCCGGCAGCGGCACATGCGTCTCGGTCTTCGATGGTATTGGCGCCGGAGGCCATCGCGAGGCGAAATGCCGCCGCCATCGAACCGGACCGGATTCAGACCAGATGCCGCGACGACGGCGCGCGGGCCCAAGTTTTCGCGACAATCGAACAGGTCTCGAGGACTGCGGGATTGGTCGGTCCGGCGAGCGGTTCTTATTGGCACTCTAAGTCGGGCGTATCACGTTGTGCTACAGCGTAATAACGGTCAACCAGACCTCAACCTAACATAGTTATCGGTAAATACCTTCGGCTACAACAGTTTTCATACTTCCTCCGTCTTAACGTATTGCCCAAAGCGGCGTATTCGTCAGGTGCGCCTCTCGATCGCGCTAAGCCGCAGTTCGTCTCCCATTGCCGCTTCGGTCACAGAGCGGAAATTAGGCCGAGTACCGAGTATCACGCCTTCGTATAAAAGCCCCCGACTACCCGGTGCAGAATCTCGTTCGCGGCCACGCGGCCGAACCCGCCCGTACTCGAACAACGCGAATGTCTTCAAGTCGATGCTGAACGCCTGGCTGAACTTCTTGGCGTCGTCGGGATGGGCGGCCTGCCGGGGGTCTCGGCCATTAACTGTCGCGTCGCCGAGTCCACTGTCTGTCTTGACAGACTGCCCGGTTCTGGCGTGTCAGGGGTTGCGATTGGTCGCGCGTCGCGCGTTTGATGAATACACGAAACGCTGTCTGACCGTCGTGATCGGAGTCGACCATGCCCGCAGTGACCGCCGATTATCTCCGGTTGCCCCGCTTGGATAGCCCGCCGCCCGACGCCGCCGAGCGGGGGGTGGTCGGTGTGACCGCCGCACCCACCGGGCTCGAGGGCGAGGGCTTTCCGGTGCATCGTGCTTTCGCCGGAGTGCCGCTCCCGCAATTGGATCCGTTCGTGCACATGGACCAGATGGGCGAGGTGCAGTACGCGCCTGGTGAGCCCAAAGGCACGCCGTGGCATCCGCATCGCGGGTTCGAAACCGTGACCTACATGATCGACGGGCGCTTCCAGCACCAGGACTCCCACGGCGGTGGCGGGATGATCGAGAACGGCGCAACGCAGTGGATGACCGCCGGGGCCGGCATCCTGCACATCGAGACGCCGCCGGAGGATCTGGTGATCTCGGGGGGACTGTTCCACGGTGTGCAGTTGTGGGTGAATCTGCCAGCGAAGTCCAAGATGATTCCGCCGGCATACCAGAGCATCGAAGCCGATGACGTGGTCCTGGTGGCCTCCGCGGACGCGGGTGCCTTGGTTAGGGTGATCGCCGGCGAGGTCGGCGGTCATCGCGGCCCGGGCTCGACACACACGCCGATCACGCTGCTGCACGCGACCGTCTCGCCCGGTGCGCTGTTGCAGCTGCCCTGGGATCCGTCCTTCAACGCGCTCGTCTACGTGCTCGCCGGTGGCGGGCGTATGGGAAGCCAGGGGCGACCCGTTCGCGATGGCCAGCTCGTCGTGCTGGGCCGCGGCGACTGGTTGGAGGTCCGCGCCGACGATCAGCAGGATTCCCGCAGCCCTGCCCTGGAGGTGCTTGTGCTGGGCGGGCGGCCCATCCGGGAGCCGGTCGCGGCGTACGGACCGTTCGTGATGAACACCAAAGCCGAACTCGGGCAAGCGTTGGAGGACTTCCAGGCCGGCTTGTTCGGTGACATTCCGCCCAACGCGCTGATGCCTTATACGCCGGATCCCTGCCCGGTGCGCACCGAAAAGACGGGGATCTAAACGCGGGTAGGCCGCAGTTGGATCGCAGTAGCCGTGCAGAGGCGACTTGCGCGGGCGGCGGGCGCGCGCTGAGATGGCTCATGTGCTGGCAACCGCTTGGCCACTGCGCGATTCGGCTTTCCAGTCCCGGTGGATGGAGGTGACGATGCTCGCTGGTGGGGCCGATGCTGGCCAGCGGCGAAACTAACCGGCCCGGCCACAATCATTGGAAATGGCGCTGGCCCAACACCACTGGGCACAAGCTGGCGCCACGTGTCAACCGTCGGTACCATGATTGGTGCTAAAAGTGGTACTGTCGATGAATGCCTTCCTTGAATATTTCGTTCACCGATGAGGAGCTCGAAGCCGTGCGTACCGCCGCTGCGAACGATGACGTTTCGCTGCGCACGTTCGCCCACCGGGCGATCCTTGACGCTGCAAGCGAGCACAAGCGCCGAGTCGCTGAAGCCGCCCGTATCGTTGCCGCGCGTTCGGCCGAGCTCAACAAACGCTTGGCGTGACCGAGTTTCTTGATCGCGACGACGTCTTGATCGCCGGCGCCGCCGCGATCGGAAACCAGTTACAGGTAAGCGATTACGGCCTGTTGGATGCCGCGATAGCGCGTCCCAGGGCGACCGTATTTGGTCTCGACGCTTACCCGGACAAGTCCACCAAGGCAGTCGCGCTGCTTCAGTCGTTGGCACGCAACCACGCCTTCGTCGACGGCAACAAACGAACCGCATGGGCAGCAGCATGGACCTTCCTGCACATCAACGGCACGGAGCTCGCGGCTGACTTTGACGTCGACGACGCAGAAGCCTTCATGAACCAAGTCGCCACCGACGCGGATCTTGCCGTGGACGTCATCGCCAGCAAACTCTCCACCTATGCCAAAGCGTCACTGTGACGTTTTGGCCGAATCAAGTGCAGCCAGCTCGATGCTCCATACCTACGTTTGTCTCATCGACAGCAGGCCCGCGACGCTGAGCCCGCCATCTTATGATCGCCCTGAGAGCGAACGGAGTAACGGTGGCCCGTACGTCCACAGCGTCACCGACTTCTTAGTCAACTTCTGGCGCGACACCAAGGTCACGTCGGCTTCGCGTTTCATCACTGCCGACATTTTGATGTTCGCTCTCGCCGCGGCGGTTCTGATGGTGGTGGAAGCCAGGAGGCGCAATGTGCGGTTCGTCTGGGCGTACATTGTCGGAGCCTTCTTAATTGCCGTCAGCGTGACGTTTCCGCTTTTCCTGATCGCCCGCGAATTGCGGATGGGCGCATCGGACGGGCCGCGCCTTCATGCGGTAGACACGATCCTGCTCGCCGTGCTCGCCGTTGCGCTCGGCGGCTTGACTGTCTGGGTCGACATGCGGTGAACAGCGGCTGAAGTGTTCTTCACGTAGTCGGTGCCACGAGAGATTCACACGATCCGAAGCCTCCCGCCTTCGACCGGGGTAATCAATCGATGTTCTCCGCGTTTCGCACGGATTCCGTTAGCCAGTGTCAGACTTGGGTCACTCGCTGATCGTTTGCTTGCGCGGACCGAAAGGGGGAAGGAAGTTGCATTCGTCCCGACGCACACACCGAACCAACTGTGGACGGTGTCTGGTGCTACCCACCGCCCCGGCGCCGACGCGCTCGGGCGCGAATGCAACCACAACGGGAGAACAATGGTCGACCGACTGCTGAAGTGGGCCGACCTGGAGGACGGTAGTCGGTGGGACACGCTCGTCGTTGGAAACGGTCTGAGCATCAACATATGGAGCGACTTCGCATACTCCCGGCTCTTTGAGCGAGCAAGCCTGAAACCTGCTGCGCACCAATTGTTTTCCGACTTCAAAACGCAGAACTTCGAGATGGTACTAGAGGCGCTCTGGCACGCCGAAAGGACGTTGACGGCGTTGGGGCGACGGACCACCGCGATCACGGCACTGTACGAGCACGTGCAGTCCGCGCTGTTCCAGGCGGTGCTCAAAGTGCACGTGCCGTGGACCCGCATTGATCGATCGGCGCTCGAACGGATTTCCGAGGCGATGAGTTTGCACCGCTTCGTATTCACCTTGAACTATGACCTATTGACCTATTGGTCAGCGATGGCGAGCGGCCCAACCTCGGCTATCCGGGATTTCTTCTGGTCGCAGCACAACACCTTCGACATCAACAACGCCACCCTCGAGGAAGGCGGTACCGGCCTGTTCTATGTGCACGGCGGTGTACACCTGTGGCGGGACTCGAAATCTGGTCGGACCGGCAAGTGGACCAAGCGTTCTGGAGGCGCACTGCTGACGCGCCTGGAGGCCGACTTCAGGTCCCTTCCCAGTCGCCGGCCGCTGCTCGTCAGCGAAGGGACCTCGGCGCAAAAGATGGCAGTGATTCGAAGATCCGACTACCTGACCTACGCACTCCAAGCGTTGTCCGAGAACATGACTGACACCGTCATATTCGGCGCGAGCTTCGGAGACCAAGACGCACACATCATCGGTGCGATCGCTTCGGGTCGACAACGACGCATCGCGATCTCGATACATCCGGGAACCCGGGCGCAGAACGACACCGCGATGGCCAAATACCGCGCCAGGTTCCCTGAACACCGGCTGGCGTTCTTCGATAGCACTTCTCACCCATTGGGAGATCCCTCGCTGAGTGTCCGTTAGTGGCGGACGCAAGATCGACCGCCGGCTGAAGTTTGCCTCACAAATCGCTGTATCTCCTACGAAGCGATACCCACAGACACTGCCTTGCGCGCTGCTACGGCGTGAACCAACCGCGCCGCAAGCGCATGGCCGAGGGCGTAACCAGCAGGAATCGAGTAGTTGACTACTCGAGACAACGCGGGACCGCGGATCGATGCTCCGTGGGTAGCAGCCGATTGCAGGAGCGGCGGGCGAAATGGCTAGAACTGACAATGACACCTGGGGCGTCGCCGAGGGCGTCGCTGTGACGGCCCTGGGCACCGCTGAGCGGCGCTCCAGGGAAGCTCAAAGCGAACAGCCGTTGTTCACCGACCCCTTCGCGCAGGTGTCTTCTCGACGCGGCCAGCGCCCGTGGCTGGTCGTCGCGGCAGGACGACAAGGACATGGTCGCGCGGTTGCCGGAGGTGGATCCGCAGCTAATGCGGCGGGCGCTCACCCAATCGGCATACACCGCGTCGCGCATGAAGTGGCTCGACGAGTTCTTCATCGCCGCCGGCCTCACCAATGTCCGGCAAGCGGTGATCCTCGCCGCCGGGCTGGACGTAGGAGTGCGTTCGCTGGGACAGTCGAGCAACCCCCCATACGGCCGCCCGCTGCAAGTAGATGGCAGACGTGGCGGATGAACCGCCACGCCTCTCAATGATGAGAGGAGTTGAGCCACCATGAGTGCACCACTTCGCATTTGTTGTTGTCGCGGTATAGCGGTTGTGATCTCGTTGACGGCGCTTGGCGGAACGACAGTGCCAGCTCTCGCCGATCCTCCTCCTCCGCCTCCGGTGACAAAGACATACGGACCCGCTCCCGGTCCGCTGTTGCCCGCCTATGTCGCGCCCCGGCCGACACGGTCCACCAACGAGTGGCCGACGAGGGGCACGAGTGAGTCGCCGACGAGGGGCACCAGTGAGTCGCCGACGAGGGGCACCAGTGAGTCGCCGACGAGGGGCACCAGCGAGTCGCCGACGAGGGGCACCAGCGAGTCGCCGACGAGGGGCACCAGTGAGTCGCCGACGAGGGGCACCACACCACCGCCGATAACCACCACACCACCGATAACCACCACACCACCGATAACCACCACACCACCACCGATAACCACCACACCACCGATGACCACCACACCACCGATGACCACCACACCACCGATGACCACCACACCACCGCCGATGACCACCACACCACCGCCGGTGACCACCACAACGGCGCCGGTGACGCCGACCGCCGACGAGTCCACGGGAGGCTGGGCGCTGGCAGTCCTGCTCGCGCTCACGTGCGCGGTCCTGCTCTCGGCCGGCCTGCTCACCCGTGCGTACCGTCACCGGGGCCTGGGCTGGGTGAAAGCGCACGTCACGGTGAAGCCGCAGCCCGGACCCGGTGCGACATTCG
This sequence comes from Mycobacterium sp., assembly GCF_035314665.1. GTDB lineage: Bacteria > Actinomycetota > Actinomycetes > Mycobacteriales > Mycobacteriaceae > Mycobacterium. The sequence continues at coordinate 18,419 of NZ_DATFZD010000211.1, read as the reverse complement.
AGACGCGCCCGGGTGACGAGCCCAACCGCGACCACGTATTGACCGTCGTCCCTGTCGAAGTCCGGTGTTCCACGACCGTTGAGGAGAACCCGTCATGACGCCCTTGAGCACGCCGGTAACGGCGGGCGCTCCCGTCGCAGGTTGGCTGCTGCCGACGCCCGGCGACGCCCAGATCCGGCTCGAGAGGGTCGTGATGCGGGCAAACGCCACTGACGAGGGGCGTGCCCGCCCGCTCCGGACGCTTGGTGCCGTCGCACGGCGGGCTCTCATCGAGGAGATCGAGGCGAAACTGCGGATGGTCATGAGCGAGACTTTCGTCGACCTAATCCTCGGTGGCTGGCGAGCGTATGCCGCCGTCACGCAGGCGATCCGCAAATCCCGCAGCCAACCCGGTGTCGACCAGGTCGTGCCCTTGCGCAACCACACCATCAAGGCGGCCCGGCAGCACAGCCTGGACATCGAGGTGGACGGTTGCCGGGTGATGACACTGTCCATTCAGCTCGTCGTACGCGTCCAGCTGTACGACGCGGTGGCAGTCGTGAGGGACGGGGCACTTGTCGCCGTACGGTCGGGACAGGCCAAAGCCGACGGCAAGGTAACAGTCGACGGCGTGGAGGTCGCGCAAAGAACGCTAACCTTCCCGCTCACGGCGGAACTCGCCCTGCACTCGTCTCATGACGTTGAGAATCATCGCGCAATAGCTGCAGGCAGAAGCCTCGCAGATAGACCACGTACGCTTGCACCGGAGAACGGCAACGATCCAGACCCGAGATATGTGTAGCTCCGCTGCGGTGCTGAATCGCCTGCTAAGCAACATGATTCAGCGCGCCGCGCGACCACCCACCGCTGGAGAGAGCAGGGTTGATTCTTCTGAATGAGATACGCCGATTTCTACGTGGCCAGCACTGTCGCCGTCCCGGAAAGCAGTATTGCAAGATCACTGGGCGGCAACGGATTTAGAAGGCCGCCCCGGGAACCTCCGTCACATCGTTGTCGGGGTTGGCGTCACGGTACGGGTGCCGGTCATCAGCGGCAGGAAGTTCTTCGCGAATAACGCGATCGTGCGCCTGCTCGGGTCTGGGGGATGGGTGAGGTTTATCTCGCGCGGCACCCGAGGCTGCCACCCTGGACTGTAGGTATTGGTCTGCCGCCTCGACGAAAGCTTTTAGGCGGACATCATCAAGTCCTGTTAATCAGGGCCGCAACGAGTACCGTCAACCACGTCGCGCTGACCGAACCGTCCTCGCCCGACCCGGCTGGTGGGCGCGCCCAACAACCGCAGGAGCTGCCATGATCGTGAGCGCACGGATCCACCCGGGCATCGGAATCGCGCGAATCGGTGACAGCGCAGACGAGTTCGTCATCGGGCCCGAAGTCATTGGCGTACCGGTGACGGGCATGCGCGACGCGGGCGGGGCGCTCAAACGCCAAGCCGCCCGCTTCCGCGTCTACGGGATCGACGAGAACGGCGACGTCGTCGACGAACTGACCTCCGACACCGCCGAGATCACGTGGACGGTGCACGTGGCCAATCGCAAGGCGGCCTGGTACCGCTTCATTACCGCGCTGGACATCCCCGAAGCCGCCGACACCCAATGCTCGCTGCGCAATTCGACCGTCAAAGGCCAGGACCGCCAGCGACTTGTGATCGACCCGGGACCCAAGTCCATTGCTGGTCCGTCGCGCTCGGGCGACGCTCAATTGCGGCTGGACGGTGGAAAATTCAAGGACGTGGCCGTCTCGCTGGGCGAGTTGCGCACCGACGACTTGGGCCGGTTGCTGGTGCTGGGCGGCCTCGGCAGATCGGAGTCGCCAAGCGGCGCGCCGCTATTCATACCGGCAGATCCCGACAGCTTCAACAACGCCGACGACTGGTTCGACGACACCAGCGACGGGCCGGTGACGGCCCAAGTGAGCATCGACGGGCGGGCGATTCCAGTCGAGGGGGCGTGGGTGGTGGTCGCTCCGCCCAACTATGCACCTGACGTCGTGGGCTGGCGTACCATGGCCGACCTGCTGACCGATCTCTATGTCGAAAAGGGTTGGCTGCAAAAGCCAACCGTGGTCGGCTTCCACGCCGACGTGCTGCCGGTCCTGCAGCGATTGGCCAACCTGCAGTGGGTCAACGCCGGCTTCGCCGCGATGTTTGGTCGTGGCCGGCCAATGGATTTCGAGGATCCACGGTTCATCGACCGGCTCGCCGTCCCGCCCGCTGGCTGCGATCCCTACCGGGAGCTACGCCACTTGCTGTTCAACGCGTTTCGGCCGCTGACCTCCAAGGTACACGAGGCGCGCTTGTGGCCGTGGATCTACGGTGACGCCTTCAACTTGTCCGGCGACGCCTCGCCGCGCGGCAGCCTGGCGCTGCCCCAACTGCAGGCGTGGATCCTGAGCGAATGGGCCGACGGCCGCTTCGAACGCGACCAGCCCCAACCCGCACCGAGCGCGCTGGAACAGATGCCCGTCGCCGAGCAGCCTGCCACCCTGGACCGCGCCGCACTGACCTACTGTCTGGCTGACGCGTTCCATCCCGGCTGCGAGCTCACCTGGCCGATGCGTCGACTGAGCCTATATGCCAGCGCGTTTCGGATACGACAGCGCGCCGCCGATGACCCCGAACCCGATCTGGGCCCGCAGCTGAACCAGACCAACGCCCTGGGCCTGGGCGGCCCGCTCTACGCGCAGCCACCCGGTGGCTTGACCCGCTGGATGGCGCTGCCGTGGCAGGGTGACACCGCCTTCTGCCGGTCGGGTTATCAGCCCGAGTTCGACCCTTACCTGCCCACGTTCTGGCCCGCACGGGTGCCCAACCAGGTGCTCACCCAGGACGACTACCAGACCGCCACCAACAGCAGCCTGCCGCGTCAGGCCCGCATCGACGCCTACAACCGGCGCGAAAAGTGGCTGCGCGCACTCGATCACGTAGACGGCGCGCAGGCCATGCAACAGGTGGTTGAGCACTTCGGCTGGCTGGGCGTCATCGAGGCCCACGAGGGTGTGCCCGACGATCCCGAACTGCCACCAGTCATGCTGGTCGAAAATGTCCCGCCGCATGTCACCCACCGGCTGCGTGCCGCCGCGGCTGCGGCTGGACCGGTCCCGCCCGCAGCAGATCCGGTGGCACGCGCCGGCTGGTCCAGCGTCGAACACCTCCAAGCGTTCCGCAACATCCGAATGCGCAACCAATGAACCTCGACGCACTCGTTGTCGGGGCCGGCCCGGCCGGCTGCGCTGCTGCTGCGCGGCTGGCCGGCGACGGCGCGAAAGTGGCAGTGGTGCACCGACCGTCGGGCGGTCACCGGCACAGTGAGTCGCTGCCGGGACCCGCCGCCCGCGCGCTCGGCGCCGCTGGGCTGAGCCCGGTCGACACACTCGCCGAAGGTCGCTGCCGCGGAACACTTACGGCGTGGGGGAGCGGCCAGTTGGTTGCCTTTGACGCGTTCGCCTCCCCGGATGGCGCCGGCTGGTGGATCGATCGCGAGCGGTTCGACGGCGCGCTGCGGCGCCGATGCGCGGCCCTGGGCGTGCCCATCCTCACCGGCCGCATCCATCACCTGCACCGGATGCGCCAGAAGTGGGTGGCGCAAATCGGGCGGGGACCCGACCTGTGCGCGCCATGGGTGATTGATGCGACGGGGCGTGCCGCCGCTGTCGCCCGTCGGCTGGGTGCCCCGCGGCGCAGCGGCCCGCCGTTGGTGGCGGTACACGCCCGAACGATCGCGCCGCGCAACGACTCACCGACGCGGATCGTGTTGGAGGCCGACGCCGACGGCTGGTGGTATGTCGGGGCGTCGTCGCAGCAGCGGATCGGCGCCGTCGGGATCGCCGATCCCGGCGTCGTCGGCTGGCTGCGCGACCGCGAGCATTTCGTCGCCCGGCTGGCTGCGCTGCCGCACCTGGGCCGCTTCGCCGGTGACGCGAGCGGTTGGTCGCCGCCGCAGGCCTGCCCGGCCGGCGGCGCGTGGCTGGAAGTGGTGTGCGGACCGGGCTGGATCGCTTGCGGTGACGCGGCGCTGGCTTTCGATCCGCTGTCTGCCCAAGGTCTGCTCGGCGCGCTGTCCTCCGGAGTCGCTGCCGCCCAGGCGATCTCAAGTGCCGACAGCGCCACGGCCCTGGCCGCGATCGGCGCACGTCACGCTGACGTTCGCGCCATCTATCAGGTGCGACGGCAGGCGGCCTACGCCCGCGAACACCGGTGGCCGGACCGGCCGTTCTGGTCACGCCAACGCCGCCCGGGCGATCGGCCCGCGGATCTCACTGCCTGACAGCACCTGGCGGTCATCGGCGACGTACGAGCAGTGACGGGATAGTTGAGAACGTATCTAGACGCTGGTGCGACGGACGTGCTACTTGTCCCGCTGCAGGCCGAACCCGACAACCTTCGAAGGGTTTGGGACCTCGCGACAGCCTTGTAGCCACTGGCTTCTGCCTTCTGACTAACCCGCGGCCCGCAGCCAGACTGAAGTTGTGCGAGACCCTTTCCCCGGACTTACGGGAGGGTCATGTGTCTCATGTGTTGGTGAGTGGTTTGCCCGCAGCTACCCAGGCCTGCAGCCGATCCTGAATGAAGCCATATTGCTTGGCCGCGGTGGACAGCGCGGCGACCGTCTGCTGCGGGTTCTCGATCGGTTCGGAGGGAACGGGCAGCTTGGCCGCGGCGATGGCCTTCGCCTCGAGGAACGAACTGGGCGCCTCACCGATCGGAGCGGAGCCGGCTTGCAGGACGGGATCCGCCGCCGTGGGCGGAGTGACGCCCTCCAATGGGTCGTCGCGGCGAGGCGTGGACAGGGTGAGGACGGGCCCGAGGTGCGGCGCGACGGCGTCCCGCTCGCCGAGCGTGCCGAGGTTGAAGCGGACTCGGAGGGTCGCAATGATCGACGTGTGGTCGTAAGGCGGGCTGCCGGCGGGGGCCCGCAAGACGGTTCCGGCGGGAATCAGGGGAGAGACGATGACCGCCGGGACCCGGACTCCGAAGCGGGTGAAGTCGAACCCCGATGCCCCGATGATGTTGTCGGGTGGGGTGGCGCCGGTTTCGGGGGGAACGTGGTCGTAGTTCCCTCCGTGCTCGTCGTAGGTGATGATGAGCAAGCTCTTCTCCCAGACGGCCTGGTTGCCGCTCAGTGCCGCATAGACGTCGTAGATGAGCTTCTCGCCCACGGCCAGATTTGACACCGGATGCTGGTCGTTCTGCACGTGAAAGTTGTGTTCGTCGTCGGCTTGGGTGGTGCTCGGCGGGGCGTTGCTGCGGGGATAGCTGGCCCATTCCGGCTCGATGTAGCTGAAGGCCGCCAACTGCCCGCTGGCGACGTCGCTCTGGAAGTTCTCGAACCCGGACTCCACCTTGCACCGAGGACCGGGATGGAGGGTATCGGGAAAGTCGTTGGCCGTCAGGGGATGCTTGGAGTAGCCGTAGATCTTCCAGGTCTGGCCGGCGTCGGCGAGTTTCCCGAACACCGACGGCGTGTTGAATGCCGGTACGCCGTGGGCCGAGTTGTCGGTGTAGCCGAGCGACGTGCCGGCAACGGCGAAGGCCCGGTTGGGAAAGGTCTGCGTCGGAACCGATGCGAACCAGCGGTCACAGACGGCAAAGCCCTTGGCCAGCCCGGAGAGCACGGGCAGCGTCTCGGGCGAGTACATGCCCATGATGGAAGAAGGTTCGGCACCGACGAGCTTCGGGTCGAGCGGATGGGCGGGATTGGCGAGCTCCCGAGCGAAGCTGGTTACGAAGCCGTCGTTGGCTGCTTTGCCGTCGGCGGGGGCAGTGGCGGAACTAAACAGCTGTTCGTTGGTCGCTACAAACCCTTCGGTGGGGTTCGCCAACGGGTAGTAGTAGGCATTCTCGTTTTCCGGCGTGATCGGATAGACGGACACCGCGTTGCCGGCAAGGTCGAGGTTGGACTCCGTGCCGTCCAGTCCATCGAAGTCGCCGGATCTGGGGTAGAGATATCCGAGCAAGTGGTCGAACGAACGGTTCTCCAGCATGAGGAGGATTACGTGGTCGATCGACTCCAGTCCAGCCATCGGTGCCGCCCTTCATCCCGTTGATTCTCAGTTTCTCGCAGCCCGAGCCCAAAGGATAGGTGGACCGCCGTCATCGAACGGCCGGCACCAGCAAGGTTCAGCCGTTCGGATAGGAGGGTGATCAGACACCGTGACGTGCGCGTGCCACTCTCTGCACCTTCGCACCGGTGGGATCGATCTGACTTTCCGGTTGTTCGGGAGTTAACGGACTCCCGTGCGGCGCGAACGCGCCGCCGTGTGCAATCGGACACCCTACCCGTGGCTGGGTCTCACGTCACTGCACCGCTGCCAGTCGCTGAGCCGGCACTTGTCGCGACTGGCTCATCGACGGCCAAAGCCCGAAGCCGAAAGCGAATGCTGCCGAAGACGAACACCTGGGCACCGTAATGGGCTTCTCACCAAGCGAATCCCAAACAGACACGGCACCGCCACGGCAGGCGTGACCACGACTTCGGACATCAGCTATCCGGCCCGCTGCTACGCCAATCCCTGTTGGGCTGGTCCAGTGTTGAGCGCTGGGCTGTGGAAAGAATCCTGCGACGAGTAGCGCACGGGCGTTGCGGAGTTCGGGTATTCCGTCGTGATTCATCAGATGAAAACGGAGACTTCTACTGGTAACCCGTCATATTCGAATCCGTCGTACTCCGGAGTGCGCAGGAGCAAGGGGAGCGGCAACGCGACGGCGCAGTCTGTCCCCTGGCGGCGCGTGACAACTCGCGGTTTGATCCTCGATCAGAGGGTTCGCCACAGCGGTGGCTGACCACCTCAGGTGGCCAGCAGTGTCGCCGTCCCGGAAAGCAGTATTGCAAGATCACTGGGCGGCAACGGATTTAGAAGGCCGTCTCGGGAACCTCCGTCACATCGTTGTCGAGGTTGGCGTCACGGTACGGGTGCCGGTCGGCAGCGGCAGGAAGTTCTTCGCGAAGAACGCGATCGTGCGCCTGCTCGGGTCTGGGGGATGGGTGAGGTTTACCTCGCGCGGCACCCAAGGCTGCCACGCCGTGACCGTGTAACGTGCGAGCTCTCAACTAGTCATGGACAGCCCTCGATACTGGCGTCCGGGAAGACGTGACAGTGGCGGATGAAATCCGGAAAGACGGGATAGTGTCGGCCTCGTGCCGCTGCCGCCTCGCGTTCCCAGCGGCTGTGCGGGCGGGCCGACTTGGCCGGACTCAACTTCGCGGAGGCTCGTGGGATCCTCGCCAGGGCACTCCATGAGCGAAGGCACCACGGCGCGGCTGGGCGATGAGAAGTTCGTGTCTGTGGGGACTTTCAAGCGCAACGGGGACGCGGTCGCCTCACCTATGTGGGTCGCCCGCGACGGGGACCAGCTGCTGGCGTGGACCCCAGCCGACGCCTGGAAGGTCAAACGAATCCGACGCGACCCCCGGGTCACACTCAGGCCCTGTGGCCGAACCGGGAAGGTGCGCGCCGAACAGCCCCTGCTGGCCGGCACCGCCGAGGTGATCACCGACCCCAGCGAGGTCACATGGGTCGAGTCACTCATCAAGCACAAGTACGGCTTGGAATTTCGGGTGGTGACACTGGTCGAAACCATTGCGGCCCGCGGCCGCAAACCGCGTGTTGTCCTGCGCATCACGCCGTTGAGTCCGACCTGACGGGCGTCGCGGTCGAGCGCATCAGGGGCCCTGGCACAAGCGCTCGCACAAATTAACCCACGCCGTCGGTGAGCCTCGGGAAAGCCTGGGTGACGATGCTCGACGCTACCCAGCCCACCGGGATGCGGCGGGGAGTTCGACAGCCTGGCTGCGCTGGAAGTGCCGGCCAACCGTTACTGGGGCGCGCAGACCCAGCGCAGCATTGAGCACTTCAACATCGGCCAGGATCGGATTCCCTAGGAATTGGTGAGAACCGGTGAATTGCCGTCGTGGCGCAGGGTTCCACGCAACTATCGTCGCGGTATCTGTCGCCAATCAGGCGTGTGCCTGGAGGCATCGTGTCCGACAACTCGCTGCACCCGTAGCCAGGCTTCGTGCTTACCGGTCCATGGGCGCCTGCCGGAGTAGATAATCCCTTGACGCACAAGTAGTTTTGGTAACCGGTGTCCCCAGCCCCACATACCGTCAAGTTTTTGGCGATGGGTTGCCCGGTTCTGGGGTTTCGGCCCGGTCCACTCAGCGGACCGGCCTCTTTCCATGGTTTCGCTTGCACAGCCACACTGCCAACGACAGGAAGACCAAGATAGGAGACCTACTGCCATGACAACCACCGCTAGCACACACACCGCAACGACCGGTTCAGGTGGCCACGGTCCCGTCGTGCGGGCACCCAATCTCTACATTCTTCACAATAACGTCATTCAAGGCGGCCAGTTTTCGCTGTCAATTGTCTATTCACTATCCGGTCTGGACGGGAAACCCCATTTCGAATACCACGATGGCAGCCAGTTGCTTTCGTTTTCGGGTGATCAGATCCAAACGACAGAGTCGCCGCTCGGCAACCTTGTTACGGTGACGATCAGGATGACGGTAGACGCGGGTTCCACGACCTTCACGCTGGTTGTCCCCCCGGTTGGCCTACTAGGCCAATCGTTGAACATCAACACGTTCGGCGTGACGACCACCCGCCGCGGCGGCATTCTGCCGAATATCGGCCAGCAGGACCTCTACACCGTGACGGAACTGGCGGGCACTGCAGAGCTCGTTGTCTTCTGATCGCATCTGCGCGCGAACGTTAGCCAGCGTTGGCGCGACCTGAGTGCAGCCGGGCTCGCGAAGAATCGCGCGTTGGATGAGAAGCTTTGCAGTTTGGGCCCGTTAGCAAGAAACGCCCGGCCCATCGCCGAATGGATGATCGTCGAATCGGGGGGTCGAGGCAGCACGGCATGTGGCCGCGCCAGCTCGGGCAGTGTGGTGTCGGCGGGAAAACGGCTGGCCGCGTTGGCATTGCCTGGGTTGGCGGCCAGGCCAGGACCTGTCCCGCCAGCACCTCAGCCCGCAGCGTTACCTAAGTTCGGATCATGCTCTGGCTGCCGTCGCAACAACGATGGCCTGTGCCGGCACCGAGACGGTCCCACTGGGGGCCGCCGCTGGGGGTGATCCGGTGTCCGTGGCGGTGGTCAGCAGGGTCGTGTAGGGGGCATCGGGCCGTCCCGGCACGGTAACCGTCACGTCGCCGGATGTGTTGTTGATGAGGACGGCGACATCCCGATCCACCAGCGCCGCCCCATCGGCGTCGACCCGGCCGGTAAGGTCGCCGGCGAGCACAAAGCCCAGAAACGGCGGACCGTTGTCCCAGTTCGGCGATTGCCCATCTGGGCCAAACCAGGTGATGTCGAGGTGGCCGGTGGGTCCCGGAGCGCCGGTCAAGAAGGTGATGCGTCGCAACGCTGGGTGGTTGCGGCGCAACGCGATTGCGGCGGTCACGAATGCCGTCATGGCGCTGACGGCGGGTGTGGGCGTCCAGTCGTACCAGCTGATCGGATTGTCCTGGCAGTAGGCGTTGTTATTGCCCTGCTGGGTGCGCCGTCGCTCGTCACCGCCCAGAAGCATCGGAACACCTTGGCAGACAAGGGCGGTGGTGATCAGATTGCGGATGGCGCGGGCGCGTAAGGCCTCAACTGCCGCGTCGGCGGAGGGCCCCTCGGATCCGTAGTTGACCGCGGTTTCGTCGGGTCCGTCGGTGTTGTGATCACCGTTGGCCTCGTTGTGTTTGACGGCGAACGTCACCAGGTCGTTGACGGTACGCCCGTCGTGGGACGCGACGTAATTGATCGAGGCGTCCGGTCCGCGATGGGTGCCTTGGAAGGCGTCGCTGGAGCCGGCGATCCGGGTCGCCAGTTCTCCGATGGGGGTGTTGGTCAGCCAGAAGGAGCGGATCGTGTTGCGGCAGCGGTCGTTCCACTCGCTCCAGCCCGGGGCGAAGTAGCCGAGATCGTAGGAGCCGATGTCCCAGGGTTCGGCGATGATTTTCACCTTGTTGATGATCGGGTCCTGGTAGAGCAGATCGACGAACGCCGCGGCACGGTCTGGGTTGTCGTGCTGACGCAGCAGTTCGCCGGCGAGGTCGAAGCGAAACCCGTCGACGTGCATTTCGGTGACCCAGTAGCGCAGCGAGTCGGTGATGGTCTGCAAGGTCTGCAGGCGGCCGGGGTTGAGGCTGTTGCCGGTGCCAGTGGTGTCGGCGTAGCGGGTGGGGTTGTTGGGGTCGAAGCGATAGTAGGCGTCGTTGGCCAGTCCCCGCCACGCCAGCGCGGGTTGGTCGATGGGGCCTTCGGCCGTGTGGTTGTAGACCACATCGAGGATGACTTCCAGCCCGGCGGCGTGCAGCGCTTTCACCATGGCCTTGAACTCATTGACTTGTTGGCCGCGGTTGCCCGTGGCGTAGCGGCTGTTGGGGCTGAAGTACCCGATCGTGGAGTATCCCCAGTAGTTCGTCAGATTGCGGTCGAGCAGTCGTTGTTCGGTGAGCGATTCGTGGACCGGCAGTAATTGGACCGCGGTGACCCCCAGGCCGACCAGATAATCCAGGATCACCGGCGAGGCAAGGCCGGCGTAGGTTCCCCGCAGCTTCGGCTCGACGTCCGGGTGGGTCATGGTGAATCCGCGGACATGGGTTTCGTAGATGACGCTGTCGGCCAACCGTGTCCGTGGCGGGTGGTCATTTCCCCAATCGAACGTCGTGTCAGCAAGAACGCTGTACCGGCCCCGCGGGGTGCCGGTTCCGGTGAGCGCCAGTGCATACGGATCGACGAGCAGAGTGGCCGGATTGAAGTAGATACGCCGCGCGGGGTCTGTTGGGCCGCTCGCGCGGAAGCCGTAGCGCAGGCCAGGGGATAGCCCGTCGATGCGGGCATGCCATATCCCGGCCGGTGTTGTCGACAAGGGAAAGCGGCGTTCGGTGCCGTCGTCGTCCAGGACGCAAAAGCTAACCGAGCCACCGTAGTCACCTGCCGTGGAGTAGACCGCGACGTTGGTGGCCGCGCCGTGCAACCGTGCTCCCAGCCGGGTGGGATCACCGAGCGGGTAGGACGAGGGCATCAGTCGTATCCGCCGAACATGAACAGCGACGAGCGCCGTGCCAGCGGGTTCATCAGCCCGTGCAGATTGCCGCCTTTGAGCAGGACAAGTTCGCCTGCCGCCAGGTGGCGAATCTCGAATGACCGCGCACGGCTGTGCGAGTCGGCCCAGTCGCCGACGACCATCAGGCCTTCGCCGTCGATCATCATGAAGATCTCTTGGTTGTCGCGATGGCGGTGTAGCCCGATCCCGCATGCGCTTTCCAACACATGCAGGTCCATGTAGTTGACCGCCATGAACGGTTCGACATCACCGCTGGCGTGGCCCTTGTGGCCGAACGCGTCGAAGTTCCAGGGCTCTAACCGGCGGTCGATCTCTCCGGCAGCGTTGTAGTAGTCGCTGAACAGATTGCGATATTCGAGGAATCCCACTCCGCCGTGCGGGTTGGGGCTGGCGCCGACACGCAGATAGTTGTCCCACCCGCGCAGGCGCATCTCGAAGCCGACCCGGGTGGGACCATCCGACGGCCCCGATCCGTCGGGATTCTGCGTGAAGGTGACATCGAGGTAGAACGGCACAATGGGGTGCATCGCGTGATCGGGTGCGATCGTGCGGATGTCTTTCTCTGTCATCGCTTCGCGGGTGAAATCTCCTCCGCCACCGCGCACGAGGTCCGGACGGCCGACCAGCGCTCCTTGGTCGACACTGGCCTGCCCGCGCGGCCCCAGCGCGGACCGCAGCTGGTCTTGGTTGCGGCCCCACAGTTCGACGGCGTAGCGTGCGCTGGCCGTGTCGTAGTGCGCTGGCACTGTGGCGCTGGGCCCGTTGGGAATGGCGATCCGGCAGCCGATGGACTCCGACAGCCGCGCGCCGGCCTGGGCAAGCGCGCTATCCGGCCCGGCTCGGTAGGACAGCCGAAGGAACGGGCCGCGCCAGTCGCCGGTGTTGGCCCAGCCGCGGACCGCTTGGACGTCGCCGAGGTGGAAGTCGCGCACGTTCTGCTTCTGGAAGTCGGTCTTGACGTCTTGCTTGGTGGGGTCGAGTTGGTCGGTGTTGGGCGCCGACGGACCGTACAGCTGCAGCCAGGTGAGCGGAAACACATACTGCAGGGAGGTGGGTTCGTAGACTTCCCGGTCGGCGCCCAACGACGACGACTCGAGGATGTCGAGCAGCTTAACCAGCGAATTGCCGCTGTTGTAGTCCGGCGTGGTGTTGGGTTCGACGCGGAACACCGCGTCGGTGTGCACGAGATCGACCACAGGTGTTTCCTTTTACGAGGATTGGTAGAGGAAGGCAACGAATTTCAACGGTTCGGTTCCGGGATTGCGCACGCCGTGCACGCCTCCGCTTTTGGTGAACAAGACACTGCCCGGTTTGAGCGGCAGCTCGCGGCACGGCAGCGGGTCAAGCCCGTAGACCGGGCGTGTGACGAGGGGGTAGTTCAAAGTGGTCGGGTCGTCGCCATCGAGGATGTAGGCCAGCCCGGTGCCTGAGACGATGTAGTAGAGCTCTTCGGATCCGATGTGGCGATGGGTTCCCTCGACCGCACCGGGCGGGACGGTGACCTCGTGGAAGAAGACAAGGTCGCTGCCGAGTTCGCGCTGGAACAGCCACCGCATTTGAACGATATTTTCGGGGCGCCGGTCTGGGTTTCCCGGGTCGCTCATCGCATTGACGTAGGACACGGGCTTCAGCGCTCCGGCATCGGGAATGAACCAGCTGCGCCGGAAGTCCAGGTTGTAGTTGCGGTCGTCGACGGTGTTTTTGTCGGAGCTGGGCGTTGGATCGCGCGGCTCCTGGTGCGAACGAAGGAAGTCGTTGTCCCACTGTATGTTTCCGATCGTCTGCCCGGTGGGGTACAGCAGCGAGTCCTCACGGAACGCCAGCAGCACTTGGTGGAGGTTCTCCAGGTTTGCCAGAATCGGTGTGAACGCAGCCACGCGGGTGATGGGGGCGTCGCGGCCCATGCTTGTCAAGACCCGGTGGTCATGGGTCAAACCCGCCGGCGGCTCCAGGGTCTCCCACACCTCGGCGGCGTAGGCGTTGATCATCGGGTCCCAGTGCAGCGCAATGGTCGCCTCGGCCGCGTCGGCGCCCTCCGGTATCAGTCGCAGCCAGGCCCGGGTGATGGTACCGAGCCGCCGGTCGAACTGGCGAGCCACTTCGACGAGCCGCTGTCCGCTGTATTCCACGCGCAGCATGCCGCACAGCCGGTTTCCGTCGAGGTAGACATCGCCTTTCAGGACGGTCGCATCGGCACCGGAGCGGACCTCGGTGACGTTGTAGCGGTAGCGCGAGCTGCGGGTCGCGCTCAGGTAGCGGGCGTGATAGATCCGGTCCGGGAAGAACACCACCCGGAAGATCTCGTTTTCGGGATGGGTGAAGATCTGGTCGAAGCGACTATCCATCGTCAGATCCTTTTCAGCAGGGTGTCAGCGACACGGAACGAATTGGCCTGGATGGTCAACGTGGGATTCGCACCGCCGGAGGTGGGCATGAAACCACCATCGGTGATGTAGAGATTGTCGAAATTCCATGCCCGGCAATCTGGGTCGAGCACAGAGTCAGCCGAGTGGGTGCCGAATCGCGTACCGCCGAGGATGTGGTTGGCGATGCGCACGACGGAGTTTTCGACACTGCCGAAGCTCACATCGGAGGTGTCGCCGGCGCGCACGAGGATCTGATGGCATTGCTCGGCCAGTGTCTCCATCAGCGCCTTGTCGTGGCTGTGCCAGGTCTTTTCGATGTAGGCGACAGGGCGTCCCCATTTGTCCGTCACGGTGGGGTGCAGGTCGATCCTGTTGCCCCGTTGGGGCACCTGGTTGGCCATGAACGCCACCGACAGGCGCTTGCCGAAGTTGTCGTCGAGGAAGGAAACGAATCCGTCGCCGACGATGGCGGTGTCGGACAGGTAGCCCTTCCACATGTTGTCCATGTCCATCGCCTCCCACGTTCGTGCCATCGATATCGGCAGGGCACCGTCGGAGGTGTTGTTGTAGATCGCACCACCGGCCCACAGGTGGTTGGCCTTGATCCACGCGGGGTCGGCGCAGTGGTCGGTAGCCCAGTCGGAGTCAAGGGTTTTGGACTTGTCGGTGCGCAGCGGAACCCGGCATTGCGCACCGCCGAAGCAGTGAGTCAAGAAGTAGGCGCCGAGCAGGCCGTTGCCGTTGATGCGCTGCGCGAAGTCGGGGTCGCGCGCAGCGGAGAGCTTAAGCAGCCGAACGCTTTCGATGGCCGAGCACGCGACGACGACCACACTGCCTGACACCGAGCGGTGGGCACCGATCGGATCGCGGTAGTTGACCTGGGTGATCTTTGGTCCCTGGTTGACCAATTCGGTGACCACACAGTTGGCCCACAACGCAAAGTTGGACCGGTCGTGGATCGGCCACAGCAGCGACACCCAGGCATTGGATTTGATGCCAAGCGGGTCGCCGTAGCGGTTGACGAAGGCCGTCTTGATGCTATCGCGGTCCGCAGGGACGGTGCGGCCACTGGGCGGGTGGTCCTGGGTGATCACCGCCAGCGGTGTCCGGTAGCGCGCCATGCCGAGGGCGTCCATTCCTGCGGCGGCGAACTGGCTGATGGGGTTGGGCTCCAGCGGCGGCTGGTAGTTATCCACCGAGGCCGGCTTCAGCTGTCCTTGCCGTGTACCGTTGATGCCCACCAGGCGTTCAGCGGTGCAGTAGTACGGCTCGAGGTCGGCGTAGCTGATCGGCCAGTCGCGCGCCTCCCGCACAACGTCGTTGTTCGGGTCGGCTACCAGATCGGTGCGTCCAGCGTTGAATGAGGCCAACCGGAAATCGTCTGGGGTGAACCGCAAGGACACCCCGCCGTAGAGCTGGGTGCCGCCGCCGACGAGCTGCGCGGTGTAGCCCTCGATCGTGGCATAGTCGCGGCCGTCGTCGTTCTTGTAGATGTGTGGCTCGTCGTTGAGGTCGGGTTCGACGTGGCTGGAATAGTAGGCCTGGCCGTGATTGGCGAGGCCTTGATTGGTGATGGTCTTGGCCGATCCGGTGCCGAACAACTCGTCACGCTTGAAGTCCGACAGACCGTCTGGGGACTGGTATTGCGTACGCAGCAGTGGGCCCTTCTCCAGGACGAGCACGCTCTTGCCGGCGTGCACCAAGGTGTTCACCAGCGGCGCGGCCCCGCCGCCGCTCCCGATCACCACCACATCAAAATCATTGCCCGCCATAGTGTTATCCTCGATAGTCGACGTTGCGGCCCAGCGGTGCTTCGATCGCCCTCGCCCAGTCGAACAGGGTCTGGCCGCCGGAATCGACGTAGCGCGATTCCAGGTAGCGCCACCCGGCGGTTCCGCTGTTTCCGCCGTGGCGGGGATGCACAAAGGCGCCGGTGATGGCGTGACGACGCAAAAGCCCCAGAAAGTATGCGGGACTCTGGTATCTGCCGTAGTCCCAGCCGGGTACCTGGTCGGCGGCCATCTGACCGTAAAGATCCGCCCAGTTCTCCAGCTGGCCGTGCAGAGGGTCCAACCCGCCAAGTCGCGCGCGCATCATTTTGTCGATGATGTCGATGCAGATGCGGTAGTCGATGACATGATGCATCTCTTCGCGGGCGAGAACCTTGTCGATGTAGTTGACGGCGCCGACGTCCTCATCGAGGACATAGGCCAGCGGGAATTGGGCGTCGCGACTGGCGCGGTCGAGGGTGTTGTACACCTGACCGATAAACAGGCTGTTCTCTTCGGTGCGAAACGGCATGATGTGGCGCACCAACGCCGATAGGACATCTCGCTCGCGCCGGGATAGGACTAGCGGAATCGCGCACGCCGAGGTGAAGAATCGCGACCACACCTGTCCGTTGTCCATCTGCGTGGTCTGCGGGTTGACCGGATCGACGACGTCGTTGCCGTCCACCAGAAATCGATAGCGGTGGACCTGGCCCTTGGGCACCCGCACCGTGACCGACCAGACCCCCGACGGCGCGCCGGCGAAGGGCACCTGCGCCAAGGGAACCGGATTGAACAGCTCGGTGAATGAGCCCACGACCGCGACCGAGGTGGCCGGGTGGCGGTGACCGTCAAAGACGAACGTCACCGCGTCAAACGGGTAGGAGCTGTCGGCGGACTTCTTATCCCAGTAGGAGTCGACGATGGGGAACCGCCAGGCCTCGGCGATTGCTCCGCGCGCATCTCCGGCGGCGTACTGCCCGAAGTTGCTGCGCTCCTCGGTGTTGTCGCGAGCCAGGTATTTCGTGCACAGGTTCAGGACGTACTGTGCGTCCTTGTCAACAACCGTGGCGGGCACCGGTCCCCCCTTCTAATCCTGTGCTTTTTTTCGTCGAAGAATGATTGGACTGTTAACGCCTCGTCCTCGAGTCTCGTGGTCCTGCAGGAACATCCGGTCGACGAGCCCGCAGCAGCGCGCCGAATTCTGTCGTCTGGTCGGCAAGTCCGCCGACCCCGCATGCGCCCTTGCCGCAGCGGTCGACGAGCTGCACGAGGCGGTGCCCGACGGCGGCGCCGGCCCGGTTCGGGCCGGTTCGACGGCACACACCAAACTGCGGCCAGTTCTAAGTAGCAAAGCTGGCGCCCGGCCATCAAAGCTGGCGCCCGGCCATCAGTCGATGCCCACCTGCGGTGGCTAAGGCCGCGCCGGCTTAGCGGTGATGCTCATGCTCCCAGCGCTCCCGCCGCTCGCGCTCCTCATGCTCCCAGCGCTCCCGCCGCTCGCGCTCCTCACGCTCCCAGCGCTCCCGCCGCTCGCGCTCCTCACGCTCCCGCTCCGGGCTCATATGTCTACCTCCTTTGGGTGTCTGGGTGATCCGAGGTGAACATAAGTCGCGCTCAAGGCCGTTGAAAATACCTCGGTCCGCTCAGCGGACCGCACCCGTCGAGCAGATCAGTGTGCGGGTTCCAGCGCCAAAACAGCTCTTGGATCTGGTTGCCGTGGGCCTCGAAATGCGTACGCCGCGAAGAGGATGCCAAAAGCGAGTACAAGATAGTCAAGCTCTATCAGCTGGCGAGCTACCAGGAGTCCGCGCGGGTCGAGTTCGACAACCCGGACTTCGCCGCCTACGCGCGTGCGGCGCCGACGGATACTCCGTCGACTCGCTGGTCGACTTCGAGCAGGCGTTCGCCGCGGCCATCAGCTCGGGCCGGCCGACGGTGATCGACGCTACGATCAGCCGTTGGGCGTTGCCCCGTTACAGCACCTCGCCCGACGGTGTTCTGGCCGGTGTGTTCGACGAAATACAGCAGCGGCGATGCAGGCGTTGCGCAAGCCCACTGTGTCTGAACGGGTTTCAAAACCGCGGAACAGCTGAACGCCGGACCGCCGGGGCCGCCGCGCCAAGGAGTAGGGCGGATCCAACCCCGAAACTCCTGGTCATAGGCTAATTGGGCAGCACGTCAACTCCGGCTGAGGAGGGCTCAATCCTGCAGCTGATGCAATAATCACGGTTCTGCTGGTAACCCGCCGTATTCGATTCCGTCGTATTGGTCGTCCCTCCAGGGTGAGGAGTGGTTGAAGCGCGGGGGCCAACGCAGGCCAGCAGCACGGTACCTCGTGGGCCTCATCCGAGCCGGTACGAATAGGGCCTGGATTTGCTGGAGCGGCTCCGCAGCGAGATGCCCTGCGGCTCAGGCCGGGATGCCGGCTGGGGTCGGCGCGCTTAGCGGGTGGGGTGGCCGAGGCCGACGGATCTGCCAGGGATTGGCGCGTCGGGAGTGGTCATCGAAAGCACCCCCGGCAACGGTGTTGAACCGCAGTGGGATGCCACGATCGGTAGCCCAGGGGCAGTAGGCGGTTGTTCGACACGCTTAAGTTGTGAGCGTGGCAGCTCGCGCCGTCCTGGTTACCCCACTGTCGGGGCCGCTGGCCAGATTCGGGAAAGCAGGGGCGAGCGCCCTCGCTCTGTGGGCCGAGCGTTCCGGAGTAAGTCTGCAGGTGATCGACGCCTACCCCTCCGCGGCGTCCGCGATACGGGCCGCCGAGGCTAGCCGGCCCGACGTGGTGTTCGGGCCCTACGGTTCGGGGCCGGCGCTGGCGGCCGCGGCCGCCAGCAAAGGGGTCGTCTGGAACCACGGTGGCGCCACCGCCCGGCTGGCGCGGCCGGCGTATCCGGGTGTCGTCAACGTGGAGTCTCCGGCTTACCGCTATCTCGCCGCGGTGCTCGAAAGCCTTGCCGCCGAAGGTCTTGGTGCGGGGTCTCAGGTGGTAATAATCCACGTCGACACGGGGTTCGGCCGCGAGGCGGCCGAAGGGGCGGCGGTGGCGGCCCGGCGACTCGGTCTCCTTTGGCGGTCGGTCACTTTTCGGCCAGCCCGGGCGAGAGACGTGCTGACGCAGCTCCCGGCGGGCGATGTGCTTTTATCGGCCGGTTCCTTCGACGATGACGTCGCCATCGCACAGTGGGCCAGCGAACGCCGTTGGCGCGCAGTTGGATTGG
>NZ_DATFZD010000210.1:0-20485 GCF_035314665.1 Mycobacterium sp. | reverse complement strand
TGCCTCGAGATACGATTTCAGGTCTGCCAGATGCATGTATTGGTCGCCATGGGTCTGCAGCGTGTCGTGCAGCGCGGCGGCGACACAGGGTTCGTTGCGGCTGAAATGGCCGGAGAAGATCAGGTCCAGCGCCGCCCGGGTCTCCGGATCGTTGTCGTAGTGCCACTGCGGCCGGTACCAGCCGCGGCTGCCGGCCACTTGCTCGGCCGTCAATCCGAAGAGGAAGAAATTCTCGTTTCCCGCCTCCTCGGCCATTTCGATGGTCGCGCCGTCGCGCGTGCCGATCGTCAGCGCCCCGTTCATCATGAACTTCATGTTGCTTGTGCCGCTGGCTTCGTAGCCGGCGGTCGAAATCTGATTGGAGACGTCTGCCGCGGGGATCAGGTACTCGGCGAGTGAAACGCAGTACTCGGGCAAGAAGACGACCTTGATTCGACCGCGCACGGCAGGGTCGCCGTCGATCGTGCCGGCCAGGTTGTTGATGAATTTGATGATGAGTTTGGCCAGGTGGTAGGCGGGGGCGGCCTTGCCCGCGAAGAAGAATGTCCGGGGCGCGGTGTCGAGCTCGGGGTTCTCGCGCAGCCGCTTGTACAGCACCACGATCCGTAGGGCGTTCAGGAGCTGGCGCTTGTACTCGTGAATGCGCTTGACCTGGCAATCGAAAATGGTGTCCGGATCGACGGCCTGGCCCGAGGTCGCCGTGAGCCAGTCCGCGAATCGGAGTTTCGCTTCTCGTTTGGCCTTGCCAACGTCATCACGAAACGAGTTGTCGTCGGCGAGCGGTGTGAGCTTGCGTAGCTCGGCGAGGTCGGTCACCCAGTCCTCGCCGATCGCCTCGGTGATCGTGGCCGCGAGCGCCGGGTTCGCCAGCCGAAGCCAGCGGCGCGGCGTAACCCCGTTGGTCTTGTTGCCGAACCGCTCGGGAAACATCTCTGCCAGGTCCTTGACCGTCATGGTGCGCAGCAGCTCGGAGTGAATCGCGGCTACCCCGTTGGTGCTGTGCGAGCCGACGATCGCCAGGTTGGCCATCCGAATCTTGCGCGCAGCGCCCTCCTCGACGAGGCTCACCCGCTCGACCCGCCCGTCGTCGCCTGGGAAGCGGCGCCTGACGTTGTCGAGCAGGCGCCGATTAATCTCGAGGATGATCTCCAGTTGGCGCGGCAGCAGCGCGTCGAGCCAGGCGAGGGGCCATTTCTCGAGCGCTTCCGGCAGCAGCGTGTGGTTCGTGTACGCGAGCGTCCGCTGGGTGAGATCCCATGCCTCGTCCCAGCCGAGGTGTGCATCATCGAGCAGAATCCGCATCAGCTCGGGGATGGCCAGGGTGGGATGCGTGTCGTTCAACTGAATGGCGACCTTCTCGGGCAGTGCGCGCCAATCGTCGTTCGTTTGGCGGAAGCGGCGCACGAGATCGGCGAGGGAGCAGGCGACCAGGAAGTACTCCTGAATGAAGCGCAGTCCCTGACCCATGCCCGTCGAGTCGTCCGGGTACAGCACCCGCGTGAGGGATTCGGCGGCGAGTGTCTCTGCCAACGCACCGACGAAGTCGCCGCCGCTGAATTCCTGAAAGTCGAAGAAATCGGGCGCGGCGGCAGCCCAGAGCCGCAGCGTATTGATCGTCTTGCCGCCGAAGCCGACCACCGGACGGTCGAACGGGATGCCGAAAAGCGTGGACCGGCGGCCGGGAACCACACGCAGGCTACCGCCGCGCAGCTCGAACGCACAGTTGAGCTTGACCTCGACTTGCTCGTCGAGACGTGCGACCTCCCACGGATCGGGGTGCCGCAGCCAGTTGTCCGGCTGTTCGAGCTGCCACCCCTTCTCGAGCGACTGCCGGAAGATGCCGTATTCGTAGCGCAGGCCGTAGCCCATGGCCGGCAGCTGCATCGTCGCCATCGAGTCGAGAAAGCACGCCGCTAGGCGCCCAAGCCCACCGTTGCCGAGGCCCGCGTCAGGCTCCTGTTCGAGCAGGCCGAGCCAATCGAGGTCCCTCTTTTCGACGGCCTCCTCTACCAGGGCATCGAGCCAGAGGTTCGTGACGTTGTTGGCCAGCGAGCGGCCGATGAGAAACTCCAGTGAGATGTAGTAGACGCGCTTTGGGTTCGCGTGCGTGTAGGTCTGCTCCGTGCGCACCCATCGCTGTGAGAGGACGTCCCTCACCGAGCGGGCAGCCGCCTCGAACTTCTCCCGCGGACCAGCCTGGGCCGGGTCAACGACGTCGTCGAACAGGAGATGGCGTTCGTAGAGCCCGTCGGCGGTGCCCGAGAACTGAATCGGGCCGCATCCATATTGTTCGAGTAGCTTGCGAACCGGATCGACCTCCGTCACATTGGAAGCGGCGCGCTCTGTATGCTTTGTCATCTCTTTAGTCCTCGTTTGTCGCATCTGCTCGTCCGAGCGAGTCGCCGTTTGAACTCTTGCGCAGAAGTGTCCAGTTCGTGGCTAACGTGAATTCGGCCGGAATAGCACCCGGCTATTCGTTGTCACCTGCTGTCGAGGCGGTGGCGTTGATATTGGTCTGGACCTCGATACCGCGCGCGCCCGGCCATACCCAGTCGCGCACCTCCGGGAGGTCGTCGCCGTGCTCGCGGGTGTACTCCCGCGCCGCAAGCCGCTTGTCGGCCATCTCCTGACGCAAAGTTGCGCACGTCGACTGCAGGAACGGCACCCGGTCGATCACGTCCATCACCAGGTGGAAGCGATCGAGGTCGTTGAGCATCACCATGTCGAACGGGGTGGTGGTGGTGCCCTCTTCCTTATAGCCCCGCACGTGCAGCTGGTCGTGCCCGGCGCGACGGTAGGTGAGCCGGTGGATCAGCAACGGATATCCGTGATAGGCGAAGATGATCGGCTTGTCGCGAGTGAAGATGATGTCGAAGGCCCGGTCGGACATGCCGTGCGGATGCTCGGTGTCGGGCTGCAGTCGCATCAGATCCACCACGTTGACGAAGCGGATCTTCAGGTCGGGCAGGTGCTGCCTGAGCAAATCGACGGCCGCAAGGGCTTCGAGGGTCGGGACGTCGCCCGCGGCAGCGATGACGACATCGGGATCCTCGCCGAGCTGCTCGGTGCCGGCCCACTCCCAGATCCCGAGCCCCCTGGTGCAGTGCGCGATGGCCTGCTCCATGGTGAGGAAGTTGGGGTGCGGCTGCTTGCCCGCGACCACCACGTTGACGTATTGGCGCGAGCGCAGGCAGTGGTTGTACGTGGACAGCAGAGTGTTCGCGTCCGGCGGTAGATACACCCTGACAACTTCGGCGCGCTTGTTCACCACATGGTCGATGAAGCCGGGGTCCTGGTGGCTGAACCCGTTGTGATCCTGACGCCAGACATGGCTCGACAGTAGGTAATTCAGGCTCGCGATCGGCCGCCGCCACGGTATGTGGTTGGTGACCTTGAGCCACTTGGCGTGCTGGTTGAACATCGAGTCGATGATGTGGATGAACGCCTCGTAGCAGTTGAACATGCCGTGGCGCCCGGTGAGCAGGTATCCCTCGAGCCATCCCTGGCACTGGTGCTCGGAGAGCATCTCGACCACGCGCCCGGCGCGGGCGAGGTGCTCGTCGACCTCCGGTCCGTAGAATTCGGCGTTCCACTGCTTGGCGGTCACGTCGAAGACGGCCTGCAGGCGATTGGACGCGGTCTCGTCGGGGCCGAAGATCCGGAAGTTGTGGGGGTTGAGCCGTACCACGTCGGTGAGCCATTGACCGAGCACCCTGGTGGCTTCGGCGATGGTGGCGCCCGGGGCAGGGACGTCTACGCCGTAGTCCCGGAAGTCGGGCAGCCGCAAAGCCTTCAGCAGCAGCCCGCCATTGGTGTGCGGGTTGTCACTCATCCGCAGCGTGCCCGTCGGCGCGAGGTCGGCGATCTTGGGGTCGATCTTGCCGTCCTCGTCGAACAGTTCGTCGGCGCGGTAGGAGGCCAGCCACACCCCGAGCACCCGCAGGTGTTCCGGGGTATCGCGGGCGTTGGCCAGCGGAACCTGGTGTGCGCGCCAGGATCCCGTGGTCTTCTTCCCGTCGATGTAGGCCGGGCCGGTCCATCCCTTCGGGGTGCGGAAGACGATCATCGGCCAAGGTGGCCGCCGTTCGTCACCGCCAGCGGCCTTCGTCTTGATCTCCGAGATCTCGTTGAGCACGGTGTCGAGCAGCATCGCGAACCGACGGTGTGCATCCGCGGTGTCGGAGTCCTCCTCCGCTTCGAAGAAGTACGGGTTATGGCCGTAACCCCTCATGAGGTCGCGCAGTTCATCCTGCGGGATGCGGGCGAGCACCGTCGGATTCGCGATCTTGTACCCGTTCAGATGCAGGATTGGCAGCACCACGCCGTCCTTGGCTGGGTTCATGAACTTGTTGGAATGCCAGCTCGTCGCGAGCGCTCCGGTCTCCGCTTCACCATCGCCGACGACCGCGGCGACGAGCAGATCCGGGTTGTCGAACGCGGCGCCGTAGGCGTGCGAGAGCGCGTAGCCGAGCTCGCCGCCCTCGTGGATCGAGCCCGGCGTCTCGGGAGCGACGTGCGAAGGAATGCCGCCCGGGAAGGAGAACTGCCGAAACAGCCGCCGCATACCCTCGACGTCAGGGGTGATGTCGGGGTAGACCTCCGAGTAGGTGCCGTCGAGGTAGGCGTTGGCCACCAGGCCCGGCCCACCGTGGCCTGGTCCGGTGACATAGATCGTCGACTGTCCACGCTCCTTGATCATCCTGTTGAGGTGCGCGTAGAGGAAGTTCAGGCCGGGCGTGGTTCCCCAGTGGCCGAGCAGGCGCGGCTTGACATCTTCGCGCGCCAGGGGGGTCCGCAGCAGCGGGTTGTCCAGCAAGTAGATCTGGCCCACGGACAAGTAGTTCGCAGCGCGCCACCAACCGTCCAGCTGGGCGAGGGTTTCGTCGCTCAGTGGTTGCAACTCAGCGGAAGGCCAGTTGGACTTTATGGCGGTCATGGCGACACGCTCCTACGGCGACGGGATAACGATCTATCCCCATCCAACTCGGAATCACCGTTTCTGACGGCCTTGTGCGAAGTGTTCATCAGCGGGCTACCGCGCGGCGATGGCTCGGCTGGCTCCGGCGAAGTCAGTGGAGGATCAGCGCGGGCATCTGCACGCATCCGCGCCGGCGGGGGCGGGGCTGGTGCGGTCGCTATTCGCCTGCGGGACTGCACTATTCGCTCGGTGGTGCGCCGGACGTCTAGCGGACACGCAGGATCGACGACCGACGGGCGAACACCGGTCGGTTGTTTGGTGGTGCCTCGGCGACTATCCGTGCGTACACCGACCGTTCGCCCGTTGGTCACCGGATGTGAAACGCGCTAGCCGGGGTGGTCGTCGAACCCATCCAGGCCGGGGTCGCGCCGTCCCACGGCGGCGAGGCGATCGGCGACGCGCCGGGCAGCGGCGCGAATATAGTCGTCGCGCTCCGGGTTGGCTTTGGCGTTCGGCGAGTCGGGTCCGTGTCGTTTGAGCTTGTCCCGTAACCGTTCGTCCAATGTCATGATTGTCCCGTCTGGTCCGGCGGTGTTGTCCGCGACCGTCAGCGCATCCGAAAGCCCATCCTCGACGAAGTTGAACTCGCTTAATCGATCGTCGAGCCCGCGAACGCGCGCGACGAAGCGGCTACCCGAATGATGCGCGACAAGGTCGCATACGGCTTCGGGCCAGCCTTCCCGGCGCAGGTACTGGGCCCCGTCGAGGGGGTGATACCCGCTGTCCCGCAACCGGGACCCGTAGCCGATGTCGTGCAGCCACGCCGCGGCGACCACGGTTTCGGCCGCCGATGGCGGCACCGTCGCGACGAGTGCTTGCGCCCTGACGGCGACTTCCGCACAGTGGTGCACCCGCTCCGGATCTTCCTCCAGAATGCGGCCGACAAGGTCGCGGGCCGCGGGGATCAACTGCTCCGACATCGGCCGCTCCCTACCGTGATTCGATCAAGCTCTGTGTTCACTGTCCCATGCGGTCGTCGACGACCTGTTCGACACCAGCCAGATGATCGATCGGGGCCCGGCCACCACGGTTTTGGTGGAATCGCTGCTGCGCCGCGGCACCGACGCCGACGCCGACCTGCACGATGCGCAGGCCGCGATCGAGCGGTTAGCGGCGGTGCCGACCGACCCGGGATTCGTGCTGAACGAAATCTGGCTGTTGCGGCTGCGGGCTCTGCTGGCGCGGCCTCACGGCGATGCCGCGGCTTACGCCGACTTTAGGGATCGCTACCGCGACATGGCGAGAATCCTTGGCTTCGAAGGTCATATCGCGTGGGCCGAGGCGATGTCATAAAGGCGGTCGGTCTGGAGTCCTTGTCCGGCCTGGTCTCGAAACAGACCACATTTGAGGGTCTGACCCGAAAATCGGATGGTGAGTGGGCACCACCCGATTTTCCCGCATGCGCGTGCGTCCCGGGTGGGACCAAATAACTCAAAACTTCGTGTCAGCAATCTAGGGGGCTGCGCTCGCTCCGCCGTGGGTATGGAAAATCGTCGTCACCTCACGTTCGTTGGGGCTCAAGGCTGTTGGATCTGGCCGTTAATCGACGACGGCAGTTGTTCGCGAATGCTGAGTTCACTGTGGGGGCGAGTGGCCGGTTTTGATCATGAAATTTTGACATCACCCGATCGGTGGGTCGGGGTTGGGTTCAGCTATGGGTGATCACTCGCGTTGTCGCGGCGTGACCTGTTCCCACCAGTTAATGGTTTCGCCGTCGGTGGCCATTTGATCGAGGAGGTGGGCGATGAGATCGATGTGTGTTCCACCGCCGCCGGACCAGCAGAACTTCCACAGCTCGCGGGCAGCTCGGTGATAGTGGTGGATCGTCTCGTCGATGGCGTAGGCGTCGATCTCGCCGGTGCGGTAGCGGTCGAGCGCAGCCGTAATGTGTTCGATGAGCTCGGCCAGTCGCGCCTCATGGTAGGCGGCTACGCGTTTCGCGTTAGCGCGCGATGTGTTGGCCGCGCTCGTAATTTTGCGCGAACTTGATGAGTGCGCTTGACCACGCTGAAAACCCCCATGAGCACGACGGCCTTCTCCGCATTCGCCCAACCGAACCCCAGCCGCTCGCCCATCCATGCCTTGCGAAGTTCGGGACGCCCGCCAGCTACTTCGACCTGAAAAAGTCGGGGCGTGGCGGTGGCTGAACTGGTCGTTGTTTGACGAGATGATGGCCTCGAACCCTTGGGCAAGAAGGGATCGAGGCCATCGTGCTCAGAACTGTAAATGACCAGCCGTCGTTGTGGGACGTAATACTGCCGTCGGAGCTGTTGGTGTTGCCCGATGGGTTGGCGCGGGTGGACAGGCTGCTCGACGACCCAGCGTTCTTCGCGCCGTTGGCGCCGTATTTCGACGCGCGAATCGGTCGTCCGTCGGTACCGATGGAGACCTATCTGCGGATGATGTTCTTGAAGTTCCGTTACCGGCTGGGCTACGAGTCGCTGTGCCGCGAAGTCGGTGATTCCATTTCCTGGCAACGGTTCTGCCGCATCCCGTTCGGCACGCGGGTTCCGCATCCGACAACGTTGATGAAACTGACTCGCCGGTGCGGCGATGCCGCGGTGACCGGGCTCAACGAGGCGTTGTTAGCCAAGGCCGTCGAGCACAAGCTGCTGCGTACCGACAAGGTCCGCGCTGATACGACTGTGGTGCCAGCGGCGGTGGCTTATCCGACCGACTCGGGTTTGTTGGCCAAGGCGGTGGGCAGCATCGCTGGCACGATCAGGCGTATTCAGGCCGCTGGCGCAGCGACTCGCACCCGGGTGCGCGACCGCAGTCGCTGCGCGGGTCAGCGGGCCCGCTCGATTGCGGCCAAGCTGCGGCTGCGCGGCGCGGCGGCGCGTGAGGAGGGTCAGGCTGCGGTCCTGCGGATCACTGGGGAGCTCGCCGGTATCGCCGAATCGGTGATCCGTGATGCCCAGGCGGTGCTACGCAACGCCCGACGAGGTTTACCTAGTGCGACGGGGCGGCGCCGTGGCCAGTTGCACCGAGCGGTCAATGACCTCGATACGCTGCTGCAACGCACAGGTCGAGTGGTGGCTCAGACCCGCAGCCGATTGGCCGGAGTGATGCCTGATTCAGCGACCCGGATGGTCAGTTTCCATGACGTCGACGCTCGTCCGATCCGCAAGGGTCGGCTCGGTAAGCCGGTGGGGTTCGGCTACAAGGCCCAGGTCGTCGACAACGCTGACGGGGTCATCCTCGACCACACCGTCCAGATCGGAAACCCTGTTGATGCGCCGCAATTGGCGCCGGCGATCGCACGTATCGCAGAGCGTGCCGGACGTGCGCCCACCACGGTAACTGCTGATCGCGGCTACGGGTACGCCGCGGTGGACGCCGAACTGCACGAACTCGGGGTACGCCACGTCGCGATCCCGCGTGCCAGTAAACCCAGTGCCGCTCGCCGAGAGTTCGAACATCGAAAAGCTTTCCGCGCCAAGATCAAATGGCGAACCGGATGCGAAGGCCGGATCAACCACCTCAAACGCAGCTACGGATGGAACCGCACCGAATTGACCACCCTCACCGGCGCCCGAACCTGGTGCGGACATGGAGTCTTTGCCCACAACCTCGTCAAGATCAGCGCCCTGGCTCCATGATTTGCAGACCCGACCAGCCCACCGACCAGACACCCCGAACTGGCCCCAGACCACTAACCCTTTTTCAGGTCGAAGTAGCTAGCGCGCGTACCAGCAGATCTTTTCGGCTTCGAGCGGAATCGACGCGTCCGGGTGATACGGCACGACGCGAGGGGTGTACACCTCGGGCGGTCGCGGCCCTTCGACCTGGACGTGGTAGCTGAACGTCCCGCGAATGACTTCGTCGCCGCGTTCCATCGGTATCCGTTCGGTCGCACCGTGTTCCCAGGCGGCGGCGTATAGCTGCACTTGTACCGCTTCCGGTCCGATCGCGCCGAGGGAAACGAGGACTCGGAACTGGTGCCCGTCTCCGGCCGGCTCGACGTGGAGCGCGCCAAACGACACGTCGCTCCAGTAGCTCGCGATCATTTCCCGCCAGCCTTGCACGTCGCTCCCGACCCGGCAATGGTCGGCCAGGCGCGTGCGGTAGGCGGCCGCCGCGGGGGCGTAGAGCTCCTCGACGTACTGCCGGACCATGCGTTCCGACGAGAACTGGGGCGTCAGCGTCGCCATGCTCTCGCGCACGCGTCGCATCCAGTCTTCCGGGATCCCGTTCTCTTCGCGCGTGTAGAACATTGGGACGATCTCGTTTTCCAGCAGCGCGTAGAGGCATTCCGCCTCCTCGACATCCCACTGCGGGTCGTTATTGTGTTCCCGTCCGTCGCCGATCGCCCAACCCACCTGCGGTGTGTATGCTTCGGCCCACCAGCCGTCGAGCTCCGACAGGTTGAGGCCGCCGTTGACGAGCACCTTCATCCCGCTCGTACCGCTGGCTTCCCAGGGCCGGCGGGGCGTGTTGATCCAGACGTCGACTCCCTCGACGAGCTGTTCGGCGAGGAGCAGGTCGTAGTCGGCAATGAACGCGACGTGCGAGCGAAGTTCCGGGCGTTGCGAGAACGCATACCAGCGCTGGATCATCGCTTTCCCGAACGTGTCGGCGGGATGCGCCTTTCCGGCGACGGCGATCTGGACGGGCCGTTCGGGATTGGTAAGAATGCGCGCGAAGCGGTCGGGATCGTGCAGCAGGAGCGCAGTGCGTTTGTACTCGGTGAAGCGCCGGGCGAAGCCGAGCGTCAGGGCATTCGGATCGAAAATGCGCTGCGCTTCGTCGATGCGATCCGCGCCGGCGGCGGCGATCGTGAATTGGCGTGCCAGCCGTTGGCGCGCCCAGAGCACGAAGCGCTCGCAGTTGCGATTGCGCATCCTCCACAACTCGGCCGTCGGGACCTTCTCCATCCGCTCGACGATCGGGGTCGGAACGCCATGCCACTGGTCGCGGAGCTCGGCGTTGGTCCACAGCTCGTCGGCGGCCGGCGAGTCCCATGATGGAACGTGGACCCCGTTGGTGACGTGCCCGACTGGAACTTCCTCGATCGGGCAGCGCGGAAAAAGATCCGCGAAGAGTTCGCGGCTCACCTCGCCGTGCAGCCGACTCACGCCGTTGATGCGGGACGCCCCGCGAATCGCGAGGAACGCCATGTTGAACGGTTCGGTATCGTCGTTCGGCTGCATGCGGCCCAGGCTGAGGATCTCGCCGATGCCTACGCGCATCTCGGCCGCGAACGGCGAGAGGTAACCGATGACGTAGCTGGGATCGAACCTGTCGAAGGCGGCGGCGACCGGCGTGTGGGTGGTGAACACGGTGCCCGCGCGCGCGACGGTCAGCGCGACGTCGAACGGCACGTTCTGTTCCCGCACGATCCAACGGGCGCGTTCCAACACGGCGAATGCCGCGTGCCCTTCGTTGAGGTGACAGACATCCGGATCGAGTCCCAGCTCGCGCAGCAGCTGCCAGCCGCCGAACCCGAGCGCCATCTCTTGTTCCCACCGGACTTCGGGATCGGCTTCGTAGAGGTGCGCCGTGATACCGCGGTCTGACGGGTCGTTGGCCGGATCGTTGCTGTCGAGCAAGTACAACCACAGCCGGCCGACGTTGACGGCCCAGGCGCGCAAGTACACGGTGCGGCCCGGAAAATCGAGCGGGATGCGAATCCAGGCACCGTCGTTGCCGCGCAAACGCTGCACCGGAATCTCGCTGGGATCGCTGAACGGGTAGAGTTCGCGCTGATTGCCCTGCGAGTCGAGGGCCTGACGAAAGTATCCCTGCTGGTACAGCAAGCCGACTCCGACCACCGGCGCGCCGAGATCGGTCGACGACTTCATGTGATCGCCCGCCAGTACGCCCAGCCCGCCCGCGTAGATCGGCAACGCTTCGGAAAGACCGAACTCCATGCTGAAGTACGCGGTCAGATTCAGGGTTTTCGCCGCCTGCGACTGAGGAAACCAGAACGGGTCGCTGTTGCGCCTCCGGCGATCTTCGATCAGTGTGCGCACCTCGGCGCTGAATGCGTCGTCGTTGCCCAGCTCCTCGAGCTCGGCCTGGCCGATCGATTTGAGCACCGCCCAGGGATTGCGCGACGCACCCCACAGCTCCGGATTGACGCGATGCCAGACGCGATCGGCACGGTGCGACGAGATGAGCCGCATGTCGAGTGCGAGGTCGTCCATACCATGCAGCGAGTCCGGGAGATTGATGTCGGTGCGATGATCTGCCATGAATGCGTCTACCTATTGGTTGGGAAAGCGCCTGCGACCGTACCGTAGCCGTGTTAATCCGAGACAAAGCCCCAGTGGCCGCCGTGTGCAGATCGCGGGCAAGCAGATCAGGGAAGCATTGCGAAGACCTGCTTGGCGATCGACAGCAGCCAGGCACCCGCGCTGGAACCGTGGTAGCGGGGCCAGTTCAACTGGAAGTTGACCACCCACGGCTGACCCGTGCGGTCGACCGCGTACCAGCTGAAGCCCAGGTCGCCGGGCAGATTGCCGGCTTTCGCGCCGACATACGGCCACTGCTGCCGGTCCAGGTCGATGCCCGGAATTTGCGACATGATCTCCTTGACCGGCGCGGCGGCACCCACCGCGCCGGTCTGCAGCGCGGCGTGCACCCGGCAGATGTCCTCCGCGCTGCCGTACCACTCCGCCCCGTAGGTCGAAGCCGGGGTGTGGGTGCGGTTCGGATCCGGTTGGTAAGGCCGGGAGTTCGTCAGCGCTAGCAACTGAGCACGGCCTTGCGGCCCGCCGGACTGTACCGCCTGCTTCCACTGTTCCCGCAGATCAGGTGTTCCCCACCCGACCGAGAACAGCTCGTGCATGGTGGGGAACGGCGTCATGCTGGCCGGGTCGTGGTGGCCCGCTTCGACCAGCGCGCGTTCGACGGCCGGTGTGCCGACCCGGCCGATCAGCAGATCGGTGGCCATGTTGTCGCTCGTCGCGATCATCTTGTCCGCGGCGGTGCGCACGGTGACCTGTGCGCCGGGCGGCAGCTTCTCGAGGCCGGACGAGCCGACGGCCTTGGCCTGGCCGGTGATCGTGAGCTTGTCGTCCCACGACACCGTGCCCGCCTTGACACCGTCAGCGACGGCGTACAGCACATAGAGCTTGAAAATCGAAGCCAGCGGCAGCGATTCAGCGGTGTTTGTCCCCGCGATCCGTTCGCAGCGGCCGTTGTTGACCTTCGCGACCTGATACGAGTACCGGGCGTTGGACTTTTGCAGCTCGGCGTCGACGCCGGCCCACGAGTTGATGTTCGGCTTTTGCATCTCGACGTCGAAACGATCCACCATCGTCTGGTCATCGGTGTGGATGTCGATGTCCTGGCGGGCGCCGAACGAGGTGATCAGGTGCAGGGTGGCCTGCGCGGCGTGCAGGTCGACGCCGGCGACGGTGTACGGCCGGTCCCACCACAGGCCGTCCATCGTCGTGCCGATGTCGTCGACCTGCTTGGGAGCCGCCAGTGTGCGAATCCCGACCGGGCCGATGGGCCAGTCGGAATTCAGCATGTCCACGATCTGTTTGGCGCGCAGACCCACGGGTGTACTGGTGTTGAACTTCTCGCCCGTGCTGCCGGTCGTCGGCGACGCGGGCGGCGCAGCGCAACCACAGACCAAGGCGCCTGACATCGCGACACCGGCGAACGACGCCGCCGCGCGATGACGCGCCCGGCCTGCGCTACGCCTTCGCGCCCGCCCCGGCAACGTCCAACACAACCTCGAACTCCAGCAACGTAGCGCCCGTCGCAACGGGGTTCGCGCGCTCGCCGGCATGGGCGTGGACGGCCGGGCCGGTTGCCCAGGCCTGGAATGCCTCTTCGGATTCCCACTGCGTCACAACGAAGTAGCGGTTCTCGCCCTTGACCGGCCGCAGCAACTGAAATCCGAGGAAGCCCGGCTGGTTGTCGACCGCGTGCGCCCGGTGGGCGAACCGCTTCTCCAGCTCCGGACCGGCGTCCGGCGGCACCTCGATTGCGTTGATCTTCACCACGGTCATGCCGTCAGGCTACCGTGCTGCCCGCGATGGATGATTGAGGCCGTGGCCACCGGACTCAGCTCTTCGCGCGAGCGCTCATCGCCGGATCTCCGCTCGTCGCGCGAGCGCTCATCGCCGGATCTCCGCTCGTCGCGCGAGCGCTCATCGCCGGATCTCCGCTCGTCGCGCGAGCGCTCATCGCCCGGTCTGCTGACCGACCGCGGCGGTCACGGCGAACCGCTGGTCCTCGTCCACGGCCTGATGGGCCGCGGCAGCACCTGGGCGCGGCAGCTGTCCTGGCTCACCCGTCTCGGGCGGGTCTACACGTACGACGCGCCGTGGCACCGCGGCCGCGACATCGCGGACCCGTACCCGGTCGGTACGGAACGCTTCGTCACCGACCTGGCCGACGCGGTCGCGGCGCTCAACCGGCCGGCAACCCTGATCGGGCACTCGATGGGCGCGCTGCACGGCTGGTGCCTGGCCGCCGAGCGGCCGGAGTTGGTCGCCGCGCTGGTCGTCGAGGACATGGCGCCGGATTTCTGTGGGCGTACCACCGGCCCGTGGGAGCCCTGGCTGCACGCGCTGCCGGTCGAGTTCACGACGGCCCGCCAGGTCATCGACGAGTTCGGCCCGGTCGCGGGCCGCTACTTCCTGGACGCGTTCGACCGCACCCCCACCGGATGGCGGCTGCACGGCCCGGTCGAGCGGTGGATCGAGATCGCCGCGGAGTGGGGAACCCGCGATTACTGGCAGCAGTGGCAGGCGGTGCGGGTGCCGGCGCTGCTGATCGAGGCGGGGAACTCGGTGACACCCCCGGGCCAGATGCTCCGGATGCACGAATCAGGCTATCGGACAACATATCTCAAGGTGGCCGAGGCCGGCCACCTTGTGCATGACGAGGCTCCGGATGTCTACCGCGGGGCGATCGGCGGCTTTCTGGCGACCCTCGCCGGTCGCGCCTGAGGACGGGCTGCGCCCGAAGCCGGTGCGAATCGCCTCGAGGTCGTGCTCGAGCCGGCGACCGTCGGAGTCGACAGTCATGGCACCGACTTATCGACAGTGAATATCCGGCCGACCGTGGCAGTACTGACTAATTGAATTAAAATACTGCCATGCTGAAGACGGTGGCGGTCTTGGCGCTCGACAACTTGGCGGTCTTCGAGTTCGGCACCGTCTGCGAGGTGTTCGGTATCGACCGCGCGTCGGACGGGGTGCCGAATTTCGACTTCCGGGTGTGCGGGCCACGGGCTGGTCAACCGCTGCACACCTCCGTCGGCGTGCAGATCGTCCCGGAGCACGGCCTCGACGGACTCGCCGGTGCGGATCTGGTCGCGGTTCCGGCCGCCAAAGCCGCGGCTGGCCCTCGTCCCTACCCGCCGGAGGCGTTGCGGGCACTTCGCGCCGCGGCCGCGGCGGGATCGACCGTCCTCACCGTGTGCACGGGTGCCTTCATCGCCGGCGCGGCGGGACTGCTGGACGGCCGGCGCTGCACGACGCACTGGATGCACGCCGACGAGTTGGCGCGCGCGTACCCGACCGCCGACGTCGACCGCAATGTGCTGTTCGTCGACGACGGTGACCTGATCACCAGCGCGGGCACCGCCGCGGGCGTCGACGCGTGCCTGCACCTGGTGCGTCGCGAGCTGGGCAGCAGGATCACCAACATCATTGCCCGCCGGATGGTGGTTCCGCCGCAGCGCGATGGCGGTCAGCGCCAATACATCTCGCAACCGGTTCCGGTGCACTGCTCACCGGGCTTCGCGCCGCAACTCGACTGGATTCTGGCCAACCTCGGCAGGGACCACAGCGTCGCGACGATGGCCCGGCACGCCAACATGTCTGGGCGCACGTTCGCGCGGCGCTTCGTCGAGGAGACCGGCGCCACCCCGATGCAGTGGGTGACGGAGCAGCGGGTGCTCTACGCGCGGCGGCTGCTCGAGGAGACCGATCTCGACGTTGACCGCATCGCCGAGCGCTCCGGCTTCGGCACGGCTACCCTGCTGCGACACCACTTCCGCAGGATGGTCGGGGTGACACCGTCGGATTACCGGCGCCGGTTCGCCTGTGCCGACCGGCCAACCGCCGAATCCGCCTGACCCTCAGAAATTTTCGCCGCTCAGCGCGTATCGGCCGTCCCGCGTCCTTTCGACGAGCCCGTCGGCGAGCAGCGACGCCAGCGCTCGGTCGCGCTGTTCGGTGTCGGTGAGCCAGGCGACGTCCAACTCGGCGCGGGTGACCGGAAAGTCTTTGCGGCGCAGCACATCCAGCAGCAGACCCCGAACCTGGCGGTCGGTACCGGCGTAGGTCTGGGTGCGACGGGCCTGCGCTGGCGACGACGGGTGACCGGCCGCGCGCCATGCGCACGTCGACAGCGGGCACAGCCCGCAGCGCGGTGACCGCGCCGTGCAGACCGTCGCGCCCAGTTCCATCAGTGCCACCGAAAAGCGGGGCGCCGTGCCGTCTTCGGGCAGCATCCGCTCCAGGGCTTCGAGGTCGCGGGCGCTGGGCGCCGCATCGGGCGCACCCCGCGTCGCGCGGGCGAGCACCCGGCGGACGTTGGTGTCGACGACCGGAACCCGCCTGCCGTAGGCGAAGCAGGCGATCGCGCGGGCGGTGTATCCGCCGATACCCGGCAGTTGCTGCAGCGTGTCGACGTCGTCGGGCACCACGCCGGCGTGCTCCGTGGCGATCACGGTCGCGCATTCATGCAGCCGCTTCGCGCGGCGCGGATATCCGAGTTTGCCCCAGGCCCGCAGCACATCGGCCGCGGTGGCGGCGGCCGTGGCCGACGGGGTGGGCCAGCGGCGCACCCAGTCCTCCCAGACCGGCTGCACCCGCGCGACCGGCGTCTGCTGCAACATGAACTCGCTGACCAGGATCTGCCACGGGCTCACCCCGCCCCGGCGCCACGGCAGGTCCCGCTGCGCGCTCTCATACCAGGCGACAAGCCTGCTCGGCTCAATCGTCTCCTCCGGCCGGGGCAGAATGTCCGTCATGCCCCGAACCAGCCCGGTGACCGCATGGAAGGCACTCAAGGAGGGTAACGAGCGGTTCGTCACCGGCGAGCCGGCACACCCGAGCCAGAGCGTTGAGCACCGCGCCACCCTCACCGAAGCCCAACGGCCCAATGCGGTGGTGTTCGGCTGCGCCGACAGCCGGGTCGCCGCCGAGATCATCTTCGACCAGGGGCTGGGCGACATGTTCGTCGTCCGCACCGCGGGCCACGTCCTCGACTCCGCGGTCCTGGGCTCGCTGGAGTACGCCGTCACCGTGCTCGAGGTGCCGCTGATCGTGGTGCTCGGCCACGACAGCTGCGGCGCGGTCAAGGCGACACTGACCGCTCTCGACGATGGCGTGGTACCCGGCGGATACGTTCGTGACCTGGTCGAACGTGTCACGCCGTCGATTCTGTTGGGCAGGCGGGAGGGGCTGACCCGGGTCGACGAATTCGAGGCGTACCACGTGCGCGAGACCGGCGTCCAGCTGATCAGCCGGTC
Organism: Mycobacterium sp.; assembly: GCF_035314665.1. GTDB lineage: Bacteria > Actinomycetota > Actinomycetes > Mycobacteriales > Mycobacteriaceae > Mycobacterium. The sequence continues at coordinate 4,061 of NZ_DATFZD010000210.1, read as the reverse complement.
CACCGCGATCGCGGAGGGGGTCGCGACCGGCGAGCTGGCGATCGTCGGTCTCACCTACCACCTCGCCGACGGGCGGGTGGTTTTGCGGGACTTCCTCGGTGACATCGGCGAAACCCCAGGTGAGAGTTAGCTGACCCAGGCCGCGACACGCCGAGCGCGGTCGGACGGCTCGCGGTGACCTGGGCTTACCGTGAGTTCGTGCTGGATTTGGAACCGCGTGGCCCGCTGCCGTCCCAAATTTACTGGCGACGCCGAGGCCTTGCGCTGGGCGTCGCGGTGGTCGTGATCGGCATTGTGGTCGCTGTTGTCGTCACCGTGATGACCGGCAGCGTCGGAGCCAACACCAAGAACGCTGACAAGCAGTCCAGCCCGGCCGCCTCCAACGCGCCGCAGCCGATGCCGGAGGTCAAGACCCCGATCACTCCCCAGGTCCAGCCGCCCGCGCCGACGCCGACGGCGGCGGTGACACCGCCACCCGTGCTGAAGGAGGGCGACGACTGCCCCGACTCGACGCTGGCCGTCAAGGGCCTCACCGACCTGCCCCGCTACAACGTCGGTGACCAGCCCAAGTTCACGATGGTCGTCACCAATATCGGGCTGGTGGCGTGCAAGCGCGATGTGGGTGCCGCGGTGCTGGCCGCCTACGTGTACTCGCTCGACAACAACCGCCTGTGGTCGAACCTCGACTGCGCGCCGTCCAACGAGACGCTGGTCAAGACATTCAACCCCGGCGAGCAGGTCACCACCGAGGTCACCTGGACCGGAATGGGATCGGCGCCGCAGTGCCCGCTGCCACGCCAGCCGATCGGCCCGGGCACCTACAACCTGGTGGTGCAGCTCGGCAACCTGCGGTCGGCGCCGGTGCCGTTCATCGTCGCCCAGCCGTCCCCGACCGACGCGCCCCCGCCGCCCGCGCCCGGGGCGCAGGCCCCGGAGCCCGCGCCCCCCGCGCCCGCCGCTCAGGGCTAGCCGAGCCGGTCGGCGATCGTCGACTCGGCCAGCTGCGAAAGGCCCTCCCGGATGTGGCGCGCCCACATCGCGCCGATGCCGTCCACCTTCTGCAGGTCCGCGGCGCTGGCCGCGAGCAGCCCCTGCAGCGAGCCGAACGCCCGCACCAGCAGGTCGATGTGGGCGAACTGCAGTCGCGGGATGCCCGCCATCGCGCGGTAGCCGCGCGGGCTCACGGCCGAATCCTGCGCCTCGGCCGTCGACGGGTAGCCGAAAACCTTTGCCAGCGCTGTCAAGTCGAGCAGCTCGGCGTCGGAGAGCTGATCGAGCCCATCATGGGTCGCGTCCACCTGGGCCCCGCTGGGCGGATCGGGGGAGGCGTGGTAGTCCCGCACGACCAGCTCACGCGCCGCGTCGTTGCCGCCGACCAGCTCTTCGAGCTGAAGTTTGAGCTGGCGGCCGTCGGTGCCGAGTTCGACCACGTGCTCGTCGATTTCCAGGCTGATCCGGCGGACCATCTCCAGCCGCTGGACCACGGTCATCACCTCGCGCAGGGTCACGAAGTCTTCGATCTCCGCTGTCGAGAGCTGCCGGCTCACTTCGTCGAGGCGCGTCTTGTAGCGCTCCAGCGTGGCGACGGCCTGGTTCGCGCGCGACAGGATCGTGGCCGAGTCGGCCATCACGTGCCGCTCACCGGCCACGTAGACGGTCACGATGCTCATCGAGTGGCTGACCGACACCACGGGGTAGCCGGTCTGGACCGAGGTGCGTTCGGCCGACCGGTGCCGCGTGCCGGATTCGTCCGTGGGGATCGACGGGTCGGGCACCAGTTGGACGTTGGCCCGCACGATGCGGCTGCCGTCGGTTGACAGCACCAGCGCGCCGTCCATCTTCGATAGCTCGCGTAGCCGGGTCGGCGCGAACCTGACGTCCAGCGAGAAGCCGCCGTCACAGATGGACTCGACGCGCTCGTCGTAGCCCAGCACGATGAGCGCCCCCGTGCGGCCCCTTAGAATGCGTTCCAGCCCGTCGCGCAGCGCGGTGCCGGGCGCCATCCGGCCGAGCGTCTGTCGCAGCGCTGGATGCACCACCGGGGCCTTTGTGTCCGCACTCTTGTCGGGTGAGGTCATAACCAGTTCTGCTCGTCGTCCTTGGGCGTTTCCAGCAAGCGCTGAGGTGCAGTTTGGCACGTCTTGACGGCGATCTCCTGCAACAGGCCCAGTGCACCGTTGAGGGTCTTGGCGGGCATCGCGCACAGCTCGCTGGGCACGCTCTTGACGCCGTGCGGGATCAGCGCCGTGGTGAAGCCCAGCCGCGCCGCCTCGGCCAGCCGCCGCTCCATTCCGGTGACCCGGCGCAGGTCGCCGGCGAGCCCGACCTCACCGATCACCACCGCTGTGCCCGGCAGTGGCTGGTCCCTGTACGCCGACGCCATCGCCAGCGCGACCGCCAGGTCCGAGGACGGGTCGGTGAGCCGCATGCCTCCGACGGTCGACAGGTAGATGTCGGACGTCGCGAGCCTCAACATCTCGGCCCGCTTCGTCAGCACGGCGCTGATCATCGCCGCGCGGGCGTGGTCGATGCCGCTGACCGCGCGCCGCGGTGTGGCGTTGGGCGACGGCAGCAGCAGCGCCTGCACCTCGCCGATCAGTGGCCGCTTGCCGTCCAGCGTGACCGTCACCGCGGTGCCCGGCACCGGCTCGGGCCGCTGATCCAGGAACAGCCCCGACGGGTCGGCGACGCACTCGATCCCGTTGTCGTGCAACAGGAAACATCCGACCTCGTCGGCGGCGCCGAATCGGTTCTTGACGCCGCGCACCATCCGCAGCGCGGAATGCCGGTCGCCCTCGAAGTGCAGGACCACGTCGACGAGGTGCTCCAACGTGCGTGGCCCGGCGATCGCGCCGTCCTTGGTGACATGGCCGACCAGGATCATCGCCACCCCGGTGGTCTTGGCCGCCGTCGTCAGCGCCGTGGTGACCGCACGGACCTGGGTGACGCCGCCGGTGACGCCGTCGGCGTCGGTGGTCGACATGGTTTGCACCGAGTCGACGACGACCAGGCTGGGTTTGACGGTGTCGATCTGGGCCAGCATCGTGTGCAGGTCGGAGTCGGCGCCCAGGTACACGTCGTCGTGGCTGCACCCGGTGCGCTCGGCCCGCATCCGGATCTGGCCGGCCGACTCCTCACCGGACAGGTACAGCGCGCGCCGCCCGGCTTGTGCCCACCGGTGGACGACCTCTAGCAGCAGCGTCGACTTGCCGACCCCCGGCTCGCCCGCCAGCAGCGTGACCGAGCCGGGGACGACCCCGCCGCCGAGCACTCGGTCGAGTTCGCTGACGTCGGTGGGGTAGTGCCGCGTCGTGTCCGGCGAGATCGAACTGATCGGCACCGCGGCCGCGCCGCGCTTGCCGGCGGCCGCCTCTAGCGGTGCCGGCAGCGCGATCTCGTCGACGGTGCCCCAGGTGCCGCAGTTCGGGCACCGGCCAACCCATTTGGCCGTGGCATGCCCGCAGTCCGAGCAGAGGTGGTGCGTACGGGTCTTGGCCACGTCGAGACGGTATCCGCCCCGACCGACAGATAGCCAGTGTCCGCGCCGGTGCGCCCTAGTGCGCGCCGCCCGCCGACGCGGCTTGCGGCGTCGGCGGCGTATTCTGCGGGGCGGTGACGGGCACGCCGAGCGTGGCCTGGCCGTTCCGCTCGAAGGTGAAGGTGAAGTTGTAGAGCGGTCCGTTGCTGATGGGCCTGTTCAGCGTCACCGTGGCGGCGACCGCGGGGGCGGGTTTGAGGGCGCTGAGCGCGGCGGCGTTCCGCTGGTAGGGGGCGCCGACGAACAGCATGCCCAGCGGAGGCACGGTGGCGTCACCCGCCACCGTGACCGATCCGATGTCGGAAGAAACGCTCAGCAGGCGATCGGGGCTGTCGCCCGACTGGTTCGTCGCGACGAACAGGAGGTCGACGGGCTTGCCGGGCTGCACCGCGTCGCCGGTCTGGTCCGCCTGGATCCTGACGTCACGCAGTGCGATCTGGCCGATGTTCGTGCTGCTGCCGTCGACCGCGGACTCCTGAGACGCGGTCTGGGATATCTGCCCGGAGCTGCAGCCGGTCAGGGT
>NZ_DATFZD010000209.1:0-8764 GCF_035314665.1 Mycobacterium sp. | reverse complement strand
GCTTCTCCAAGGCGACGCGCGATCCTTGCAGGAGATCGGCCTTGGCCAGGCGTTCGACGATTGACGCAAATAGCGAAGGCGGCATTTCCAGGTAGTACAGGCAGCGCTTCGAACCGATCCGCTCGGCCAGCGAGTCGTACAACGCCTGGTCGGTGACGTCGCCGTGTAGGTAGGACAGCCGGTCGGCTAGCCGGTCGAACACCTTGTCGTCCATTTTTTCGCCGGTATCGGCGATCGCCTTGCGGGCGCGATTGACCAACTCCTCTTCCGTGATGTCGTCGCTGGCCACGCCCAAGATCGGGCACTGCAGCAACTTCCGGCGCTCAAGGCGGTAGAGGGCTCGGAAGGTCATCTTGCGGGCCAGGTCGCCGGTGATGCCGAAGATCACCAGCAGGTCTGAGCAGCGATCGCCGGATTCGGCCAATCGGTGACCTCCACGAAAAATCGACTAGTCAGCCCCGGGTTAAAACTTGAAAACGCGCCCAACTCGACCTGCCGCGGCCAGGTCCAACCCTAAACACCGCGGCGACGCCCGACAACACGCAACGAGGTCCACGAGCGCGGTTGTGAAGTAACCGGTTACTCGGGAAGCCAAACGCCTACGTGCAAGCGGCCCACGCGGCCGATCCGGCAGTGTTGCGACGATCGACGAGGCTGATCAGGAAAGATGCGTGGCATGCATGACCCCGACCTGTTGCTGATCGCGGTTTACGCGCTGGCCGGTGTGGCGGTCATCGAGGCCGCAGCGCTGGCCTTCGTATGGGCGGCGCTGACCCGCAGTCGCCGGGAGGCCGCTGAACTACGGCGACGCGTCGATCCCCGCAGCTGGCTGCTGCCCGCCGGCCGGGAGGCGGTCAAGACCGTGTGGCAGACCGCGAACCTGGTGCGCAAGGAGGGGTTCGGCGCCGCGGTGCGCAGCTCTATCGAAGATCTCGCCGATTGGGCCGAGGTGGAACGCCCGGACCTGGCCCGGGTCACCGCGGACGGCAAGGTGGCGATCCTGTTCTCCGATATCGAGGAATCCACCGCACTCAACGAACGGGTCGGCGACCGGGCCTGGGTCAAGTTGATCGGCGAGCACGACAAGCTGGTGCGCCAGCTGGTCAAGGAGCGCTCGGGGCATGTGGTGAAAAGCCAGGGTGATGGATTCATGATTGCCTTCGCTCGCGCCGAGCAGGCGGTGCGCTGCGGTATCGACATGCAGCATGCGCTGCAGAAGGATTCACAACGCAAGCGGCACAACGGTATTCGGGTGCGAATCGGGATCCACATGGGCCGCTCGGTGCGCCGCGGCGACGACCTGTTCGGCCGTAACGTCGCCATGGCGGCGCGCGTCGCCGGGGAGGCCGGTGGCGGGGAGATCCTGGTCAGCGAAACCGTGCGGGACGCCATCAGCGGCTGCGATGACATCTCCGTCGACGAAGGCCGCGAGGCCGAGTTGAAAGGCTTCGCCGGCACCCACCGCCTCTACGCAATCGCGGCCTAAGGCTCGTCGCCGTCCGCCTCGGCCAGGCGCTGCTGCAGCCGGGCCCGGATCTCGTCGGGCGTGTAGGCCCGGCGCCGGCGCTGATCGCGGGCCACCAGCACTCCCCCTGCGGCGACCCCGATGACCCCGGCCAGCCCGAGCAACTTCCAAATGGTGCGCATGCGCAAAGGTTATTCGCGACTGCATCCTGCAATCACCGGTATGTGCATAAGGTGCGTTGGTGGAAACACATACGGTGACTGTCACCCAAGCGGTGGAGGCAACTCGCACCGGCGACATCTGGCTGTTTCGTGGGCGCTCCGGACCCGACCGCGCAATCCAGACCTTGTCGAACAGCCCGGTCAACCACGTCGGCATGACGGTGGCGATCGAGGATCTTCCACCGTTGATTTGGCATGCCGAACTCGGCGACAAGCTGACCGACGTGTGGACCGGCACCAACCACCGCGGTGTGCAACTCAACGACGCCGGCCAAGTGGTCGAGCGGTGGATGCAGCGCTACGGGCAGCGGTGCTGGTTGCGTCAACTCAGCCCCGACGTCGACCATCACCAGGAGAATCGGCTGCTGCGGGTCATCGCCCGGATGGACGGCACCGCGTTTCCGACTACTACCCGGCTCACCCTGCGTTGGCTGCGCGGTCAACTGCCGACGGCATACGACTGGGTGCGCGGAATCCCCCTCTTGGACAAGCGAGTACGCGAGTCAACCCGACGGCGCAAAGAAGAGCAGCGAAAGGGCCGCTTCGAGTCCGCCTATTGCGCGGAGACGGTCGCGGTCACCTACGAAGAGATGGGACTGATCGAAACCGAGAAGCGGTCCAACTGGTTCGACCCCGGGAGATTTTGGAGCGGAGATGGACTTCCGTTGGTGGCGCCGTATCGGCTGGGCGGCGAAATCGGGGTTGTCGCAGACTAATCGGCGGTCAGTCGTCGCCGCATAGGTTGTTTTGAGCCGCGGTTGCCATATCCAACAAGTTCTGGTACGACGCGTTCGGGTAAGTCCAACGCTTGGCGACGTAGTCCGGCGAACGCCCGGCGTCCAATTCCCTACACATCGCGTGACCGCTACCCAGTAGGCCTTCGCCCGACGGGTCAGTTACCGGGTATCCGTGCCGGCTCAACTCGTCCAAGTAAGCGGCCTCGTCGGCGTCCGCCACCCCGGCGCCCAACAGGCCCACGAAGGTGGCCGCTGCTGCACACCAGAGCACCCTCAACCCGCGTCTGCTCACTCATTTCCTTCGATTGGACCGATGCTACGGCCAAACCGAGCGGTTGGCAGATCAATTTCCGAGCAGGTGCGCGTAAGGGTCGCTGTCCGAGCCAACGTTCTCCGGCATCGGGTAGTAGGTCTTGATGAGCAGATTCCCATCATCGTCCCACGCGAAAGTCTCGATGCTATAAGCCATTTGAACGTTCGGCTCGGTGCCGAAGTGATTCTCACAGACCCATGCCATCTCGTTGCCGTTCACTTGCACGGTGATCATTTTGATGGTGAGGATGGACTGGAACATGTCGAACGCGTCCGAGGTCGCGGCGGCAAAGCCGTGCTTCTCCTCAGTACCGACCGGATCGAACATGCGAACCTCGCCGGGGCAGATCGTGCGCCACGACGCCACCCACTCGTCTTTCTTCCCGGCATTCCACAGTTCAGCGTGCTTCGCCGCGTGCGCCAGGCGAGCTTGCCGGCTCGGTACACCACTCATGGGTCAATCAAACCATTCGGACGCCGGCCAGCAGCCAGCAAACTCATTGACGACCGTCATTGACGGGTGGCAATGAAATTTTGTAAGGTGCCGGTGTGCCTTCACCAGCGTCGACCGCAGAACCGGCTTCGCAGTTTGTCGGGGTGCGAGAGGCGCAGCGACTGCAGACCCGGGCGCGGGTTTTCGACGCCGCGCTGGCCGAGTTCGGCCGGTCCGGATTGGCGGGTGCGGACGTCGCGGCGATCGCCGCGGCGGCGGGAGTGGCGCGCGGCACGTTCTATTTCCACTTCCCGACCAAGGAGCACGTGCTGGTCGAATTGGAGCGGGCCGAAGAGGCGAAAATCGTCGCAACGCTCGACACCCGAGCCGCCGCGCATGATGACCTGCTGTCGCTGCTCACACTGCTGGTCCGGCACGTGCTCGCCGCCGAAGAGCGGCTGGGACCTGTCGTCTTCAAAGACATGCTGGGCCTGCATTTCTCGGCGACGCGGCCCATCGAAGCCGAGCTGGGTGAGCACCCGCTGGCCGGTTTCGTCATCGCCGCGATCGCCGATGCGGCGGCTGCCGGACGGGTGTCTCGGGATGCGGATCCGGGCGAGCTCGGTGTGATTTTCCTGACCGGGCTGTTCGCGTTGCTGGCGATCGGCGCGACCGCATCACTGGATCGGTTTGTGCTGACGATTGTTCAAGGAATGGAGGAGCGATGACCGCTGTAGGTGCCTTGGGTATTGAGGGCTACCGCGAATTCTTGGTGCGCCGCGACGGCGAGGCTGATCTGCTGCACCGCCACCTAGCCAGCCGCGAAGAATTCTTCGGCGGCTTGGTGACGGACCCGGTCCGCTCGCGTCGTCCCATCGATCGGGGCGTGTTCGCACGCAACCTGCGCCGGCGGCGACCCGAACCGGGCCTGAGCCGAGAAATGCTGTTTCTGTTGGCCACCGCGAAGCTGAACCAAGCGGAGCGGTTCGGCGTCGGGCTGGGCGAGACTTACGGGCACAACAGCGGTGACGACGCTCCGACCGAACGGGTCTACATCGAGCTCGAGGAGCACTACCACACCCGCTTACTTGCCTACGTGCTCGACATATTCGGTCTGCCGTTCCAAGTCATGCCGCCACCATTCGTGATGCGCCAGTTCGTCAAGCTCAACGTCTTCATCCCGGAACGCATCGGGATCGCGTTTGTGGGCGCAGGCGAGATGGCCGGCTGCATCTTGTTCGACGAATTGCGCCGGGTCGGGGTCGAATTGTTCGCCGACGAACCAGATGTGGCCGCGCGTATCGAGCGGCTCTATAGCGAGATCCTCACCGACGAGATTGGTCACGTCGGTTATTGCGCGGCCCGCTGCACCTCTGGGGAGCGAGCCGTAATGCGTTGGCTCTACCCGCGTGTCGGTCGGCTATTCGCCCGCGAGACCGCGGAGATCAGCCTGCTGATCGATCCAAAGATGCTGCACGCCCGCCTCGACGAACCGTTCAACGTCGATGAACTGACGTCCGGCTTGCCGAACGAGACCTTCCTCGCGGCGCACCCCTGAAGATCGCTAACCGCGCGGGGTTTGACGCCGAAACGGTCAGATCGGATTCCATATTCCGCTGTTCCAGAAGCCCCAACTATTGGCTGTCTGGTTCCACATCACCTGAGCCCCAGGCGCCCACGGCGGTGGAGGTGGCTGCTGCGGTGCCCACGGCGGCGGGACTCCCCAGGGCCCAAAGCCCGCCGGACCACCCTGACCTGCCGCAGGTTGCCAGTCGTGGCAGTGATGCCAGTCCCAGTCGTAGGCGGTGCCCCAGCCCGGGTCCCAGTGATCACCCGGGCACCAGTGATAGCCAGGCGCAGGGACCGGAGTCGCCTGGGCCCACGGGCCGCCCGCCAGCCCGAAAGCCGACAAAACCAGCCCACCAGCACCCTTGTAGACCGCTTCGCCGTCGCCATCTGCCAAGGATTTCCCCTCTACCCGAATCAAAGCAAGCCGTGATTTCCTAAACCGCCCGCCGCGCCGGAGGCGGTACCCAGGCTTGCAAGGCGCCGCGGCCAATCAACTGGCAGCCGTGGGTGAAGGCCAATTGCTTGGCGGCCTGGGTGAATTCTTGATTGCTGACGACGATGCTCTTCGTGCACCCGTGATGGCGTGCTCCCGAGACAACCTGCTGGACAGCCGCGACGCCGACCGCCTTGCCGTGGCGCTTGCACTGGATCGCCAGCGACTTGCCGTCCCGTTGGGCGATCAGGTCGACGCCGTAGTCGCCACTGACTGAGGTGACCGTGACCTGCCAGCCGGCCCGTCGCAGGCGGGCGGCGACGTAGTCCTCAAAGTCCGTCCCGGTCATGCTGTCAATCGCCAGCATGGACGCGCCGGGACGCCCGCGCCGCCGGCTTCCCTCGGCTGCTACCAACACGGCGAGAAACAGACCGACGACTGCTCCCAGCAAGCCCGTCGTGACACTGTGGCCGACGAAACCTGCGAAGAGCCCGAAGTAGGGCGGGAGAAAGTAATAAGCAATCTTCATGCTCGAAGCACGCCTCGCGACCTGAGAAGGCTTGCTGCGGCAAGGGTTAGCGAAGACGCCCGGTCCATGGGCTGATGATAAAGATGGCCGACGACAAATCGCGACGGCTTGGCGGAGAGGCCTTTCCGGGATGCCCCGAGGTTCCGCTTGACCGGCAAACGGCATCGAGTGGTCAGGAATCGCCGCACGGCGTCAACGTCGGTGGCGTCCAGCTACCATCGAGGATCTCGGCGCGCGGCCGATAGAGGCGAACGAGGTAGTTCCAGCCCTCCGGCGTGACGATCGCGTTCGGGGGGATGTCACCGTCGGCTGACGCAATGAAACGAACGGTGACCGAGCCGTCGGCGTTCCGCTCACCGGTGACGCTATTGACCGTGTACAGGTTCTTCTCGTTCGGCTCGAAGAACCCTCGCGCGTTGTATACCGACACCGACCAGAACGCTTCCACCGGAACATCTTTGAACACCAACTCGTAATCGCCGGGTGCAACGTTGGGGTCTACGCCGATGTACGCCGCTTCGGAGGTGGGTAGCCCACCCCACCCTGCCGCACACCCGATCAGGTGACGAACCGGGTCGACTTCTTCCCGCGCACCGAAAGTCCGGTCAAAGCTGTCGAGGCCACGGGCCAGGGCCAGCAGCGCGTCCCGGGTCGCGTCGAGGCTTTCGGGCTCGTAGTCCGGCATGACAAACGTTTCCGATGAGCCGGCGTCGATCGCGAGGCGTTGCTGAATCGCCGAGACTGCGGCCACGTCTGCGGGGTCGGTGGGGTCGACCAGTATTCGAACACCGACGAGGACGTAGCGAGACCCGTACTGATCTCGCGTCAGCGTGTACTCACCCACTTCATGGATGACGTTATTCACAAAGTGGTCTTCATTGAGGATCATCGCCGAGAGATAGCGACCATCGGCGTCAGGCAACGTGAGCCGAGCCGGTTCGGCGAGATCAACAATCGCAAAGCTGTACAACGTATCTCGGTTGAGTCTGATCACCGTCTGTTCATCGATGCGGGCAGGCGTGCTGTTGTGCCGAAAGCTCCCGACGCCGCCGGCGCCGGCCTGGATGTCGCGAAACATCCGGTGGGTCTCCGCCCGGACGAAGTTGTCCACGTTGACGAGAACCGCCACCACCTAACTCCTCACGTCTACTTGTTTGCTTCGGCCGCCTCAGACGTTTAACCGAAACCGGACGCAGTCCCGACGGCTAGGACCTTGATACGAACGTCGCCAGGAGCCGCATCAGCGCGGTTCCAGTCGGTTGGTCCACATCAGTTCGGTGATGTCGGTAACGCCGATCAGCAGTATTTGGTCAGTGGCGCGAACCAATAGCGTGTCGGATATGACGCTGCGGACCGGGAAGCCCTCGGCGTGGAGCCAGTCGACGACTACGGTATCGGCAGCGCGCAGTGCGGTGACACAGTCGCGCGCCGGGGTCGCTGAATGTCCGGCGAGCAACGCGGGAAGTCGTTGTCCGGTCAGCGTGATGGTGTCGGGGTGATGGCCGAGCATGGTGGCGAAAGCGGGGTTGGTGTAGACGACGACGCCGTCGAGTGCGGTGGCGAGCATGGGTATAGGCAATCGGTCCAGCAGAATCAACGCGGGCAGCGCATAAAGGTATTCGTCCGTGGTGCCCGGCGAAGGTCGGCGCCGTCGTTCGGTGCTGGGCTCCTTCGCGTCCACGAAGGATTGGGCGCCGGCTGGCGCGGCGGAGTGCCTGGCGGTCTGGTCGGTTCGGGGCTTAGCAAAATCAGGTGATGCGCTCATCGTGATCCCGCGCGTAGACGATTACCGTGAATGTCGGGTGGCGGCGCAGTGCGCCTTGAGCTCTGCGGCGGTTAGCACAACGGCGGAAGTCATACCCGGACCAGCTGAAATTCCCAGCGGCCCCGAATTTACCCGATCTGATCCGATCGCGGAGGTTGAACGACACGGCGGGCTTTCCCCAGGGTCGCGGCGGGGGGCATGGGGACCCGTACGTGCCGTCGGCGGTGTCGGTCATGACCATCGACGCTAGCTGCCGGGTGACTGTCACGGACGCATGTCGCCCCCTGCGACATCCCAGAGCAGGCGCAAGCCGACTTGCTCGTCACGCCCCGATCATTGTCTTAGTAACCGAAGCGTCGTAGCTGCGGCTTCGTCTCCGACCATGTCTCCGGTCGAACCGCCGCCGTACTTGTCACGGTAGGCGTGGTCCACGTCCTCCCGCAGTCCCGACGGGCCGACACCGATGTCCTCGATGCGCACGTCGACTTCGACGCCAGGGACGCGCACACGTGCGCGTCTTGTCCGCAAGGCAAGGCCAAACCACCCGGTATCTCTGCGGTACCAGGTGCGGATGTATACGTCGCCGACGACGCGCACGACCCAAATCGGCGTCCACGGCCGAAGTGTTCCGTCCGCACGGCGTACTGCAATTTCGAGTTCGCGGGCGGCATCGACAAGAGCGAGCTGCTCGGGCTTGCGGTAGTTACGGGCGACCGAGGTCATCGCGTCGCACCAGAATTGTTGTCGCAGCAAATAATCCAGCGCGGGACGTCGTTAACACTTGCCCAACTTCGGACCTGGAATCAGTTACACGCGACCCAACCGCGTTCGCCAACCATTCTGGCTCGCCAGATGCGTCCGAAGTCCCCGCTGCGTCTAGTGAGCTCCTTTGCTCTTGCATTATCAAGAGCTACGGCGGCTAAATACCCTGCTTGAGCCTCGGTGGCAGGTCCAGGATTCGAACCTGGGTAGGCATACGCCCAAGGAGAGCGCCGAGAAGGGCATCGTGTCGGTGAAGACCAGCGCACCCGGCGCGACTGTGGTGGATCAAACGTCAAGTTAACCGGGAGCGTTCATCCAGCAGCGCATCCGCCACGTCTATCGACGGGAGTGGACCAGTGATGAACGTTCAGTGCGGCGTCCGCTGATGGGCTTCGTTTTCTGAGGATTAATCCGCTGTATCGCAGAAAAGCGGTTATCTGTATCTGCTTAGCTTGAGCGGGGGGATGACCGCCATCGGTTGTGGCCAGGTTGATTACCGGATGAAGGAGCCAGTGATGTCCCTCTCAGAAATCCTTCC
>NZ_DATFZD010000208.1:0-5375 GCF_035314665.1 Mycobacterium sp. | reverse complement strand
ATGCACCAGATCAAACATCTGCTCATCGCTGTCGTACGCGTCGTGCGAAATACCATAGAGGCTCAGAGCTTTTGGCGTGCTCCCACCGCTTTGGTCCAGTGCGGCGATGAACCCACGCCCCGACGCCATGACGTTGCGTTGCTCTTCGTTCACTGCCATCCTTCCGTCGTTACTCGTTGAGGCCAGCGCGGGCAACGCCGGCCGCGGCTGTCACTCCACGCGCTCGCGGGCATGACGGCCTGCACTGCCTTTCCGTTGATCTCGCCGTCCACCTCGACCTCCGGGGTGAGCTTGCGGCGGTCAACGTGCCGGCCCAAGGTGGCGCCGTCGCCTCCCGAATCGATGATAATCACGTCGTAGGTGTCGGGGGAATCGCCATCGCCTGCGAGGCGCACGGGCCAAGGGGTTCATCATCACCGGTTAAGCGAGATGCGTGGCCGGTCGCTGTGCTCGTATGCCCCTAGGGGTTCGGGTTGTCACCGGCACCGCCGGCCCGCTCAGTCTCCCAGCGGCATGGTCGGGCGCCGCGGTGACCGTGTTCGTGGACGCGGCGATCACATCTCCGCCCACACCGGGCCGTATGCACCGCTGCCCATTGCACGAAGCGGCCAGCCCCCGCGTCGTGAGTTCATGCGGCCTCGACGCCCGGCGCACTGGCGCTCGGTGAGCACTGGCGGCGTGCCACCCACCCTGGCCCGCACGCTGCGCTCGACCAACTGCATCGAGTCGATGATCTCGGTCTGCCGCGAACATGCCGGCAACGTCAAGCGCTGGCGAGACGGGCAGGTGGCGCTGCGCTGGTGCGCCGCCGGGATGGTCGAGGCCGGCAAGCAATTCCGCCGTGTCAACGGTCACGTGCACCTACCGACACTCCGCGCCGCGCTCGAGCGCGAGTCCGCCGAACCTGTCGGCACCATGGGGCATGATGATCAGGTGAGCGCAGCCTGATGCTCACCAGGCCGCCTCCGAAGTTCCACGGAACTCGGGACATCCTCGACTACAACCTGCTCCTACTTTCGCGCTACAAAGAAGAGATCGGCGCCGGATTTAAGACTGGAATGATCCGGACGATCGGCAGCTCCGGGAGCGTGGTAATCACCGCAGCCTTCGTCTTTGCCTTCACAATGTTGGCGCTCATGTCCAGCGATGTCGTGAACATCGGCCAGGCAGGCGCAACTATCTGTATTGGACTGATTTTCGATATGCTGTTCGTGCGGCTATTTTTGGTGATGCCGCTCACCCGGCTACTCGGCCCATGGTTTTGGTGGCCGACACGGATTCCAAGTCGCCCCAGAGTCGGGGCCTCGACAAAGTCCCTTTCGCCGGGGCCGATGCCCGGGGCCGGTTGATCTCATCCAGCGGGCATTCAACGATGCGGCCGGTGAGGTTGTGCAGCTCGACCTGGTGCCGCAGCTCCAGGACATCTTCAGGCGTCGGGCCCGTCGCGGCGATGCGCACCGGGGCAGGGGGCCGGTCGGCCAGTCGGGCAGCGCACCGGTGCGCCGTACGGTGCCCGGCACCATCAGCGCGGCGGGCGCGTTTACATCGAAAGGTAACGCGCCCAACAGTATTGGCGCCGCCCCCGAGCGCAGCGCCGCCTCCGCCGCCGGCACGTCGCAGAAGCGCGCCTGCACCCCGTCGACAACCAGAGCCCCTCTCGGCCCGCATAGCGCGAAGGGCGGTTCGCTCGGTCTCACTTAATGATCAACCCGAGCGCACCAAGCTGTCGCAACCCGTGCTCGAACCCACAGATCGCGATCGAGGCAGTAAGCATGGCGAAACCGCTGCCCTCGACGAGCGGCAGCTTGAGCCAGCGCGTGATCACCGCGCGGGAGAAGTGACCATGGCTGATGAACACCACGTCGCGTGACGCCAGGTGCTGTAGCGCCAACGCGACGGCGCGGTCAGCGCGATCGGTGACCTGCGCGACGCTCTCACCGCCGGGGCATCCATGCGTCCACACCAGCCAATCAGGTTCGGTTTCGCGGATCTGCGCGGTCGTCAGGCCTTCGTAGGAACCGTAATCCCATTCCGCGACCAGTGGAGATATTTCATCGATGGTGATGTCGGCCAACCTGGCCGTGTCCAGAGTCCGTTGGCGCGGGCTGCTGACCACCAACGGGTGATCAAGTTTGACTTCACCGAGAACCCGCCCAGCGATCACGGCCTGCGCCCTCCCGATATCGGTCAGCTCGATCTCGGTGCGACCGGTGTGCCGGCCAGACGTCGACCACTCGGTCTCCCCGTGTCGGAGCAGCAACAGCCGGTGGCTCTCCACGCCCATGCCGACCGATTATGCCAGACAGTCGCGATTCGTCCGGCGGCACGGGGACAAGGTGACCTTCTCGCTGGGGCACGATCCCGACAAGCCCGCAAGTTCGCCCCGACCGCCCGCAACTACGCCGTGGCCCGGTTGCCCGCCGATGTCGGGCTGCGCATCAACGAGGCCTGCATGCTGGATCTGAACGACGTGCGGTGGGAGTTGGGCCGGTTCGGCAAGCTAAATGTTCGTTACGGCAAGGGTTCTCGTCGCAAGGGTCCCAAACCGCGGCTGGTGCCGCTTATCAACGGCGCCGACCGCAGCTTGTGCTGGTTCATCGAGAACGTCCTCGGCTTGTTCGGCATCGAGCCGTCCGGGCACGGCACGCCGCTGTTTCCGTCCGAACGCAAAAACACCGACGGCCCAGCACGATTACGGAGGCCAAATCGTCACGGTGACGTATCTCGAAGGAGTAGCCGGGAGAGGACGGAGGCGCGGTCGGTAGCGCCCAGGCTCGCCATAGCGTCACTGCAGGGTCACGCGAAGGTCAGGGTTGAACGAATACGGAACAGAAAGAGTGAGAAGACCGCGGCCGCGGAACAGAAAGACTGAGAAAAGCGCAGATAGATTGAGAAGGGACAGCGGGACTCTGGCAGTTCACTAAGATGGGCTACGCGGAAGCCTGTGTGCTGCAACGGATTTTGTCGATAAGCGACCTTATGTAAGATAGCGGCTGATATAGCCTGCTTCCCAACCCATTTCGTATGCCGATAATTTCGGTCTGGTCTCACCCTAGTTGGCCCTTTCGCAGATGATCTGGCACGCGGCGGATTCGCGGCCGGATCTGTGTTGGATGCGCACGGCACAGGGACGGGCACTATTTGGCGGCGTCGCCGCACACCCGTTCCGGCCACTGCACTACCCGATGACCTCAGCGATTGGGCTCGGCATCCTCACCGCCGGACACCGCCACGGCTGGCCGGTCGCCGAGGGCGGGTCGGCGTCGATCACCACCGCGCTGGCCGCGATGCTCACCGACCTGGGTGGCAAGATCGAAACCGGCGTCCCCATCCAGGCGGGCACTGTCACGTTGAGTGAAAAGTGTAGTGGCGCAGTTGGGTTTGAAGCAGTCGCGACGGAACACCGTTGGGTCGTTCACATTTCAGGCGGCAGCGTCGGGCGCGGTGACCTGACGCCAGACCGCGAAGCGGTCGGCCATCTCGGTTCGCCATTGGGTCGCGCTGAGCAGATGCCGTCGCGGCCGAAAGTGTGCGCAGATGCCGCTGAAGGCGGACAGGAACCGTTGCGCATGCCGCGACGATTTCAAGCGTTTCATCGCCCGTTCGCGTTGTCGGGTGGGCTGATCAGAGTTCTCGGCGCGGTTGTTCAGATACCGCGACCGCCGGTGCTCCACCGACGACATGAGCTCGCGGTGGGCGACCTGGTAGCTGCCCAGCTTGTCGGTGACCAGCACGCGCGGCACGTACCGCAGGCCCTTGAGCAGCTTACGGAAGAATCGCTGGGCCGCCACCGCGTTGCGGCGTGACTGGACGAGAACGTCGAGCACGTTGCCGTGCTGGTCGACCGCGCGCCACAGGTACCGCAGCCCGCCGTTGATCCCGACGAACACCTCGTCGAGGTGCCACTTGTCGCCGGGGCGCGGGCGCCGCCGGCGCAGCTGGTTGGCGTAGGCCTGCCCGACTTGGCGCACCACCGCCGGATCGTCTCGTAACTCACCGCGACACCGCGTACGAGCATCAGCTCCTCGACCTCACGCAAGCTGAGCGGGAACCCTAAGTACAGCCACACGCAGTAGTTGATGATCTCGACCGGGTAGCGGTGGCCCTTGTACGACGGCGTTGCGGTGCTCACCCCACGAATCCTCCCAGGTCGCCCACACTCACCAACGTGACAGTGCCCTGCCCGATGACCAGTTACAGCACTTGGACGACAACGCTGCCTTTTTCAGCCAACTCCTCGGCCGAAGCCGCCCACGAGGCTCTCCGGGTGGCGCCGCCGAAGTAGCTCCGCTCGGCGTCGACATACCGTTGGTGGCTGCGATGCCAGCACCGGACGGTTCGTAATCGCGCGCAGTGACGACTTGACACTTGTCATACTCGTCATTTCCGAACCACGAGTACCGAACAACCCATATGCCCGAAGTGGGGAGTAATTGGACCCACCATGCGAGCGACCTTGTCGGCGTCGGAGCTGCCCACCACCGCGAGTTGGACGGGTTCCTCTGTGCCGGATAGGAATTCGGCGGCTCCACTTCGTGCGGTAGCCGGACGGACGTGCACCTCAGGATACTGAGTCACCCAACGGCCGAGCCGATGATCGAGCTGACGGTAAGGAATTTCACCGAAACCCCATCGCCAGACTCCCATTGCCAACATCGATGCTTTGCGAAGTCGCGCTTCCCTAAAGCCGTGCTCGAGCACAGCGTCGTTGCCGGGTGAATCGTCGACGACTACAGCGATCGATCCGGAACGTGACTCCCGAGCTTCGCGGTCGTTGCGAATGATCGCCACTGGGCAATGCGCCTTCTGAGCTAGAGCGTCGGCGGTCGAGCCGATAACCTTGCGGGCGACACGCGCGATCCCCACAGAGCCTACGCAAATCATTGCTGCGTAGCGTGATTCGCTGATCAGTGCGCCTGCTGGCGATCCGTGCACAAGATCGGTTTCAACTTTGACTCGCTCGCCCATGACATGAAGCGCCGCAGTGGCGGCGCGCAGCGCCGTTTCGCCGTATTCGATATCGAGACTGTCATCATCTGCGGGTGCATCTGTTCGCAGCTCGGGGATCGCATGGATCAGACGAAGGGGATGTCGCGACTGGTCGCCTCCGCAACCGCCCACTTGGCCGCATTGATCGCTGCGTCGGAGCCGTCGATGCCCACAACGACTCGCTGTGGTGATTGCGGATGATTCATTGCACCCTCCGATCGAAAGCTGGGCTACCGGGATACCCCGTGCTTGATCGGAAACGTTATTGGGCATTGCCGGCCTTGCAGCAGGGCCGTTCGGGCCCCCGTTTTGCGGCAATGGTCATCTGCCGGCTCCATTCACTCGACCTCGGTGGTATGCCCGGTCACAAGACGTTGCAGGCAACC
>NZ_DATFZD010000207.1:0-6572 GCF_035314665.1 Mycobacterium sp. | reverse complement strand
TCACCCGAAAGTCGTGCGCCAAGGCCAACATTGCCCCTGCGCCGAAGGCGTGCCCGACCAGAGCGGCGGCGGTGGGGACGGGCAGGGTGAGCATCCGGGCCAGCATGCCCTGGACGCGTCCGACATACCACTGGGTCCGCTGCCCGTTGGCCATCAGCCAATCCAGATCCAGACCGTTGGTGTAGAACTTGCCGCTGGCCGTGGTGACCAGGCCCTGCGCGCCGGCGGCGACAACCTCGTCGAGGTGTGCGTGGAACTCGTCGAGAAAGTCTGGCGAGAAACGGTTTTCGTTGGCGCCGAGGTCGAGGACCGCGATCTTTTCTTCGTAGCTCAGGCTAATCGTCACGGTTTCTATTATTCAGGCGTCAGGTCCGGCACATCGCTGGCGTGGTCGACAACGTCTTTGGCCGTGGCCGCGGCCATGACGCGGTCGCGGACCAGGAACCAGCCGCCGATCAGTGCGGGAACGGCGGCCACCAGCGCCGCGATGACCCACTGACCCTTCTCAGGGTCGAGCGCCATCAGCACCAGGACGCCCGCCAGGAAAACCAGCGTCACATAGCCGCTGTAGGGGGCGAGCGGCATCCGGAATTGCGGCCGCTCCATCGTTCCGGCCTTCGCCCTGCTGTAGAACCGCAGCTGGCAGAGCACGATCGTCGCCCAAGCCGCGAGCACCCCGATTGCGGCGATGTTCAGCACGATTTCGAAGGCCTGGCTCGGTTTGATCGCGTTGAGCACGACACCGAACAGCCCGATGGTGGCGGTCAACAGGATCCCGCCGTACGGCACACCGTTTTTCGACATTCGTGCGGTGAACTTCGGACCACTGCCGTTCACTGACATCGACCGCAGGATCCGGCCAGTTGAATACAGTCCGGCGTTCAGGCTCGAGAACGCGGCGGTAAGCACCACCACGTTCATGATGCTGCCGGCGCCGGTGAGCCCGATTTTCGAGAAGAAAGTGACGAACGGGCTCTCCGCGTGTTTGTAGGCGGTATAGGGCAGTAGCAGCGCCAGCAGGAGTACCGATCCGCAGTAGAAGACGGCGATACGGGCGATCACCGAGTTGATCGCCCGTGGCATCACCTTCTCCGGTTCCGCGGTTTCTCCGGCGGCGGTGCCGACCAGTTCGACTGCGGCATAAGCGAATATCACTCCCGAGGTGACCAGCACCAGTGGCAGCAGGCCGGTGGGCAAAAATCCGCCGTGGTCGGCCCACAGGCTTGACCCGGTGCTCTTTCCCTGGATCTTGAAGCGGCCCACCAAGAAGACGATTCCGACGACCAGGAACGTCGTCAGCGCTATCACCTTGATCAGCGCCGCCCAGAACTCGAACTCGCCGAAGGCCTTCACCGAGATCAGGTTCAGCGACACCACCGCCACCAGCGCGATCAGCGCGAGCGCCCACTGCGGGATCGCCTCGAAGGTCGTCCAATAGTGGAAGTAGCTCGCGATCGCGGTGCTGTCGACGATCGCCGCCATCGCCCAGTTCAGGAAGTACATCCAGCCCGCGACGAATGCCGCTTTCTCCCCGAAGAACTCTCGGGCATAGGAGACGAACGAGCCTGACGTCGGGCGGTGCAGCACCAGTTCGCCGAGCGCGCGCAGGATCAGGAAGACGAATACCCCGCAGATCCCGTAGACCAGGAACAATCCGGGTCCCGCCGACGCGAGTCGTCCGCCCGCGCCCATGAACAACCCGGTGCCGATGGCGCCGCCGATCGCGATCATCTGCATCTGGCGAGGTTTTAGGTCGTGGTGATAGCCCTGGTCCTCATGGGCGAATCGATGATCGGCGGCCGCATGATCAGCCGGGTCGGGCGTGCTGGGCAGCGGTGGCATTGCATTCCTATCGTCGTAGCCTGGTGCAACGCTGCGGCGCCGGACACGCCCCAGAAACGGAGTGGTGGCGAAACTATCCCACGGTGTGACGTCGCTCTCAACCGGCAGGGAACAAACTCTTGAGCAACACCGTTGTGCCGTTCATAACCTTGAGTGGAGTAGACTCAACATTGGCTTGACAGCGGGACACCGCAAAGGGCAGGCTTGAGCGGGGTTCACTCAGCGTAGTGCATACCAAGTTGGACTATCAGGAAGGATTCACCATGGCTCGTGCGGTCGGTATCGACCTCGGGACCACTAACTCTGTCGTCGCAGTTCTGGAGGGTGGGGACCCCGTCGTCGTCGCCAACTCCGAGGGCTCGCGGACCACTCCGTCCATCGTCGCGTTCGCGCGCAATGGCGAGGTACTGGTCGGCCAGCCTGCCAAGAACCAGGCGGTGACCAACGTCGACCGGACCATCCGTTCGGTGAAACGCCACATGGGCACCGACTGGTCTGTCGAGATTGACGGCAAGAAGTACACCGCGCAGGAGATCAGCGCTCGCATTCTGATGAAGCTGAAGCGCGACGCCGAGGCCTACCTCGGTGAGGACATCACCGACGCGGTGATCACCACACCCGCTTACTTCAACGACGCTCAGCGTCAGGCCACCAAGGAGGCCGGCCAGATCGCCGGCCTGAACGTGCTGCGGATCGTCAACGAGCCGACCGCGGCCGCGCTGGCCTACGGCCTGGACAAGGGCGAGAAGGAGCAGCGGATCCTGGTGTTCGACCTCGGTGGCGGCACCTTCGACGTGTCGTTGCTGGAGATCGGTGACGGCGTCGTGGAAGTTCGCGCCACCTCGGGTGACAACCACCTCGGCGGTGACGACTGGGACGACCGCATCGTCAGCTGGCTGGTCGACAAGTTCAAGGCCAGCGCGGGCATCGACCTGACCAAGGACAAGATGGCCATGCAGCGGCTGCGTGAAGCGGCCGAGAAGGCCAAGATCGAGCTGTCCAGCTCGCAGAGCACGTCGATCAACCTGCCCTACATCACCGTTGACTCCGACAAGAACCCGCTGTTCCTCGACGAGCAGCTCACCCGTGCGGAGTTCCAGAAGATCACCCAAGATCTGCTCGACCGCACCCGTAACCCGTTCCAGCAGGTGATCAAGGACGCCGGCATCTCGGTTTCCGAGATCGACCACGTGGTGCTGGTCGGTGGTTCTACCCGCATGCCCGCGGTGTCGGATCTGGTCAAGGAGATGACCGGCGGCCAGGAGCCCAACAAGGGCGTCAACCCGGACGAGGTTGTTGCCGTCGGTGCCGCCCTGCAGGCCGGTGTGCTGAAGGGCGAGGTGAAAGACGTTCTGCTGCTTGACGTCACGCCGCTGAGCTTGGGTATTGAGACCAAGGGTGGCGTGATGACCAAGCTGATCGAGCGCAACACCACCATCCCGACCAAGCGGTCGGAGACCTTCACCACCGCCGACGACAACCAGCCGTCGGTGCAGATCCAGGTCTATCAGGGTGAGCGGGAAATCGCTTCGCACAACAAGCTGCTCGGCTCCTTCGAGCTGACCGGTATCCCGCCGGCCTCGCGCGGTGTCCCGCAGATCGAGGTCACCTTCGACATCGACGCCAACGGCATCGTGCACGTCACGGCCAAGGACAAGGGCACCGGCAAGGAGAACACGATCAAGATCCAGGAGGGCTCCGGCCTGTCCAAGGAAGAGATCGACCGGATGATCAAGGACGCCGAGGCGCACGCTGACGAGGACCGAAAGCGTCGCGAAGAGGCCGACGTTCGCAACCAGGCCGAGACGTTGGTCTACCAGACGGAGAAGTTCGTCTCCGAGCAGCGCAGCGCCGAAGGTGGTTCGAAGGTTCCCGAGGACACGCTGAACAAGGTCGACGCCGCGGTGGCCGAAGCCAAGACGGCGTTGGAAGGCACCGACATCGGTGCCATCAAGTCCGCGATGGAGAAGCTGGGCCAGGAATCGCAGGCCCTCGGCCAGGCGATCTACGAGGCCACTCAGGCCGAGCAAGCGGCCGGTGGTCACGGTGAGGCCGGCGCGAGCGGTGCCGACGATGTCGTGGACGCGGAGGTGGTCGACGATGACCGGGAGGCCCAGTGAGCGAACCCAATCCGCACGAACAGGTAACTGTCACCGATAAGCGTCGGATTGATCCCGAAACCGGCCAAGTACGCCACGTGGCTTCCGGAGCCGCCCCCAGCGGGGTGGCGCCGGGCGCCGCAGCGATTCCGGCATCGGCAGGCGGCGCAGCCGACAAGGTCGTCGAGCTGACCGCTGATCTGCAGCGGGTGCAAGCCGACTACGCCAACTACCGCAAGCGCGCGTTGCGCGATCAGGAAGCCGCAAGCGAGCGGGCGAAGGCCGCCGTGGTCAGCCAATTACTGGGCGTGCTCGACGATCTCGACCGCGCCCGCAGCCACGGCGACCTGGAATCCGGGCCGCTGAAGTTGGTCGCCGACAAATTGCTCAGCGTGCTGACCGGACTCGGCTTGACCGCGTTCGGCGCCGAGGGCGACGACTTCGACCCGGTGCTGCACGAGGCCGTGCAACACGAGGGCGACGGCGCCGACGGCTCGAAGCCGGTGATCGGCAACGTCATGCGGCACGGCTACAAGCTCGGCGACCAGGTGCTGCGGCACGCGTTGGTCGGGGTGGTGGACACCATCCCGGATGACTCGACGGGCGACACCGCCACGGAAACCGAGAGCGCGAACACAGTCGATAACGACGCGAGCGAGGGTGAGCACGACGCAGAATCAGAACCGTCGTCGGACAACTAACGAGCGGTTCGGACGGGACACGATAACTAGAGAAAGGTGTGAGGGGGTGACGCGATATGGCCCAACGCGAATGGGTCGAAAAGGACTTCTACAAGGAGCTGGGCGTCTCTCCTGATGCCGGCCAAGACGAGATCAAGCGGGTGGCCCGCAAGCTGCTCGCCGAGAACCACCCTGACCGCAACCCCGGCAACAAGACGGCCGAGGATCGGTACAAGGCCGTCTCCGAGGCCAAAGAAGTACTGACGGATCCGGCCAAGCGCAAGGAGTACGACGAAACCCGTCGGCTCTTCGCGGGAGGCGGATTCGGTCGCCGATTCAACGGTGGCGACTTCGGCGGTGGCTTCAGTGGGGCCGCATATGGCGGCGATGGCGCCGAGTTCAACCTCAACGATTTGTTCGACGCGGCCGGCCGCTCTGGTGGCACCAACATCGGCGACCTGTTCGGCGGTCTGTTCGGACGTGGCGCTCAACCACGTCCCAGCCGTCCGCGGCGCGGCAACGACCTGGAGACCGAAGCCGAGCTGAGCTTCATGGAGGCCACCAAGGGCGTGGCGATGCCGTTGCGGCTGACCAGCCCGGCGCCGTGCACGAACTGTCACGGCAGCGGAGCGAGGCCGGGTACCAGCCCCAAGGTGTGCCCGAACTGTAACGGCTCGGGCGTAATCAGCAGCAACCAAGGCGCTTTCGGCTTCTCCGAGCCGTGCACCGAGTGCCGCGGCAGCGGGTCGATCATCGAGCACCCTTGCGAGGAATGCAAGGGCACCGGTGTCACCACCCGTACCCGCACCATCAACGTGCGGATCCCACCGGGTGTCGAGGACGGACAACGAATCCGGCTGGCCGGCCAGGGCGAGGCCGGGTTGCGCGGTGCCCCGTCGGGTGACCTGTATGTCACCGTGCACGTGACGCCGGACAAGGTCTTCGGCCGCGACGGCGACGACCTCACTGTCACCGTCCCGGTCAGCTTCACCGAATTAGCCTTGGGTACAACGCTTTCCGTGCCGACATTGGACGGCAAGGTCGGTGTTCGGGTGCCTAAAGGCACTGCCGACGGCCGTATCCTGCGGGTCCGCGGACGCGGTGTGCCCAAGCGTTCCGGCGGTCAGGGCGATCTGCTGGTCACCGTCAAAGTCGCCGTCCCGCCGAACCTGGACGGCGCTGCCAAGGAGGCGTTGGAGGCCTACGCCGTCGCCGAACGCTCCGGTGGCTTCGACCCGCGAGCCGGATGGGCAGGTAACCGGTGATGGCCAACAACCCTAGGGAATCAGACGCGCGGACCTTCTTGATCTCGGTGGCCGCCGAGCTGGCCGGTATGCATGCGCAGACGCTGCGTACCTATGACCGGCTCGGGCTGGTCAGCCCGCGGCGCAGCTCCGGTGGTGGGCGTCGTTATTCGCAGCGCGACGTCGAGCTGCTCCGCGAAGTGCAACGGCTGTCGCAGGACGAGGGTGTCAATCTGGCTGGGATCAAACGCATTATCGAGTTGACCAACCAGGTCGGGGCGTTGCAGTCGCGGCTGACCGAGATGGCCGTCGAGATCGAGGCGCTGCGGGCCAACCAGCGACGCGACGTCGCGGTGGTGCCCAAGAGCACCGCGGTGGTCGTCTGGCAGCCGCGACGATGAGCGAGCCCGCGTAAGCGGGGGAGCGAAGCGGCGCCATCCGCCGGAGTCGATGAGCGAGCCCGCGTAAGCGGGGGAGCGAAGAGGCGCCGACAGGCTGAGCCGCTGAATGCTGGTAGCACTCGGGTAGTGCACTACTCGTGCTTTCGGCTGACCAGGGGCGTTACGTTGCTCGCGAGACCCCCAGCGCGAGGAAATCCCGAAATGTTCGATCTGCCCAACGACTGCGACTACGACAGATGGCTCAATGTCTTCACCGAAGCATCCGCACGACTTGACGCCCTGGAAACAGCCGTAACCGACGTCCGC
>NZ_DATFZD010000206.1:0-3886 GCF_035314665.1 Mycobacterium sp. | reverse complement strand
CGGGGTTTCTATGAATACACCCGTTAGCCCGCCGGTCTGGGTGACACCCGGTGGTGGGCGGCCTATCCGGGTGGCCGGGATCCGTTGTCGGCGCGGCTGTTGAGCCATGCGAGCGCTTCTTGGCGGCTTTCGTAGATGTGGGGGGCGAGTCCGCGCTGGGAGAGGTGTCCAGCGAGCTTGAGCCGCATGAAGGAGCTGGTGGTGTACCGGGTGACGCTCTCGTAATGGCGTTCTGCGATGCCGCGGACGGCGGAGACGTACGCGTCGGCGAGGTCGGGGGCAAGATAGAGGTTGTCGTAGTTGACCACGACGTGCACCTTCTTACCGATCGCGGCCAGCCTTTTCTCGACCTCGGCGGTGATGGCTTCCACCTGGGCCGCTGTCTGTACCGATAGGCCCTCCAGGTTGAGGAAGAAAATGTTGCGGTCGGCGTCGTAGCCGAAGCGCGCTTCCAGCGGCACGGTGAGCAGATCGTCTTTGAGCCTCATCGGCTCGTTACGGAAGAGCCTCTCGTCCATCAGCTTCGGCTCATCTCTGATGATCGGGGTGAATCCGACATGGGCCAGGACATCGTTGTGCAGATCGATACCGGGGGCGATCTCGATGAGTTCCAGGCCCTCGGGCGCCAGCCGGAACACGCAGCGTTCGGTCACGTAGAGCACCGGCTGTCCGGTTGCCGCGGCGTATTGCGCGCTGAAGGTGCGTTGCTCGACCTTGTCAAGGAATTTGGGGGCGGCGACGCCGTCGGTGACGACGATGTGTCCATCGACGACACGGGTGCGGCACGGTGCCAGAAACGTTCCCAGAAACACCACCTTCTTGGCGTTTTGGCTGATGTTGATGAACCCGCCGGATCCGGCGAGCTTGGGCCCGAACCGGCTGACGTTGACGTTTCCGGACCCGTCGGCCTGCGCCATGCCCAGAAACGCCGCGTCAAGGCCGCCGCCGTCGTAGAAGTCGAACTGGGCGGGCTGGTCCAGGATGGCGTCACCGTTGATCGCCGAACCGAAATCCCGCCCGCCGGCCGGCATTCCCCCGATCACCCCGGGTTCGGCGGTCAGCACGATGTAGGTGAGGATATGCTCCTCGGCGGCCACGCTGGCGATGCCTTCGGGCATGCCGATGCCCAGGTTGACCACCGCGTTGGGCCGCAACTCCATCGCCGCGCGCCGGGCGATCACCTTGCGCTCGGACAATCCGAGCGGGGGAATCAACGACAAGGGCACGCGCAGCTCCCCGCTCATCGCGGGCGAATACTGGGTGCCCCAGGTCTGGGTGTGATGCTCGGGCGTGGACACCACCACGCAGTCGACGAGCACGCCCGGAATCTTCACCTCCTTGGGACTGAGCACTCCCACGTCGGCGATGCGTTCCACCTGGACGATCACCAGGCCGCCGGCGTTGTGGACCGCCATGGCAACGGCGAGGGACTCGAGGTACAGCGCCTCGTGTTCCATGGTGATGTTGCCGTTGGGGTCGGCGGTGGTGCCGCGCAGGAACGCCACATCCAGCCGCTCGAACGCCTTGTAGAACAGGTATTCCTGGCCGCCGATGGACATCAGTTCGACACGGTCCTCGGTGGTCTTGTCGTTGATTTTCCCGCCGCCGTTGCGCGGGTCGACGAACGTGTCGAGGCCGACCCGGGTGAGTAGCCCCGGCTTACCGGCGGCGCTGTCGCGGAACAGTTGGGCGATCACCCCCTGCGGCAGGTTGTAGGCCTCGATCTTGTTGCCGACCGCCATCTTGCCGAGCTCACCCGACATCCCCCAGTGCCCGCCGATGGCGCGCTTGAGCAGGCCCTCGTAGCACAGGCGGTCAAACCCGCGCCCTTCCCGGTTGCCTTGCGCGACGGTGAACGTCAACGTCAGATCCGTCGGCGCGCCGGTCTGCAGGAATCGCACCTCCAGCGCCAGGGTGAGCTCCTCGGCGAAGCATTGTCCGGCAAAACCCTCCGCCACGATGGTGTCGCCATCCCGGATCAACGCCACGGCCTCCGCGGCGGTCACGATTTTGTCCGGGGCGGTCAGGCCGGACAACGAATCGGCGGGAAACTCCATCTGTCTCATCTCCTCTTCGGTGTCGCGTCACCGCCGCAGACCCATCCCCGAGCCCACCGGGGCCCAGCAGGTGCCGTGCAGACGTCGCGGATCAGGTGAAGGCGCTCAAGCCCGTGATGTCCCGGCCGACGAGCAGGGTTTGGATTGTCTCTGTTCCCTCATAGGTGTAGATGGTTTCGATGTCGGTCATGTGGCGGATGACGTGGTTCTCCAGCAGAATGCCGTTGCCGCCCAACAGATTGCGCGCCTCGGCGAGCACCTGGCGGGCCTTGACGGTGTTGTTGAGCTTGCCCAGCGCCGCGATCGTGTCGGAGAGCTCCTCGGTGTCATCCAGACGCCCGATGCGCAAGCAGTACAGCTGCATGGCCGTGATCTCGCAGAGCATCTGGACCAGCTTTTCCTGCACGATCTGGAACCGCGCCAGCGGCCTGCCGAACTGGGTGCGCTGCTGGGCGTAGCTCAGCGCGGCGTCGTAACCGGCCACCGCGTGGCCGAGTGCTGACCAGGCGCACGTGGCGCGGGTAGCCTTGAGCACTCGGCCGGTGTCCTTGAAGCTGTATGCCCCGGGGAGGCGGTTGTCCACTGGCACCCGCACATCGATCAGGTCGATATCGGCTTGCCACAGCGCACGCAGCGAGCCCTTCCCCTCGATCACGCGGGCCTCATACCCGGGCGTCCCCTTCTCCACCAGGAAACCCTTGACCTGCAGATCCTCGGCGTCGCGAGCCCAGACCACCACCACGTCGGCCAGCGTGCCATTGCCGATCCAGCGCTTGGCGCCGTTGATCACATACTCATCTCCGACGCGGCGCGCCTCGGTCTCAAGCGACACCGAGTCCGAGCCGTGCCGCGGCTCGGTCAACGCGAACGCGCCCAGCTTCTCACCACGCGCCATCGCCGGCAGCCAGCGTTGCTTCTGCTCTTCGGAGCCCAGCAGGTGGATTGAGCGCATCGCCAGGCCAGCCTGTACCCCCACGAAGGTGCCCACGCTGCCGTCGCCGCGGTGGAGTTCCATCGTGATCAACCCGGCAGCCGTGGCGCTCATCGGCGGGCAACCGTAGCCCTGCAGGCCGTCGCCAATCAAACCCAACTCACCGAGGCGCCGACACAGCTCCAGGGGCACCTCGGCGCGCTCCCAGAAGCCGTTGATCACCGGCAGCACTTCCTCGTCAACGAACCGACGTGCCCGCTCCAGATACCCTCGCTCGTCCGGGGTGAGGTTCTCCTTGAGCAGAAAATAATCGGTGCCGAGCGCCTTACCGATATTCGGGTAGACCGGCCTCGAAGAGGTCGCCGGGTCGGTGGCGGTCATATGTGCCTGCCTTCCGTGGGAGAGTGCCTGGGCTTTATACGGTTGCGGGTTTCGCGCGGACCCGGCAGCATCGAAGCGCAGCCGCGTACCGGTTGTCACACTTCATTTTGCGCCCCCCACCCGTGACGGCGCTGCTCATCGGCACAAATCAGCACCGCATCCCAGACGCCCACCCACGACGGTCACGCGCATCTGCGGCCACGCACGCCCGGTCAGTCCAGCCGGTCGCGCCACGCCCAGGCGCCCAATGCCAGCGCGGCAACCGATTACCGACCTACCCGCCCGCTCTAGTCGGTTTCGGAGTCCAACAACGGCTGCTCGCCTGTCCGGGTTCCAGTGCGTGGGAGCCCGCTGTCGGTGGTTGTTGCCGTACCCATATCACGCTTTCACTGCATTCTTCTGAACATCTCGATAATCGGCGCCAGCTCGGCGGCATTGCTAATCAGATCCACATGTCCGCCGGAGTGCAGGTGCAAGGTGGAGTGGGGCAGCAGCCGATGCAGAATCCTGGCGTTCG
>NZ_DATFZD010000205.1:0-3856 GCF_035314665.1 Mycobacterium sp. | reverse complement strand
ACGCGTCCGGCGACGAGGAAGCTCATCTGGGCGGGCACTTCGCCGGAGTGCTGCAGGATTTCGTCAGCACCGTAGCGGACGATCTTCGCGTGTGCGGCCAGTTCCTGCTGGTCGGCGGGACTCAGGCGCAGTGTGGGAGCCGCTGCGCGCAGCGCGGTTGCGACGCGGTCGGGGTTGGAGAACTCGTCATGGGCCTCGTCGAGGTGCAACGCCTCGCGCCGCGCGGCGTACCAGACCCAGCGTAGAAACATCGCGCGCGCGGCCCCGTCGTCGGCCGGCGACTTCAGGCCGATGGTGGTGCGGTATTCGTCGCCGCCGCCGGCCACCGTCACCGGCGCAACGTCGGGTTTGCGTTGCGGAAGCATGCCAGCGGCCCGGTTCAACATCGCGCACACCCGATCGGGCGCATCGGCGGGCGCGAACTTGGTGCTGACGGCGATGTTGTGCTTGCCCGCGGGCCGGCTCAGATTCGTGAACGACGCACCGGCCAGGACCGAGTTCGGCGTGATCTGCAGCCCGCTCCCGGTGTCAATGTGCACCGCCCGCCAGTTCACCTCGACCACGCGCCCGCGGGCCGACGGCGTGTCCAGCCAGTCGCCCAACTGGAACGGCTGCTCGAACAACATCAACAGGCCGGAGATGATCTGGCCGACGGAATTCTGCAGCGCCAGGCCGATCACGATCGAGCTCACGCCAAGAGCGGTGAACAGGCCTCCGACATTGGCGCCCCAGATGTAGGAGAAGATCAACGCCAGCCCGACCGCGATCAGCACAAACCGCGCGACGTCGATGAAGATGCTCGGCATCCGCTTGCGCCACGTGCCCTCCGGGGCGCTCTGGAACAACGTGGCATTGAGCCCCGACAACAGCAGCACCAGCACGACGAAGCCGAAAACGGTGGCCACCACCCGAACCGAGGTGTTGGTGGTCGAGACCTGCGTCGCCTTGACGAGCAGCAGCAGCAACGCCGCCAACGGCAGCAGGTAGTTGCGCAGCAGGGCCACCGGCCGGGCCAGGTGACTTCGCCGGTGGACCAGTGCGGTGTGCCATTCGGTGAGCAGCACCAGGCCGACCGGCAGGCCGATCGCGACCCCGACGGCCCAGTAGAACCAGGACGACGAGAACATGCTGCTCATGGCTGGCGCTCCGACAGTCGCCAGATCGGCTCGTCGCTCCCGTCGATCGCAATGGTTCCGGCGGGCGTGAAGTGCCGCGTGTCCCGCATCACCTCATAGACCTGCGAGGTGACGTACACGCCCGGCAGCGGGGAGCCGCTCTGCACCTGGTAGGCCAGATTCACCGCGGCGCCCCACATGTCGTAGACGATGCTCGACCGGCCCACCAGCCCGCTGGTGACCCTGCCGGTGTCGATACCCGCCCTGATGTTGAGGTTGCGGTCGTTCTCGGTATTGAACCGGTCCACGATGCGCTGCATCTCGAGCGCGAAATCGACGGTGCGGCGGACATTGTCCAGCCGCGGAACGTTGAGGCCGCAGCTGGCGAGGTACCCATGGCGCAGTGTGCGAACATGCTCTACGCCCAGATGTTCTGCGGCCGCGTCGAATTCGCGCAAGAGCTCGTTCAGGATTGCCAGTGACTCGTCCGACGACAGCTCATCTGAGAGCTCGTCGAGGCCGATCAGGTCAGCGAAGATGACGGTGACGTCCTGGTGATCCTGTGCGATGGTCTGCTCGCCTTCGCGGTAACGCTGCACCACCGGCTCGGGCATCAGCGACAGCAGCAGCCGGTCGTTTTCCCTGCGCTGCTCGTTGAGGAGTTCTTCCTTGATTCCCAGGCTGCGGCTCATCTCGTTGAAGGCAACGGTCAGGTCGCCGATCTCGTCGCGGGACTCCACCGGAATCGACACCTCATAGTTGCCACCGCTGATTCGCTGCGCTCCCGCCTCCAGTCTGCGGATCGGGCGCACGAACAGCTGCGCAAGCAGCATTGCGGCGATGCACACCACGAAGACGATCGCCGCCGTGGACAAGACCAGTGTGCGGGTGAACGTCCGCTCCGGGGCGAACGCCTCCGCGGTGTCGATCTTGGCGATGATCGACCAGTGCAGGTCGGAGCCCAGATGGAGAGGGGCGTAGGCCTGCAGGGTCTGATGACCGAGGTAGTCGCTGGTGATCATCGTGCCGGTCTCGCCCCGTTGGGCGGCATGGACGGCCTCGGTGCCAACCGGCTGGACGAGCGTCGTGCCGCCCAGCCTGATCGCCTCGTCGGCGACATCCGATGGTGTGCCTGCGCTGACGACATCGCGTTTGTACTGCGCGGGATCCTCCAGGAACAAGCGCGAATCCGAGCGCATCAGGTCGTCGGGGCCGGCCAGATAGGTCTCGCCGGTTTTGCCCAGACCATTGGCCGCCCACTGCTTGCCCATCGTCATTCCGCGGTTGAGCCCGGTGACCGGGAACTGCAACGCCAGCGCGCCCTCGGTACGACCGCCGGGTTGCACGGCGGTCACCATCCACGCCGTCGGCTTATTTCGGGCCGGCTGGTAGTTCTGGAAGTCCGTCACCGCCACGTAGTCGGAGGAGTTGGACGCCATCGCCTTGCGATAGGCGTCGGCCAGATTGTTCTCGCGGTACGGTCCAGTCAGGATGTTGGTGCCCAGGTCGACACCTTTGTCGGCGGTGTACACGACGTTGCCGGCAGTATCGAGCAGCATGGCGTCGACGAACCCGAAGCGGCTGACGATTTCCCGGAAGAAATCGTTATAGCGGACGTTGGCGGCGGACCACGCGCTGCCGTCGTGCGCATCGTCGAGGTGGATCGCGGTGTCTGACGAGGGGAACGGCGCGGTGTAGTAGGCCTGTAGATACTTTTGCGCGTTCGACGCCGGCAGCAGCGCATCCACGTCGAGCTGCACGCCGGTGGCTCGCTCCGTCGACTTGACGAAGTCGTTGGTGTAGTAGTCGACGAGCGCCTGCTGCTGGGCCGGGGTGATCGTCGCGGTTGCCAGCTCGCCGAAGGCGGCGGAGAACGCTGCGAGGGCCTCGATCGTCATCGAGCCCCGGGTGTACACGATCGCCGAGTTCGTCAGGTCGTTGACCTTGTCCACCATCAGGCGGGTCTGGGACTCGCGCACCTCCGTCAGGCGGTCGAACACGGACGTCCTGAGCGAACTGCGCCCGGATTGGTAGCCAATGAGCCCCACGACGGCGGCGGAAAGTACGCTCGAGATCAGCAGCATCACGATGAGCTTGGACTGGATGCTGACCCGCGACAGCAGCCGCCGTCTGCCCCAGCGTCCGGCCTTCGGCGCGAAGTGTCCGTCGCGTGCCGTTGCCACGTCCGCTGGGGCCGCGTCCGGCGGGGCTTGGGTGGACGAAGTCATCGGCTCACCACGGCGGCCCCCGGAGACGATCGCGGCATAGATCCCCTTTCGGCTGGTCGCGCCGTGGAAGCGCAGGACACGCAGCAGACTAGCCTTGCGGAGCCGGTAAGCAAAAACCCACGAAACAACCGGCTCGCCGTTTTGTCGGCTCGCGGCCCTGCCCCGGGCGGAGCGTGTGCACCGTGCGGCGGTCGGCGCTCGCGGGCCCCTGACTAGCGGAGCTATGTTGGGCACGTGAACGGAGCCCGGGCACTGCTGGACACCCTCGTCGGCGGCGGTGTGGATGTCTGCTTCGCCAATCCCGGAACATCGGAGATGCATTTCGTCGCCGCGCTGGACTACGTGCCCGACATGCGCGGCGTGCTGACCCTGTTCGAGGGCGTCGCCAGCGGCGCCGCCGACGGCTACGCGCGGATGGCGGGCCGTCCCGCGGCGGTGCTTCTGCATCTGGGACCCGGACTGGGCAACGGCCTGGCCAACCTGCACAACGCCAGACGAGCGCGGGTGCCGATG
>NZ_DATFZD010000204.1:0-13822 GCF_035314665.1 Mycobacterium sp. | reverse complement strand
GCGAATTTGGCGTAGATCTCGGCGGCGTGACTGCCAAGCGGGGCCGTTGAACCGGTTGAGCTGACGGCGTCCATTGCCAGCCCCAGATCCTTGTTCATCAGCGCGGTCGCGAAGCCCGGGGTGAAGTTGTTGTTGGCCGGCGACGTCGGCACCGGGCCGGGCACCGGGCAGTTGGTGTGCACTGCCCAGCAGTTTCCGGTGGCGCCGGTGATCACGTCGAACAGCGACTGAGCTGACAGCCCAAGCTTTTCGGCCAGCACGAACGCCTCGCCGATCGCGATCTGCTGCACGGCCAGCACCATGTTGTTGCACACTTTGGCGGCCTGGCCCGCGCCGGCTGCTCCGCAGTGAATGATCTTGCCCGCCATCGGGTCCAGCACCGGCCGCGCCCGTTGCAGCGCATCGTCGTCGCCGCCGACCATGAAGGCCAGGGTGCCGGCGACGGCGCCTTTGACCCCGCCGGAGACCGGCGCGTCGAGCTGGGCCACGCCGCGGGAGGCCGCCGATGCGTGGACTTCGCGGGCGTCATCGACGGAGATCGTCGAGCTGTCGATGAACAGCGCGCCTTCGCTTGCGGCGGGCAGGATTTCGGCATAGCAGCGTTTGACCGCGTCGCCGTGCGGGAGCATGGTGATGACAACGTCGGCGCCGGTCACCGCCGCGGGGCCGCTGTCCGACACCACGACACCGCTGTCGGCAGCGGCCGCGGCGGCTGCGGGCACGGGGTCGAAGCCCTGCACGGTGTGACCGGCGGCGACCAGGTTCGTCGACATCGGACCGCCCATGTGGCCCAACCCCAAAAACGCGACCGTCAAAGACTCAGTCATTCGGCTAACCCTTCTTACGCGCTGGCTCGGACCCGTGCCGCCTCGGCTCGGCCGATCACCACCCGCATGATTTCGTTGGTGCCCTCCAGGATGCGGTGCACCCGTAGATCGCGCACGATCTTCTCCAGACCGTACTCGCGCAGATACCCGTAGCCGCCGTGTAGCTGCAGGGCCTTGTCCGCGGCGTCATAACACGCGTCGGTGACGTATCGCTTCGCCATCGCGCACAGCTCGACCTTGTCGGCGGCATCGCCATCGAGCGCGGTCGCGGCCCGCCACAACAACATTCGGGAGGATTCCAGCGCGGTCGCCATGTCGGCCAAGGTGAACCGGATGGTGGGCTCGTCGAGCAAAGCGGCCCCGAACGCCTGCCGGTGGGAAAGATAGTCTGCGGCCTTGTCGAAGGCGGCCTGCGCGCCGCCCAGCGAGCACGCCGCGATGTTGATCCGGCCGCCGTTGAGGCCGTTCATCGCGATGCCGAAGCCCGCACCTTCCCCGTCCGCGCCGCCGAGCATTGCATCGGCGGGCACCCGAACTCCCTCGAACACCACCTGCGCGGTTGGCTGCGCATTCCAGCCCATCTTCTCCTCGTGCGCGCCGAAACTCAGCCCCGGGCTTCCTTTTTCGACGATGAACGCCGATATTCCGCGTGGACCCTCACCACCGGTGCGCGCCATCACCACGTAGACATCCGAGGCGCCGGCCCCGGAGATGAACTGTTTGACACCGTCAAGCACATAGTCGCCACCCTGCTTGACCGCACGCGTGCTCAACGCGCCGGCATCGGAGCCCGCGCCCGGCTCGGTCAGGCAGTAGCTGGCAATGACATCCATCGAGGCCAGCCGCGGCACCCAAGTCTTGCGCTGCTCGGCGGTGCCAAAAGCGTCGATCATCCACGCGCACATGTTGTGGATGGACAGGAACGCCGCGACCGTCGGGCAAGCCGTCGCCAGCTGCTCGAAGATCCGCACCCCGTCCAAGCGGCGCAACGCACTGCCGCCGACGTCGTCGTGGCAATAGATCGCCGCCATACCGAGCCCGGCCGCCTCACGCAGCTCGTCTACCGGAAAGTGATGCGTCGCATCCCATTCCAGGGCATACGGAGCCAGGCGTTTGGCCGCGAACGCGGCCGCCGTCTCGGTGATAACCCGCTCATCGTCGTCCAACTCGAAGAATTGCATCGACGGCCTAATTCATTGTCGGGATGACGAATTCGGCGCCGTCCTTGATGCCCGACGGCCACCGCGAGGTGACGGTCTTGACCTTGGTGTAGAACTGGATCGAGGCCGGGCCGTGCTGGTTGAGATCGCCGAAACCGGAACGCTTCCAGCCACCGAAGGTGTGGTAGGCCACCGGGACCGGGATCGGCACGTTGACTCCGACCATGCCGACCTGCACCCGGGAGACGAAATCGCGCGCGGTGTCGCCGTCGCGGGTGAAGACCGCCACCCCGTTGCCGTATTCGTGTTCGCTGGGCAGCCGCAACGCCTCTTCGTAGTCGTGGGCACGAACCATGCACAGCACCGGGCCGAAGATCTCGTCGGTGTAGATCGACATGTCGGGGGTGACGTGGTCGAACAAGGTGGGCCCGATGAAGTAGCCGCTTTCCAGGTTTGCGTCACCGAACGTCAGATCATCGCTGGTGCGTTCGCGGCCGTCCACGACGAGCTCGGCGCCGGCGTCGACACCCTGGCCGATGTAATCGCGGACGCGGCCGAGTGCGGCCTCGGTGACCAGGGGGCCGTAGTCGGCCTTGGGGTCCAGGCTGTGGCCCACGCGCAGGTTGTTGATCCGCTCAACCAGCCTGGCACGCAACCGATCCGCGGTCTGCTCGCCGACGGGCACTGCGACGCTGATCGCCATGCACCGCTCGCCGGCGCTGCCGTAGCCGGCGCCGATCAGCGCGTCGACGGCCTGATCCAGGTCGGCGTCGGGCATCACGATCATGTGGTTTTTCGCCCCGCCGAAGCACTGTGCGCGCTTGCCGGTGCCGGTCGCCGTCGCATAGATGTACTGGGCGATATCCGAGCTGCCGACAAACCCGACGGCGGCGATGTCCGGGTGAGTGAGGATCGCGTCGACGGCCTCCTTGTCGCCGTGCACGACCTGAAACGCGCCAGCGGGCAGGCCGGCCTCGGTGAACAGCTCGGCCAGCCGCACCGGCACCGATGGGTCTCGCTCAGAAGGCTTGAGCACGAACGCATTTCCGCACGCCAGGGCGGGACCGGCCTTCCACAACGGGATCATCGCCGGGAAGTTGAACGGCGTGATACCCGCGACCACGCCGAGCGGCTGGCGCAACGAGTACACGTCGATGCCCGGGCCGGCGCCCTCGCTGTATTCACCCTTGAGCAGATGCGGGATGCCGACGCAGAACTCGATCACCTCGATACCCCGTTGAATGTCGCCGCGCGAATCTTCCAGCGTCTTGCCGTGCTCCAGCGACAGCATCTCGGCGATCTCGTCGACATGCTCGTTGACCAACTCGATGAAGCGCATCATCACCCGCGCCCGGCGTTGCGGGTTGAACGCCGCCCACTCTTGTTGCGCCCGCGCCGCCGATGCCACTGCGGCGTCGACCTCGCTCTTGCTGCCCATCGGAACCAGCGACTGCACCTGGCCGGTGTTGGGGTTGAGCACGTCGGCGGTACGACCGGACTTTCCCGCGGTGCGCTTGCCGTCGATGAAATGCGTGATGTGTGCGGTCATGGATGCCCTCGGATACGCGTAGAGAGTCAGATGGGTTACTAGGACATCCTAGTAAATCGGCTGCGGTGGTGGCAAGCCGACCAACGTGAACCGGACGTTGCAAATTAGGGAATCTTCCTGATTCGCACGACGCTGCCGAAGAGGACAATCCCAGGTTTATGAAGCGACTAATCATGGGGCTGACGGCGACCGCGCTGTTGTGGGGCGGTGTCGCGGGTGTCGTGGGCGCAGCCACCGCCGAGGCTCGTCCCCTTCCTGCGCCGCAATCCTGGCCCGGCTGCCCGCAAGACCACCCGGAAGGCCCTTGTCACTGGTGCCCGGGAGACCCTCCGGTGCAAACCGGCAATCTGCGGGTGAACCCGGTTATCTGGGATACGAATGTCTGCCACACCTACTGGTACGTCCGGCCCGGGCAGGGAAACGTCGCCCAAAACATTTTTGAGGGTGATACGCCACCAGCACCGCCTCCACCGCCACCGGGCTTGAATTTCTGTCCGATTCCGCCGTGGTGTCCGTGATCCGTTGGTACGGTTCGCATGAAACTAAGGGGGCAATTGTGGGCCGCAAAATTTATGCCTTGGTAGCCGCGGCAATAGCGGTTGGTCTGGTCGCGTCCGGTTGCGGCAATTCGCATAACTCGGCGATCAAGACAACGGCGCCGACGGCGGCGCAATTGCAATCGCTGATACCGACACCCGCGAACACTCAGCGCACCGACGGCCCTACCTCCATTCCGGACAACGGCATCCACATGCATTTCCTGGTCAACGGACCGGGAGCCGACGTTCTGAATGCGTACAAGACCCCGCTCGAAGCCAAGGGCTGGGCGGTGACCGTCGTGGCTTCGGGTGGCTGGGGCGCAACCGGCGGCGCTACCTACACCGCGACGCAGGGCGACACCTACGGCGTGTTCAACGGCGGAGGCAACGCCGGCACCACCGACGTCGGTGCCTGCGCATGGCCGGCAAAGCCCGCGAACCCCAACTGTGGCGGCGGCAGCCACCAATAACGGCGACGATTCGCGGGTAATTCGCGCGCAGCGAATTTATGCAAATGCCACTACGGCCTCGCAGAGCTGTTCAGGCTGGATAAACCAAACAACGAGTTTGCGGTGCAAATGTCGCGCACTATCGGACAACAGTGGGTAGGGGCAGTGTTTCGGGCAGTATTAGTCGCAGCGGCTGCGGCCCTCGCCGCGTTCACTCTGGTGCCCGTTACCCACGCTGATCCCGACGACCCCGATCCGCATATTCCGAATATGGCCGTCAACTACTGTCCTAACGGCGGCGCGAAATGGCTCTTTAGTGTCACCGTCTGTGACGGCGTGCCGTACGCGGACGGCTCATACTGGCACATCGTTAGAACCGAGGGCCTGACGATTGGGGATACATATTCTTCCGCTAGGACGTCGCCGATGAGATGCGTCGTCAACCCAGACGGTGGCCCGTTGCCGCAGCCGGCGCCGCCCGGCGGATGCGACGGCGCGGTCCAGTAGCTAATAGCCGCGGCGTAACCCAAGCCGCTATGTAGGCGTGACACGGCACTATTCTCGGCGGTGCCACGCTTTTGACAGGCAGGCGATATGTGACGGCACACGGCGAACCCGTCGGCCCGCGGCCCTTGCGGGTGGTACCCGACGGCGGCTACCCCAACTGGGAGGCGGTCTACCAGGACAACGCCACCTGGGTGTATCGCACTATCTTCGCCCGGGTGGGCAACCGGGCCGACGCCGAGGACCTCACCGCCGAGGTCTTCCTGGCCGCGCTGCGACCTCTGCGGTTGACGGCAAGTGTGGGTGAGGTCCGCGCTTACCTGCGAGCCACCGCGCGAACGGTGCTGGCCGCGCACTGGCGCGAGACACTGGGCCGCGAGATCACCTCGATCGACGACATCGAGCAACCGCCCGAGAGCGAAGAGGCGATCAGCACGGCTCCCCAGCGGGTGGCCGAGGTTCTCGGACGGTTGCCGGATAATTATCGGCGGATCCTGGAACTGCGGTTCCTGCAAGGCCGTTCGATCAAAGAGTCGGCGGCCGAACTCGGGGTCAGCATCGCCAACGCCAAGGTGCTCCAGCATCGCGCGTTGCGACTGGCCGCACAAGTCAACGAGAAGGGCGAATCATGAACGCGCGTGGGTTGCGCAGATATGTCGACGACCTGTTGCGGGGTCGTCGCCCCAAGCCGTTCCGGCCCGACGACTTCGAAGCCGCGCAAATCCGGACCGCCATCGATCTGCAGGCGGCGCGGTTGGGCAGTGACGCGCCGCGCGAAGAATTCCTCGCCGATCTGCGCCGTCGTCTTGCCGCCCAGGCGGAGGGCGGCTCGCCGCCGGTGGCCAAATCCGGGGCGACCCGCAGAAACGTCCTCGTCGGCACGTCGGCAGCCGCGGCCGCCGCGGTGGCGGCGGTGTCGATCGATCGAGCGCTGATCGACAGCGGGCAGGTCGCCGACGGTGACAACAAATACAACTCCGGCGAACTCACCCCGAACACCGGAAGCTGGCAGCGCGTCGCGGCCAGCGCGGAGGTGCCCGAGGGGGTCATGCGTCCGTTCGACCTCGGCTCGGTCATCGGGTTCGTCCGCCGGGTCGACGGCAAGCCCGAAGCCGTGTCGGGCGTGTGCACCCATCAAGGGTGCCGGTTGTGGTTCGACGCGCCCGATGACCGGCTGCGCTGCCCTTGCCATTCGACATCGTTCTCGCCCGCCGGTCAGGTGCTGACTCACCAATTGCCGATCGCCCCGAAGCCGTTGCCCATGTTGATCGTTCGCGAACAGGGCGGCGTCATCGAGGTGTTCGTCCCGCCGCAGCCGAACGAGCCGGCCTGACGGCCTGTAACCCACCGCCCTATCTGTTGGCGACGCGTACTTTCTCGCCGACGATGGAGGTGCATCGGTATGCCCGGACGACATCAGGGCGCCCGTGTTGTGCTGCTGGCAATGCTGCTGCTGGCCGGATGCTCGTCGCCGCCATCGGCGACCTCGCCCTCGGTGACCTTCGGGTCGGGTGCGACGACGCCGGGAATGCCGGGTATGAGCGGTATGCCGCCGATGTCGGGCCCGCCGGCGGGCACCTCGGCGCCGGCGACCGGAACGGCCGCGCCGGTGGCCGGCAATGCGGTCAGCATCGACAACTTCGCCTTCGTCCCCGCGACGCTGACCGTCCCCGCGGGAAGCACGGTCACCTGGACCAACCACGACGAAGAACCCCACACGGTGGCCGCGAGCGACGGGTCGTTTCACTCGCCGGGGATGGGCGCGCAGGGCACGTACTCCCACACGTTCCCAACCGCGGGCAAATTCGACTACGTCTGCTCGATCCACCCGTTCATGCACGCCACCGTGGTGGTGACGCAATGACAGACGCCCCGCACACGATGACTCGCCGCCAGCTCATCCGGCACAGCGCATGGTTCGGCGCGGCCGTCGGCCTCGCGGTGGTCGGCGGTGAAGTCATCTCCCACGTCGCCGGCACGGCGGACGCCACGCGGGTTGCGGGCCGGCCCACTCTGCGATTCGCTCAGGTCAGCGACAGCCACATCGGGTTCCTCGGTAAGGCCAACTCAAATGTCGCCGGCTCGTTCAGCCAGGCGATCGACCGGATCAACAACCTCGGTTACGTACCCGATTTCGTGATCCACACCGGCGATCTCACTCACCTGGCCACTCCCGATCAGTTCGATCAGGTCAAGCAGATGATGACCGGACTGCGCACGCCACACGTCTTCACGGTGCCCGGTGAACACGACTCGGTCGACGATGCGGGCCAGAAGTACCAAAGTGCGTTCGGCGCCGGAACCCGCGGCGACGGCTGGTACAGCTTCGACATCGCCGGCGTGCATGTGATTGCGTTGGTGAACACGCTGAACTTGAAGAAGCTTGGCCACCTAGGCGTCGACCAGCTGGACTTTGTCGCCAAAGACGTTGCGGCGCTGCCCAATGACACGCCGATCATCGTGTTCAGCCATATCCCGTTGTTCGCAATGTATCCGGATTGGGGCTGGGGCACCGAGGATGCCGCCCAATTGCTGAGCTATCTGCGCCGGTTCTCGTCGGTGACCTGCCTCAACGGCCATGTCCACCAAGTGTTCTCCAAGACCGAAGGCAACGTGACGTTCTACAGCGGAACCACGACCGCCTATCCGCTGCCTCATCCCGGAGATGGCCCGGCGCCCAAGCCCGTCACCCTGCCGGCCGGACAATTGCATGACGCGCTGGGCATCCGCGAGGTCAGCTATACCCGGGGGCAAAATGCGCTTGCGTTGAAAGAGCTGACACTGCAATGACATTCGCTGGGCTCATCACGAGAATCGGTATCCCCGTGGCGCTGGCCGTCAGCGGGATCAGCCATGCCTACCTCTACATCCATGGCTACCGGCACATTCCGACGATCGGCACTGCCTTTATTGTGCAGGCCAGTGTCTCGTTTGCTGTCGCGGCGCTGATTCTGGCCGGCGGTCCGGCGTGGCTTCGGTGGCTCGGCGCCATGCTGGCCGGCGGCTCGCTGGTCGCGTTCGCGCTGTCGCGCACCGTTGGCCTCTTCGGGTTTTCCGAGCAAGGATGGCAGCCGTCGCCGCACGCGGCAGTCGACGCGGTCGCCGAGCTGCTCACCCTCGGGCTGTTTGCGGTTTACCTGGTCGAGGGACGGCGCGCTCGCAGGTAGTGTGGGCGCATGTCCGTCCGTGCGATCCTCGTCGCGGCAACTATCGCCACAGCCGCGATCGGCTCGCCGTCATTGGCCGGCGCGGCACCCGCGAGCTCCAGCCCGTCATATCTGGACGGGTACAACACCGAACACACCTTCTACTCGGATCCAAGGAATCGCAATTTCCTCAAGAGCGAGATGCAACAGGGTTATGACACCGGCAGCGTCTGCCGGCTTGAGATGGGCGGCGGCCCGCCACCCGTCAATCCAAACGACTGGTTGCGCGGCTGCATAGACGCGCTGCACGATCTGGGATTCAAGCCGTGAGCACCTTTCGGCCGACCAGATACCAGGTACGCATGACGCCTTTGCCTTTCACATCGACCGCGCCGCGCTCCTCGAACACAAAGCAATTGCGGAGTCGCTCGTAAACAGGCTGCGGCACTTGAATACGTCCGACAGCCACCGTGGACTCCATCCGGGACGCGACATTGACGGCGTCGTCCCACACGTCGTAGAAGAAGCGCTGCGACCCAACCACGCCGGCGACCACCGGTCCGCTGGCCAGACCGATCCGCAGCGGCACCGCGCGCCCGCGCGAGTCGGTCAGCCCGGCAACGGTATCCGCGATGTCGAGCGCGAGAGCAGCCAGTGCTTCGAGGTGGTCGGGACGTGGTTGTGGGACGCCGCTGACCACCATGTATGCGTCGCCGCTGGTTTTGACCTTCGCCAAACCGTGCCGGGTAACCAGAGCGTCCAGGCTGGTGTAGAGGTCGTCGAGGAACGCGACCAACTCCTCCGGTGAGGTGTCACTGGCCCGCTCGGTGTAGCCGGCGATATCTGCGAAAAGGATTGAGGCGTAGTCATATTTGTCGGCGATGACCGAACGCGATCCGTCTTTGAGGCGTTCGGCGATGCTGGCCGGCAGGATGTTGGCGAGCAGTGCTTCGGAGCGCTGGTATTCCTGTTCCATCGCCGCCTCGGCGCTCGCGATCTGGCGTAGGCCGTACCAGACCAACGCGACTGCCAGCACACCGGCCGCGATAGTGTTGACGATGAATCCCACTGTGATGAACCATGGGGGCTCAGCGCCGGTGTCACGCGGGACGGTGAATTCCAGTGCGATAACAAGACTTACACCGATGGCAGCAGTTGCGATGGCCAGCCCGATGCGCTCGATGCCGACTACCATGACAGCCGCTACGGCTGCGATCAGAAAGTAGAACTGAACGCCGGTGCCGGTACCTAAGTGCCAGCACACGAAGGTCATTGACAGATAGGCCACCATGATCAACGCGAGCGGCGCGACCAGCTCACCGAATCGATACAACGATGGGATGACCGCGTAGAGGGCGGCCGTGCCAAGGTTGACAAACCCGATGTACCCGAAGCTCTCACTGAAGATCAACTGCATGACGCCGAAGCCCGCCGTGACAGAGCCCCCGATCACGGCCGCAACGTTGAGCAATCGCTGACGTTGCGCGCTGGCCCCGTCGTAGTGGCGATTGCGGGCTACCTCGCAGACTCGCTGCGCTTTAAGGCTCATCGCGACCCAGCAATGCCCGCAGCCCGTCGAGCATCGTGATCGCGTCTTCGATGTCGCCGGCGCGCCCGCGCGCCTGCACGCCAACCACCCCGGCGCGCAGGGCACCGGCAAGATATTTCGGCGCCGACGGCGGCAGCTCCCCGGCGTCGGCGGCGCGCTGCAGCGCCGCGGTCAACCCCCGGCGCAGCCGTTGCATGTGTCGTTCGGTCAGGGTCTTGATGCGCGGGTCGCCGCTGATCGGATTCTGCATGGTGTTCCACACCAGACATCCGGCGGTGCTCATCGGGCCGTCGAGCAACGCTTGGAGGTGGTCGAAAAACGCGTTGACGTCTGCGACACCGCGGCGGCCATGCTCCAGCGGGGCGAACATTTCATCGGCGCACGCCAGATATAGCGCCAATGCCGCTTCGAGGATCTCGGCCTTGGTCCCAAACGATCGGTACAGCGTCGAGGACGACAGCCCGGTCGCGGCGAGCATTTCCTCCTGGGTGGCTCCGTCGTAGCCCTTGCTCCACAGCAGCCAAAGCAGCGCGGATAGCGCGGTGTCACGATCGAACTGCGCGGGGCGTCCGGGGCGTCGGCGGCTGGCGGTAGGGGTTGACATTTGAAGTGAGTCTACTCAATACTTCAGATCGAAGGTATGGAGTTGCTTGACTCAATAACGGAGGGCGCTGTGCTGAACACGGGTGACAAGGTCAAGGCGCGAACCCTGACAACGATCGAGGGCGGCGCCGTCGCACTTCCGGCCGCCGATGGACTTGTGCACCTGCAGTTTCGGCGGTTCGCCGGCTGCCCGATCTGCAACCTGCACATGCACGAGGTGGCATCCCGGCACGACGAAATCACCAAAGCCGAAGTCACCGAGGTCGTGGTGTTTCATTCCTCCGCCGACCGGCTTCGCCGTTACGTGGCCCAGCTACCCTTCGCCGTGGTGGCCGACCCCAAGCGCAAGCTCTACGACGAGTTCGGCGTGCAGAACTCCATACGCGGGATGCTCAACGGAGACGTGGCGCGTGCCGTCGGCCGAGGCTTTCGCCAGGCGCGATCAGCGCAATCCCTCGCCGGCGCCC
This sequence comes from Mycobacterium sp., assembly GCF_035314665.1. GTDB lineage: Bacteria > Actinomycetota > Actinomycetes > Mycobacteriales > Mycobacteriaceae > Mycobacterium. The sequence goes on along the minus strand of NZ_DATFZD010000204.1, from coordinate 3,029 downwards.
TGGGACCCACGGAGAACCACCTGGGCATGCCGGCCGATTTCCTCATCGCCCGCGACGGCGCTGTGGTCGCACGCAAGTACGGCAAGCACGCCGACGATCAGTGGTCGGTAGACGAACTGCTGCGGCTGGCCACTGCGTAACCGTTATGTCGTCCGCGGAGCTGTTGGACCGGTACCGGGCTTCGGGTCGGGTGTTCACCGCCGGCGGTATCGGCTCGTTCGTGCTCGACCAGGGCCCAGCCGACGGCGAGCCGGTGGTGTGCGTGCACGGGGTGCCCGCTTCCGCCTTTCTCTACCGCAAAGTGGTGCCCGCGCTGGCGGCCCAAGGACTGCGTGGCATCGCCGTCGACCTTCCCGGGCTGGGCCTTGCCGAGCGCCCTGCGGATGCCGACTACACCTGGACCGGGCTGGGCCGCTGGCTCGGATCTGCCATCGACGCGCTGGAACTGGATCGCTTCCACTTGGTGGTGCACGACATCGGCGGTCCGATCGGCCTCGAGGTGGCCGCCGCCGCGCCGGACCGTGTTCGGTCGCTTACGGTGCTCAACACGACTATTGCCGTGGAGTCTTTTCACCGGCCATGGGTGATGGAGCCGTTCGCGCATCCGGTCGTGGGAGAGGCGTGGCTGAAATCTATGCAGCTGCCCGGCCTCTTCGTGGCATTGATGCGAGCCCTGGGCGTGACTCGACGGGTGCCGACCGCCGAAATCGCTTGCTATGTACCGTTGTTGCTCGGCGACGACGGCGGCCGCGCCTTCCTGCAGATCATGCGGGGCTTCGAGGCGACCGCCGACAAACAACGTCACTATCTGGCGGCGTTGCGCAGTAAGCCGTATCCGGTGCAAGTCGTGTGGGGGGTGCTCGATCGCATGTTGACGTGGCGCCGCTACGGCGTACAAGCGCAACTGGCGGTCGGGCTCGATGACGCGATCCTGCTGCCGGGCAAGCACTTCGTCCAGGAAGACTGCCCCGACGAGGTCGCCGACGCCGTCCACCGGCTCGCGAACGCCACGCGATAGCCGCGCCAGCGCTTGTCAGAGGGCCATGGCATACTCGAACATATGTTCGATGAAGCTGCATCGTCGGTGGTAGCGCGGTTATGCGCGGCGGCGCGGGCGGAGAGCCAAGCGGCCGGGCAGCGGCTTGCCGTCATCGCGGAGCTGGATGTGTTGTGGCTGCGCGGGTTCGGCGAACGTGAGACGTGGTGCACCGATACCCAGGAGGCGATCACTGCCGAGGTGGCCGCGGCGTTGGGCATTACCCAGGCGCTGGCGGCAAGCTACCTCGACTACTCGCGGGCGATGCGGTTGCGGCTGCCGAAGGTGGGAGCGCTGTTGGTGGCAGGCGACATCGACTATCGGATGTTTCAGACGATCGTCTACCGCACGGATTTGATCACCGATCCTGGGGTGATGGCTGACGTTGACGCCGAGCTGGCACTAACGGCGCCGCGCTGGCCGGCACTGACGCAGGGCCGGCTGGCCGCACAGGTGGACCGTATCGTGGCCCGCGCTGATCGCGACGCGGTGCGGCGCCGACGGGAGCGCCAGGCCGATCGGGAGTTCTCGATCTGGGACAGTGGCGACGGCTTGACCGAAGTCTTCGGCAGGCTGATCACCACCGATGCCCACGCGGTGGATGCACGCCTGGATGCGTTGGCCGCCAGCGTGTGCGGCGACGATCCGCGGACTCGCAACCAGCGCCGCGCCGACGCGATGGGGGCGTTAGCGGTCGGAGCCGATCGGCTGGCCTGTCGCTGCGGCAGGGCCGACTGCCCGGCTGGGAAGACGCCGGTGCCGGCTGCCGTGGTGATCCATGTCGTCGCCGAGCAAGCCAGCGTTGACGGCACCGCACAAACGCCCGGTTCGATGATCGGCGCCGATGCGCTCATTCCCGCCGAACTGATTGCCGAACTGGCGAAGTCGGCCAAGCTGCGGCCGCTGATCCACCCGGCCGACGCGCCGGCGGAGGCCGGCTACACGCCGTCGCAAACATTGGCTGATTACGTGCGCTGCCGTGACCTGACGTGTCGGTTCCCGGGGTGCGATCGGCCCGCGATCGACTGCGACGTCGACCACACCGTCGCCTACGCCGACGGCGGGCCGACACACGCCTCTAACCTCAAATGTCTTTGCCGCCTGCATCATTTGATCAAGACGTTCTGGGGTTGGCGCGACCAACAACTGCCCGACGCCTCCGTGATATGGACGTCGCCGTCGGGGCAGACGTACGTCACCACCCCGGGCAGCGCGTTGCTCTTCCCCAGCCTCTGCGCGCCTACAGGCACGCTAGGCCCGGTTCCTGCCCGGCTGCGGTGCGTCGACCGCACCCTGGCGATGCCCAGGCGGCGACGTACCCGTGCCCAAAACCGCACGGCACGCATCACCGCCGAGCGTCGACACAATCAGCGTGTCCGACAGCGGGAACAGCACCGCGAACGACTACGGATCATCGCCAACGACGAACCGCCACCCTTCTAGCTGCGATAGTGCGTTTAGACGTGGGTGGTGTCCTCGAGACGGTCGTATGCCTGCCACCAAATAGCTTCGTGCTCGACCGGTGAGATGGCACCGGTCGACAACATGTCGTCGGCCCGGGTCAGCATGTGAGTCAGGGTTTTCCATTCGCTATGTCGCCGTCGCTCGTCCTCATCGGTGATTACCGGCATGAGGACGAGCGACATGGACTTGACGTGCACGCGCTTAGGTCCGGCCAGCAGGGAGAGCAACACGCGGATGCTCAGGTAAGTTGCGATGGCTATCGCCGGGACGGTATACGGCGAGGACACCGCGTCGCCGATCATAATTGCGAATAGGATGAGCACGGCGCCGCCCAACGGCCACCCCCGTCGCAGCCGCGCCAGCCGCCGATCAGCGATGGTGGTGCCGGGTGGGTAGATGATCAACCGGTAGCGCCGAACAGCGTACTGACTGATTTTGACGTCATAAAATCCCCACGGTCGGTCACCGTCGAGCACCCGCGAAAACCACCGCGCGCCTGGTTCAACGGGTTGGTATTGGGCGTTGCGCA
>NZ_DATFZD010000203.1:0-9944 GCF_035314665.1 Mycobacterium sp. | reverse complement strand
CGCCAAATCCTAGAGGAGGAGCGTTATGGCGAGGTGTGGCGCAAACTGATCAACGACTTGGCTCGGGAGGGCCGTCTCCGCCCGGAGCTAGACCTGTACATCGCGCAGATGCTCGTGCTGGGAGCGCTGAACTGGGCGGTGGAATGGTGGGATCCGCGCCGCGGCTCCGTGGAGGCCGTTGTGGTCAACGCACAATCGTTTATTCGCCACGGAATCGCCACCGGCTGAAACCTTTGCGTGCGGGCATCGGCCCGCGCGGTTGAGCCAACACCAGGTGACTGATCCTCATGCGTTACCATCTTTTAATTCACATTAAAATTTCGAAGGTGGCCGGATGACCATCCAGTTAAACGACGAAGAGAACATGCTGGTCGAGACCGTGCGGGCGTTCATCGACCGCGAGGTGAAGCCGAGCGTCCGCGAGGTCGAGCATGCCAACGAGTATCCCGAGGCGTGGATCGAGCAGATGAAGCACATCGGCATCTACGGCCTGGCGATCCCGGACCAGTACGGTGGATCGCCGGTGTCGATGCCATGCTATGTGGAAGTCACACAAGAGCTGTCGCGCGGGTGGATGAGCCTCGCCGGCGCGATGGGTGGGCACACCGTTGTCGCCAAGTTGATCACGCTGTTCGGCACGGAGGAGCAGAAGCACAAGTACCTTCCGATGATGTCGACAGGTGAGTTGCGCGCCACGATGGCGCTCACCGAGCCGGGTGGTGGCAGCGATCTGCAGAACATGTCGACCACCGCGCTGCGCGACGGCGAAGAGCTGGTCATCAATGGGTCGAAGACGTGGATCAGCAATGCCCGCCGCTCCGGGTTAATCGCCCTGTTGTGCAAAACCGACCCGAAAGCCACACCACGGCACAGCGGGATTTCGGTGGTGCTCGTTGAGCACGGCCAGGGGCTGACGGTGTCGCGGGATCTGCCAAAGCTGGGCTACAAGGGCGTCGAATCATGCGAGCTGTCATTCGACGACTGCCGGATGCCGGTGTCAGCGATCCTCGGCGGCGAGCCGGGTAAAGGCTTCGCGCAGATGATGAAAGGCCTTGAGACCGGCCGTATTCAGGTCGCATCGCGTGCGCTGGGGGTGGCGACTGCGGCGCTGGAGGACGCGCTGGCCTACGCCCAGCAGCGGGAGAGTTTCGGCGAGCCGATCTGGAAGCATCAGTCGGTCGGCAACTACCTGGCCGACATGGCGACCAAACTCACCGCCGCCCGCCAGCTCACCCGTTACGCCGCCGAGCGCTATGACAGCGGCCAGCGCTGCGATATGGAAGCCGGGATGGCCAAGCTGTTCGCCTCCGAAGTCGCGATGGAGATTGCGCTCAACGCCGTACGCATCCACGGCGGCTACGGGTATTCCACCGAGTACGACGTCGAGCGCTACTTCCGCGACGCTCCGCTGATGATCGTCGGCGAGGGCACCAACGAGATCCAACGTAACGTCATTGCAAGCCAATTGATCGCCCGCGGGCAAATCTGACCCGCTCACATTGAACTGCTACGGGATGGGCGGTTGCGCTGAATTCGCTTATCATCAAATCGTGACTAAAAAACCGGCGGCGCGACAGGCCGCGGTACCGGGCGATGCGGAGTCGAAGTCAGCACGCACCCGCGGCCGCATTCTCAACGCCGCTGCCCACGTTCTCAGCCTGAAGGGCTATGCGGGTACCCGTTTGTCCGATGTCGCCGAGTATGCAGACGTTCAGGCACCGGCGATCTACTACTATTTCGCATCCCGCGAGGAACTCATCGAAGAGGTGATGTATGCCGGCATCGCCGACATGCGCAAGCATCTGCAGAGCGTCCTCGATGCACTGCCGCCGGCGACGTCGCCGATGGACAAGATCCTGGCGGCCGTCGAGGCTCATTTGCGTCATGAGCTCGAGCTATCGGACTACGCCTCGGCATCTATCCGCAACGCCGGGCAGATTCCCGAACGACTGCGGGCCCGTCAGCTCAAGGAGGAGGCTGCATATGGCCGAATCTGGCGGCGCCTGTTCGATGAAGCATGCGCTGAAGGTCAGCTGCGGGGCGATCTCGACGCTCGGCTCGCCCAGCTGCTTGTAATCGGTGCCTTGAACTGGTCCGCGGAGTGGTTCGACCCCCGCCGCAGTTCGGTGGACACCATCGTGTCGAACGCCCAAGTCCTGGTGCGCAATGGTCTTAGCCGCGTCCAGAAGCCCGTGTCCGTGCGGCCCAAGCGCCCACGCAAGGCTGCGGCCGGCCGCTGACCCGGCCTTCGCCGGAGCCCTGGGTTTCGTCGAGAATTAATTTTATGTTAGATTAAAAGAATGGCCGAAGCATTCATCGTCGACGCCGTCCGTACAGCCGTCGGCAAGAGGGGCGGCGGGTTCGCTGCCGAACATCCCGCTGACATGGCGGCCCATGCTATCCACACCGTTGTCGCACGCCACGATGTCGATCAGGCCGCTGTCGACGACGTGATCTTGGGCTGCCTCGACAACATCGGCGCACAGGCCGGCGATATTGCCCGCACTGCCGCCCTTGCCGCAGGTCTGCCTGAGTCCGTGCCAGGCGTCACGATTGATCGACAATGCGGATCTGCCCAGCAAGCGGTTCATTTCGCCGCTCAAGCCGTGATGAGCGGCACGGCCGACCTGGTCGTGGCCGGTGGCGTGCAGAAGATGAGCCAGTACCCGATTCTGAGTGCGTTCAGCGCCGGTCAGCCGTTCGGTGCGACTGACCCATGGACGGGGTGTCGGGGCTGGGAGTCGCGCTACGGCAAGCAGGAGATCTCGCAATTCCGCGGCGCGGAAATGATTGCCGCGCACTGGAAGCTCAGCCGCGAGGACAACGAGCGTTACGCACTTACGAGCCATCAACGCGCGATCACCGCGATGAGCGCCGGACATTTTGCGCGCGAGATTTCTCCTTACGCGGGACTCGTTGTCGATGAAGGGCCCCGCGCAGATACATCGCTGGAGAAAATGGCCGGCCTTCCCACCTTGACCCAAGGCGGCATCCTGACGGCCGCGGTGGCCAGCCAGATCTCAGACGGAGCCGCTGCCGTCCTCATCGCCTCCCAGGCCGCGGTCGACCGTTTCGGATTGACCCCGCGCGCACGGATCCATCACATGTCTGTGCGGGGGAGTGACCCCGTGATGATGCTGACCGCCCCAATACCGGCCACCCAGCATGCATTGAAGCGCACCGGCATGTCGATCGACGACTTCGACGCCATTGAAATCAACGAAGCGTTCGCTCCGGTGGTTTTGGCGTGGCTCGCCGAGCTCGACGCCGATCCAAAGCGGGTCAACCCCAATGGCGGGGCAATCGCGCTCGGCCATCCGATCGGCTGTACAGGGGCGCGCTTGATGACCTCGCTGGTGCATGAATTGGAGCGCACCGGGGGGCGTTACGGTCTCCAGACGATGTGCGAGGGCGGCGGCCAGGCCAACGTCACCATCATCGAGAGGCTGTAGGCGGTGCGGCGCACGCTGTACGACCCGGACCACGAGGCGTACCGCGAAACTGTTCGGGAATTCCTGGCGCGTGAGGTCGTTCCCTATCAACACGATTGGGACCGTCAGCACATGATCGATCGCGCGGTGTTCGGCCGCGCAGCCAAAGCCGGCATATACGCACTGCAAATCGATGAGAGCTTCGGGGGCGCGGGCGAACGCGACTACCGCTACCGGATGGTGGTATGTGAAGAACTGGCAAGGGTTTTCGCATACTCCTTCGGCCTGACTGTGAGCCTGCAGGACGACCTCGTGCTGCATTACCTACTCGACCTGACCAACGAACTGCAAAAACAGCGCTGGCTACCCGGCTTCGCCTCCGGTGAGCTGATCGGGGCTCTGGCGATGACCGAACCCGGCGCGGGCAGTGATCTCAAAGGCATCCGGACCACTGCACGCCGCGACGGGGTCACCTGGATCCTCAACGGACAGAAGACGTTCATTTCCAGCGGCATCATGGCCGATGTCGTGGTGGTGGCCGCCCGCACCGACCCGGAAGGCGGCTCGCGGGCCTTCAGCTTGTTCGTCGTCGAGCGCGACACTCCTGGATTCGAACGCGGCCGTCAGCTCGAAAAGATCGGGCTGCCCGCCCAAGACACCGCCGAACTGTTCTTCCGCGACGCCGTGGTACCGGCGGCCAACCTACTCGGTGAGGAGGGGCGGGGCCTGCAGCACCTGATGAGTCATCTGCCGCGGGAAAGGCTGGGCGTCACGGCCAAGGCCATCGCCAACGTGCGCGCGATCTTCGATGAGACCGTCGAATACTGCCGTCAGCGGACGGCTTTCGGTCAACCTCTGACTGGCCAGCAGCACATACGGTTCGAGCTCGCCGAGATGGCCACCGAGATTGACATAGCCGAAGCCTACGTCGATAGATCGGTCCTGGCATTCAACGTCGGTGAGCTGACCCCAATAGACGCAGCCAAGGGAAAATGGTATGTCAGTGAGCTGCAGAAGCGGGTGATCGACCGATGTCTGCAGCTGCACGGTGGGTACGGCTATATGTCTGAATACCCTGTCGCCCGAGCGTTTCTCGATACCCGGGTCCAGACAATTTACGGGGGGACCACCGAGATCATGAAGGAGATCATCGGACGAGACATCGCGCGATGATGCGGTTTCATCACGCGAGGTAGGGCAACGTCACGGCGTCTGCGAGCAAATATGCGATCGCCGATGCTGGACGAGGCGCCGTCATCCGAATAGGTACATCACCGACAGAACCCCAAGCAGGGCAACGCAGTAGAGTTCGAACAGGCAGCGTAACGCCCACGGCGCTGAGCGAAGCTCCATGAAGTAGAGTCCCACCAAGCGAGCCTTGAAAACGGCCACTACGAAGATCACCAAGCAGGCTGCCACATGTGGGCCACCGCCCGCGATCTGGCTCCCGATCATCCACTGAGCCAGAGTCAACACAACGAGAACCGACCAGGCCAGCGACGCCTTGTTCCGCACCAACGTCGTCATGATCAGTGCACCAGAAAGACGAGCGGAAAGATGATGAGCCACAACAGATCCACCATGTGCCAAAAACATCCACCGCCCTCGAAGACGGCGACTCGGGTTCGTGTCGCCTTAGGTTTGCGCGCGAGCCGCCAAAGGACCGTCAGTACGGTCAATCCAACGATCACGTGCACGAGATGCAATCCGGTCAGCGCGAAGTAGTACAGAAAGAACTCGTTGGTGCTCGGCGTGATGCCCGCTGTGACCTTTTCGCGGTACTCGACGACCTTTACGACCACGAAGCACGAGCCCACCAATGCGCCCGCCAAGGTGAGGCGGGCCGAGAGGTGGCGCCATTGCGTGCTTCTCATCGCCAGAACCGCCAACGCGATCAACATGGAGCTGCAGAGCAGCACCAGCGTGTTGATCGCACCCAACGTTTGGTTCAGTGCCGTCTGAGACTCCGCGAACAGCGCCCGATTGTGACTGCGGCTGTTTAGATACGCCCCAAACAACATCGTGAAGAGGAGCATGTCACCGAAGATCAGCACCCATACACCCTGTTCACCGGGTACGTGTCTGGTCGGCAGGAACGCGTGATCCCTTGGTTCGTCGGGCGGGTGCCGTGTCAAGACCGTATGGCGTCCGTCAGGCACCTGTCGCCCCTTCGTGCTCTCTGTCTTCCGCCTCTAGTCGCCTCAATGCCGTGCGGGTCAACGGCACGATGGCAAAGAGGTACACGAAGAACATGCAAAACACGAGCCAGAACGTGATCAAACCCTGCCAAGCGAATGGCCCGTGGGTCATGAACGAAATCATCGTGGTCGAGATGAACGTTGCACACGTGAAGAAGCCCACCCAGGCGATCCACGACGGGTACAGTGGCTTTTCCCGCTTGTCGGTCAGCATGGCGAAACCGATTGCACCCCACTGGATGGCAAAGATCATGAACGGCGGGTCGAATACGAACCAGCCGAGGTCATACAACAACTGAATGTCTTCGTTGGACCGAACGCCGGGACGAAAAGCCGCGGTCATCCAACAGATTGCCGGCCCCAGCAAGGTGATCATCGCGACCGCGCCGCTGATCGCCTGCAGCTGCGGCAGGACGTTCATGGAATCCTTCTGCATGCGCTCCATGAGCTTGGACATGGCGATGGTCCAGGTGAGATAGAAGGGCATCGACAAGAACATCAACACCATTCCAATGCGGATGTCGACGCTGTTCTGCCGGAAGTACGCGGCGATCTGTTCAGCCGAGAGATAGGCCCCGGGTGGCGGAAAGAACCCGCCAAATACGGCGAAGCCAAGCAATCCGACGATGCAGAGGATCAGGATCGAGTAGTTGCAAAGGTGCAAAACGTTGTAACTGGTGCGGCGGTTGGGGTTCACAACGGGACTCCTTCGACAAAAGCGAGAATCGTGTTGGCCACTAGGACCGGGTCGTCGATCATCGGCACGTGTCCTACCCCGGGCAGGAGCTCGAACTCGGCTGCGGGGACGGCAGCCAGCATGGGTGCGCCGTAGTGCATGAATGGCAGGACGCGGTCATGCAGGCTCCAGGCGATACGCAGACGGCAGGCGACATCCGCGATCGGCTGAATCGGGCCGTTGTCACGCGCACCGTCGAGAATGTCAGTAAGCACGGTGCACCCGGCGACGTCCTCGAACGCCGCCGCCGCCTGCGCCGGCGTCATGCGGTCGGCGTGTTCCGCCATGACCCGCAAGAGAACCCGGCGCACCCGCTTGCGCGCAGCGAGGTCGGGCATCGTCTTGGCCCGCGCAAGCGCGCCGGCGCCACGAAACAGCATGAGCAGCCGTCGGAGATCGCGACCCGAGCGCCACGCTCCGGCCGGCGACAACGCCAGAACAGATCGTGCCCGACCGCGTCGGGCGAGTTCGAGTGCGATCCACCCTCCCAGCGAATTTCCCACTAGATGCGCTGTGTCGATTTCTGCCTCGTCGAGCTGACGACATGTGGCGTCGACGATCCGGCCGATCACACCTTCAGATCCAGCCGGTAAGGGTGGACCACCGAGATGGCCGGCTAGCGTGGGCGCAAAGACACGGTGTTTCGCACCCAGTGCGGGTAGTAGAGCATCCCACGCTCTGGCCGACGATGTGGCGCCGTGCAGCAATACGATTGGTGCGCGCTGGAGGTCTTGGTGCGATGTCGTCAAGGGTCGCCGACTTGCCTTAGCACGGTGTTCAGGTCCCAGTAGTCCCGATGACTCAGCAGCTTGCCGTCGGCCGCGTAGCGGCACGCGGCGACGCCTGGGACGCTGAACTTTGCTCCGGTCGATTCGACCAACGAGCCGTCCGGTAGCCGCAATGCACCTTCGAACGTTCCGCTCCACACCCATTGGAGGTACAACCGGCCATCGGCCGCGCAGCCATCACTGAACGCAATCGCGGAATCGGGAGCGAATTTCAACATCCAGCGGTGGAAACGAGCTATTTCTTCGCGACCGGTGTACGTCGCGTCCATTGCAACGTCGACGTAACAGCCGTCGGCCGCAAAGAATTCAAGTAGTTCGACGGGCTCCAACGTCCACGCCCTTGAGTAAGCGTCCGCGAAATCGGCGTCAGAGGGATGTGGTTGAGAGATGATAGTCAGCCCTGTCGGTGCAGAGCGGCAGCCGGCTGGTGCGCCGCGACGATCTTGTCGACCACCAGTTGGGCCGTTTCGGCGCACGCTGTGGTGCCGCCATTGGCGTATTCCTTGACCGCGTCACCTACGTTCCATAATCCCGCGAACGGTGTGCCGTGGGGCAGATCAAATCCGGAGACCGCTCGCTGTGGCGGCCAATTATCACGCGTTACAGCGATATTCAGGATCCTCGCGCGCTCGTCAAACCGATCGATGGTGTCGCGCAAGTCCTCCAGCAGCAGTTCGGTCTCGGTTTCGTCGTCAAAATCGCCGATCGAAGGCTTCGGGACCGCGGTGCCGACGTAGAGGTTCCACCCCGGCGGTGCCATCTCGGGGCACGTGTCGGTGAAATTGGCGATATAGGCCAGCCGCCGCGATTTCGCAAAGCTCAACATCCCTGGTACGTCAACCAATCGCTCCTGACTGGCGAAATTGACCGAGATCATCGCGGTGGGTCGGTCACCCTTCTTCACCAGATCTTGGTAGTTGTCCGGGACGTTGTCCTCACCGAGGAGCTTGACCGTGGCCGCCGGGCCGATGTCGCTTACCACTACCGGCGCACTCACGGTGATGGCCTCGCCGTCGCGGGTCACCTGCACGCCCGTGACTGTGGGGCCGTCGGAAATAACCTTGACGACAGGGGTGGACAGCCACACCTGACCACCGTGCGACTCGATCGCGTTTGCGAGGCCTCGCCACAAACCAATGGTGCCCTCCGGATGGAACCCAAACCGTTTGAACGCACTCTTGCGGGTGAAGTAGGTGAGGAATACCCGCGCCGGCAGATCCTCGGAACCCACGGCGAAGATCGAGGCGCACATGTTACGGAAGATGCCATGCACCCGTTCGTTTTTCGTGTAACGCGATACCCAGTCGGCGGTGGAGATCTCGTCTTCGGGTAAGCCCGAGTCGTTGCGTGCCGCGCCGATACCCTTCACCAGCTTGGCGCCCTGACGGGTGAGCTTACCGAGCAGCAAGCCCCAGCCGCCGCCGGTGACATCGACATCCTTGCCGCCGATGCGATACAGCAGCGTGGGCTTGGGCTCGCGGATGTCGAACGGGGCGCCGACCGCTTCGCAGGTCTGTTGGGTGATGCCGCCGACCTCGATGACGATGGCGCCGTTGTTGACCTTGAAGCCGTCGATGTCATCGGTGGAGGCACGGCCGCCGACCTTGTCGAGACGTTCCACGACGAGAGTCCGGTAGCCCTGATGCGCGAGGCGGGCGGCGGTGAACAGGCCACCGGCACCGGCTCCGATGACGATGACGTCGAATTGCGCTGTGCTCACGTAGATTTCCTCTTCAGAACCTAGTAGGAGCGGGGGAGACCTAGTGACGACTGGGCGATGTAGTTCAGCACCATCTCCCGGCTGACCGGCGCGGTGCGCATCAGGCGTGTCACGAACCACAACTCGGACAGCCCGTACTCGTGGGAAAGGCCGTTACCGCCGTGGGTCTGGATCGCCTGGTCGAGCGCCCTAAGCGCGGCTTCGGAGGCGGAGAACTTCGCGATGTTGGCAGCCTCGCCGGCGTTTTCGCCCGCATCGAAGAGTTCGGCGCTGCGGACGGTGGCCATCCGGCTCAGCTCCACGGCGATGTGCGCTTCGGCAAGCGGATGGGCGATGCCCTGGTGGGCGCCGATCGGTGTGGACCAGACTTGACGCTCTTTGGCATACGCGGCCGCTTTGCCAATCGCATAGCGGCCGATGCCACCGCAGAGGGCGCCGACCAAGATCCGCTCGGGGTTCAGTCCGTCGAACACCTGCCGAAGTCCGTTGCCGGCGGTTCCGATCAGGGCATCATGCCCGACCTGAACGTTGTCGAAGTACACCGTGAATTGCTTGTCCGGCGACACGATCGAGGTGTCGATCTGCTGAAACGACAGCCCTGGACTGTCGGTGGGCACCACGAACAGCGACAGCGCGCTTTTCTCGGGCGTCGAGTGGTCGGCGTCGCGAGTGACGACGAGTAGCGCGTCGGCTTGATCAACGGCCGAAATGTAGTACTTGGAACCCGATATGGTCCAACCGGTTTCGGTGCGTCGCGCGGTGGTCTTGACGTTGTGGCTGTTGGATCCGGCGTCGGGCTCGGTCAGGCCGAACGCCATGATCTTGGTGCCATCGGCGATCACTGGCAGCCACTGCTGCTTCATGTCTTCCGAGGCGTGGTGGGCCAGGATGCTGCCGCAGATTGCTGGCGAGATGACCCAGACCAGCAGTGGCATGCCGTGCGCGGCGAGTTCCTCGACCACAACGACGGCCTCGGACATGCCTCCGCCGCCGCCCCCGTAATCTTCGGGCAGGTGCAACCCGAGCAGGCCGGCGGCCCCGAGGTCCTTCCACAGTTCATCAATACCGCCG
>NZ_DATFZD010000202.1:0-4820 GCF_035314665.1 Mycobacterium sp. | reverse complement strand
CGGCCGGCGTTCGTCGTCGACGACGGCAGCTACATATCGGCGCGCTGGCCCGGCGACACCCACACCTTCGCAACTGTCTTGTCGCAGAAGCTTTGACGTCGGTACTGGGCGATAGGCAAGTTGTTAACGTGGAATGGTCTTTGAGTTGAAGCAACGCCGCAGTCGCTTGGGATGGTCATGACCGATTTGCTTGATCTTTTCCATCAGTTGGTGCGCTTTGAAACCGAGCTGTGGAACGGCGTTGATGCTCGGCTGCGCGCCAACTTCGACCTGCCGCTGAGCAGGTTGGAGCCAATGCAGGTCATCGCGCGTCATCCATCATGCCGGGTGAACGACATCGCCGAGGAACTGTCGATAACAATCGGTGGAACCAGCAAGCTTGTAGACCGCATCGAAGCCGCGGGCTACTGCGTTCGACGCGCGAATCCCGACGACGGCCGGTCCTCCGTCATCGAGCTCACCGCCGCGGGACGGCGAGTCCTGACCAAGGCCGCCAAGGCTTTTGAGGACGAACTGGAGAACCGCATCGGGTCGGCGGTCTCGGCGCGCTCGTTGCAGCAGTTGCACTCGACCATCGTCAAGCTGCGCGCTGCGAACGGGAGCGTCGACGAGGAGCAACGGAGCGCCTGACGCCGGTCTAGGCACGCCGCCGAATCAGCATTATCATTCCATGGAATGTATATCCTGCCCGTGGAGGTGCCGACGTGCTGGCAGCGTGGTACGACCGGCAGGGCCCTGCCGCTGAGGTGCTGCAGGTCGGCGAGATGCCCGACCCCGAACCGGGACCGGGTGAAGTAAGGGTTCGACTCAGGCTCTCCGGTATCAATCCAGGGGACACGAAGAAGCGGTCAGCCTCGCAGAGCAATCCGATGAGCTACCCGCGGATCATCCCGCACAGTGACGGCGCCGGTGTGATCGATGCCGTCGGCGACGGCGTGGACGTCAACCGGATCGGGCAACGGGTATGGACCTACGGCGCCCAGTCCTACCGGCCGTTCGGCACCGCAGCACAGTTGACGTGCGTGCCGGAGGCGCAGGCGGTTCCGCTTCCGGATGAAGTCTCCGACGACATCGGCGCGTGCCTCGGCATCCCGGGCATCACCGCGCATCGGGCCGTTTTCAGCGACGGGGCCGTCGCGGGCAAGACGATCCTGGTGCATGGGGTGCTGGGCTCGGTCAGTTCGCTGGCTGCTCAGCTGGCGCACTGGGCCGGAGCCACCGTGATCGGCACGGTGGTTCGCATCGGCGACCTCGAAAAGGTTGACAATGCGGCGGTTTCGCATCCCATCGCGCTCGACGACACTGATCCGGTGGCCGCCATCCGTGAACGTGCCCCCGACGGGGTGGACCGTATCGTGGATGTGGCTTTCTCCGGCAATGCCGACCTGGACGCGGCGGTGGTGGCCAATGAAGCGGTCATCGCTGCGTACGCGAGCCGCGTCGACCGACCCGAAATACCGTTCTGGCCACTGTTGTTCGCCAACGTCACATTGAGGCTGCTCGGCAGCGACGACTTCTCGCCTGAAGCCAAACAGCAGGCGGCCGCAGATTTGACCGCAGCCGCCCAAGTCGGCGCATTGAACATTCCCGTCGCGCCCGCTCACCCGCTCGCCGAGATCGCCGCAGCCCATGACCACGTCGACAAGGGGCCCCGAAATGGCCGTGTGCTGCTTGCCATCCCGGACTGAAACCGCACGGTGAAGTGCAGTCGTCCACCGAGAGCAGAACGATGTCCGATAACAGGAACAACGGGCGGCCGTTCCATAACTGTGCGATCGGTTATCCGAACCGACGGTTCATGAGTGGGAGCGGCACGTCGCCGAATGCAATGAACAATTCGCAATTGACCTGCACGATCGTGCGCAGCGAGGCCGCATCCAGCTCGGCCGGTGGCTCGGCGAACAGGCGCATCGCCGGCGGCGCGATCGCTGCAGCAGTTCTACCGGAGTGGCCTTGCGCGTTGCCGCGTCGAAGAGGGATTTTCGGGGATACGTCGCATTGACAAGGTATCCGGCCTGTGATTAGTCGCGGAATTGCTCCAGGAACCGGTCTAGCGTCTCACGGGTGAATCCGCCACCGAATGCAGCGATGCGGCCCAGCGGAATCGACGCCGCCACCCGGGCGATGTCCACGCCGAGTGCAGTGTCCAAAGTGTCGGCCATCGATGCCATGGTCGGCGCGGCGAGGGAGGCGAACAGCGGTCCGGCCGTCGGATGCGCCATAACTTCCCCGATCGTGGAATCCTCGGTCAGCGGGAGGTTCACCTTGTCACCGCTGACCTCGACGACCGTAGCGCAGCGGATGTCCTTGCTGGAACTGCCGACGTGGATCGTGTATGCGCCGCCCTCGACGATCCAGCCGTCAATACGCTCCTCCCAGTAGGCCAAGTCGTTGCGGGGGATGCGAATTGTTACCTCCGCCGTTGTCCCGGCGGCGAGGTCGATTGCTTGAAATCCCTTCAGGTCCTTAGGCACTCGCCGCACGCTCGAGCTCGGCTTCGACACATACACCTGGACGATCTCACGACCGTCACGATCACCGGTGTTAGTGACGGGAAGCATGACCAGGACGTTGTCGTCGTCGGATTCGACGTGAACCGCACCGTAGGAGAACGTGGTGTATGACAGGCCGTGACCGAAGGGGTAGGTCACGTCGATCTTGCGCGCGTCGTACCAGCGGTAACCGACGTAGATGCTCTCGCCATAGAGGACTTGGGAGTTCTCCCCGGGGAAGTTCAGAAACGAGGGCGCGTCCTCAAGGCGAACCGGAACCGTCTCCGCAAGGCGGCCAGAAGGATTGACGGTGCCGAACAACACGTCGGCGATCGCTCCACCGCCGGCTTGGCCAAGCAGACCGCCGTCGAGGATCGCTTGCGCCAGCCAGTCCACTTCGGCGAGCCTTACCGCACCTCCATGGGATAGCACCACGACGGTGCGCGGCTGCACCGCCACCACCGCCCGCAACACATGCAGCTGCTGTTCAGGCAGATCGATGTTGCTTCGATCGAACCCTTCGGATTCCTCGCGCTCGGTGAGCCCTAGGAACACGACCGCGACGTCGGCGCTGGCAGCGATCGCGGCAGCGTCGTCTCGGAGGCGATCCGCGTCCCCGTCCACACCGAAGCCAGGTGCGTAGAAGACGTCGCCGGGGGCGTGCTTTCGGATCTGCTCCAGCGGAATGTCAAGCCGGGCAGCGTTTACATGGGAACTCCCGCCGCCCTGATAGCGGGGCTGCTCGGCGAACGACCCGATGACCGCCAACGCACGGCCGGGGTCGAGCGGAAGGAGGCCGTCTTGATTCTTCAGCAGTGCGACGCAGCGCCCCGCGACCTCTCGAGCCAGGGCATGGTGGGCGTCTAGGTCGACGGGCCAAGCCCTTGGTGCACCGTCGGCGATGCGCTGCAACATGGTGAGGACATTTCGGGCTGCCGCGTCGACCGTGGCTTCGTCCAGTTTGCCCGCCTCGACCGCAGCGACGACCGCGTTATCAAGGGCGGGGTCGCCACCGGGCATCGCGAGGTCTAGCCCTGCGGCCATCGCCGACACCCGGTCACCGACCGCACCCCAGTCGCTGACGACGACGCCGTCGAATCCCCATTGGCCGCGCAGGATCTCGGTGAGCAGCCATCGGTTCTCGAATGCGTAGACACCGTTTATCTTGTTGTAGGAGCACATGACCGTCCACGGCCAAGACTCGGTGACCACTCGTTCGAAACTCTTGAGGTAGATCTCCCGTAGCGCCCGAGTGTCGACCTGAGAGTCCGAGCGCATCCGGTCGTGCTCGGCGTTGTTGGCCGCGAAGTGTTTGACCGATGCGCCGACGCCGTGGCTCTGCAATCCCCGAACCCACGCCGCGCCGAGCACACCGCTGAGATGCGGGTCCTCGGAGTAGTACTCGAAGTTGCGGCCACCACGGGGATCACGCTTGATGTTCACGCCGGGACCTAGCAATACGCCGGCACCGAGCGCGCGGGCCTCGTCGGCCAGGGCGGCGCCCACCCGCTCGACGAGTTGCGGATCCCAACTCTGGGCCAGCCCGGCAGCCGGCGGGAAACAGGTCGCCGGGGCGCTCGGGGCAATGCCGAGATGGTCGTCGGCGCCCACCTGGGCACGGACTCCGTGCGGCCCGTCGGCCAAGGCCGTGGCGGGCAACCCGGCGACCGTCTTGGTGCGCCAGAAAGAAGCGCCGCTGCCCAGGCTTGCCTTCTGGTGGAGGGTCAGGTCGTCGAGGGAATGATCATCGATCATGGTGTTGTCCCTCTCGGATCCGGCGGTGCTGTCGGTGCCCCGTGCTCGACGCAGTTCACCGTCGCTGGCGCAGTTACCGTAAGACCCCAGCCCAGCGAGGCCGCGAGCGGCAAGATCAGAACCACAAACCCGCAGGGAGACGCGAAATGAGCGTGGCATTCAAACGCACGCAACGGCAACGGTAAACCGGGCGGATTCACGCCGCTTCCGCGTCGCGCACGACCGACGCGATCGAGATGGCGGAAAGGGTGCCGCCCCAGTAGTCGGCGACGTAGAGCAGCTCATCATCACCGCTGAGCGCCACCGCTTCTGGATGGCCATCCAGTTGGACTGCGCTAATCACCGAGTTGGTGATCGTGTCGAGCACCACGACGGCGGATGACGCGAGATCGGTGACGCATGCTAGCGCGCCGTCGCGACTGAACTTCATCTGGCGCGGCATCTCCCCGGCGGGGATGATCTCCGCGATTTTGGTCGGGAAGTCGACGGCGACAAGTGACTGCATGCCGATGACGTAGACGCCGGTGCCGTCGGGCGTGACCGCCGCGGACAGCGGCGCGTCGGGGAGGCGCA